>JAAESS010000081.1 GCA_024229195.1 Flavobacteriales bacterium | reverse complement strand
ATCAAGATCAGTCCCGTTTCGGGTGGTTACAGCATTGGTGATCTTTATACAAATGCTGAAAAATATAATAAACAAATCGTTAAAGTACGTGGTCAAGTGGTCAAAGTGAATATGGATATTATGGATCGGAACTGGGTTCATCTTATGGATGGAACAAAAGGAGAGAATCGATCTGATCTCACATTTACAACCAAGGATGTGGTAAAAGTTGGAGATACCGTAACATTTGAAGGTACCCTCGCTCTAGACCGAGAATTTGGGGCCGGATATGTTTATCCATTGCTTGTTGAAGATGCTGTCATAAAGTAAAGGCTTGAATAGAATCAGTTTTCGTGTTTTTTTTCTATTTTTAAAGTGTATTTCATGATCAGGATACCACACCTGATCCAAGTCATTTTAATTATGAACGACTCAATTTCAGTAGTTTCAACGCTTTTGTTTATTATGTTTTTTCATTTCAATGTGTCAGCTCAAACCAAGGAGATAGGAATTTTTTACGATCATGCTGATATAGGTGCAGTTGAGCTTCCGGGAACAGTTTCCTACCACAGCGTGGATCAGGAATACCTGATAGAAGGTTCCGGCGCTAACATGTGGTTTGCAGATGACCAATTCCACTTTCTTTGGAAAAGTATTCAAGGAGATTTTATACTCAGAGCAAATGTGAAATTTGTTGGAGATGGCGTTGATCCTCATCGCAAATTGGGTTGGATGGCCAGAAATAGTTTTCAATCGGATGCAGAACATGTAACTGCTGCTGTTCATGGAGATGGATTGGTTTCTCTTCAGTATAGGCAGAAAAAGGGAGAAGATACTGAAGAATTAACTTCTGTTGATTCAGCACCTGATGTCATTCAGCTGGAAAGAAAAGGCAATACTTTTATAATGGGAACTGCCAAAATGGGTGAACCTTTGGTGAAAGTATCTCGTGATATTTCAGGCTTGCATAATGAATTATTTATAGGTCTTTTTGTCTGCTCTCACAATCCTGATTTCATTGAGAAAGCAATCTTTAATAACGTCAGAATCATCAAACCGTTTGATGAGTCATTTGAGCGATATCAGGACTATTTAGGAAGTCATATAGAAGTTCTAGATATCGAAACACTTGAAAGAAAAGTATTATTCTCTTCAACCCACTCTCTTCAGGCTCCCAACTGGACAGTTGACGGAAAAGCTCTGATCTATAATTCAAATGGTTATTTATATCGATATGACCTTGAAAGCAATGCAACAACTACGATCAATACAGGTAGGGCAGTAAAAAATAACAATGACCATGTATTGTCTTTTGACGGAACTCAAATTGCGATTAGTCATCATGATAAAGATGATAAAGGAGATTCAGCAATATATACTTTGCCCGCAGAAGGAAGTTCGGAACCGTTTAGAGTGACAAAAAAGGGAATGGGAGCTTCCTATTTACACGGTTGGTCAACTGATAGTAAAGAATTGGTGTTTACAGGAAATCGCAACGGCCAATATGATATTTACAGCGTCAATATTGAAACTGGTGAAGAGACGCAATTGACCGATACAGAAGGACTGGATGATGGGCCCGAATATGATCCACAAGGAAAATATATTTACTTCAATTCTAATCGAACCGGAACGATGCAGCTCTATAGAATGAAGCCGGATGGGAGTGAGGTTGAACAGCTCACATTTGACGAATTAAATGATTGGTTCCCACATATATCTCCTGATGGAAAAAAAATTATGTTTTTATCGTTTGGGACAGATGTAGAGTCTGGAGATCATCCGTTTTATAAGCATGTTTATCTGAGGATGATGTCAGTTGACGGCGGTGAACCCAAAATTCTTAGCTATGTATATGGGGGGCAAGGAACGATTAATGTACCCAGCTGGTCACCGGATAGCAAAAAGGTTGCTTTTGTGAGTAATTCAGACTAGATCGCGAAATTGATATATCTTTTTAATCTTATTTGATCATGAAAAAAATTATTCTTGTTCTACTTTTTTTTTCAGTTAGTTTATGGGTGAGTCAAATCACTGCGCAGCACGGTAAAGTGTTTGATAAGCTCAGTATGAAAAGTTCCATATTGAATTCAGAAAGACATTTTGCCATCTATCTTCCACCGGATTATGAAAGCTCGTCCAGAAGTTATCCTGTATTGTATTTGCTGCATGGAGCAGGAGATGATCAAACCGGATGGATACAGTTTGGTGAGGTTTTGCGTATTGCCGATGAGTCAATCAAAACAGGGAAAGCGACACCAATGATCATCGTTATGCCTGATGCAAATACGGGTCAAAGAGGGTATTATAACGATATCAGCGGAAAATGGAATTATGAGGATTTCTTTTTCGAGGAATTAATGCCCTATGTAGAGAAAATCTACAGGATAAAAAAGGAAAAACGTTACAGAGCCATTTCCGGTCTTTCCATGGGTGGTGGAGGTTCTTTTATGTATGCCTTGCATCATCCTGAACTATTTTCTTCATCTGCACCATTAAGCGCCTATGCCGGTCCCTTGACCATTGATGATTTAAAGGCATATATCGATAGAGATGGAAATTTAAATTATTCTGAGGAAGAGCTTGAGGAATATTTTAAAAATCATAATGCTGTGGAATTGGTGAAAAGTATGGCAGCAGATAAACTATCGTCTGTTCGGTGGTATATTGATTGTGGCGATGATGATTTTCTTTACGAGGGCAATAGTCTGGTTCATATTGAGATGAAAAAGAAAGAGATTCCCCATGAATATAGGGTTCGAAACGGAGCCCATAACTGGACTTATTGGCGCGAATCGCTTCCTGAAGTGCTTGAGTTTGTTTCTCAAGCCTTTCATCAATATTAAATTCATCTCCTGAGGGATTTACTTCAGAGGATTTACTTCAGAGGATTTTACTTCCGAACATTTCACTTCCGAACGCGTCAGTTCTGAACGCCTCACTTTTGACTGCGCCGGTTCCTAGCACCTCGGCTCCTATCACTTCAATTTCGAATGTATAGTTCCAACTACCTCATATATCAACTATTTGATCATGGGATTATCATGCGATTTTTTAGGTAATTTTGACTTAAAACCTTATTTTTATAATTCATTTTATTCTTAAAAATATGATGAATTTTAAATCTTTCCCATTCACACTGATCATCTTTCTTTTTTTTATTCAACAATCTGTTATTTGCCAGGAACAACTTACAGGCCTGGAAATAATTCAGAAGGCTGATGAAAAAGTGAGAGGAAAAACCAATGTGTCTGTAATGGAAATGGAAATTATAAGGCCAACTTGGAAACGAAATATATCAATGAAAGGATGGACAAACGGCCTAGATTACTCAATGACTTATATTACAGGTCCGGCCAGAGATAAGGGTCAAGTATTTATGAAACGAGAAACCGAGATGTGGAACTGGATGCCAACAATCGGCCGAATGATTAAAATTCCTACATCTATGATGTCACAAGGGTGGATGGGTTCTGATTATACTAATGACGATATACTTAAGGAGAGTTCTATTGTAAAAGACTATGAGCATACAATAAGTCTGGAAGAAAAGTTACAGGGTTTTGATTGTTATAAAATTCAGATGTTACCAAAAGAAGAGGCTCCCGTGATTTGGTCTAAGGTTTACAAATGGATTACCAAAGATGAATTTATTCAAATCAAATCGGAATACTATGATGAGGACGATGATTTGGTCAAAAGCGATTTTGGATATGATTTTAAGAAAATGGATGGAAGATTGATTCCATCTAGAATTGAAATTGTTCCTGCTGATGATGAAGGAAAAAAAACAGTGTTATACATAAAAGAGATAGAATTTGATATTGAGTTGAAAGCATCTTTTTTTTCTCAACAAAATATGAAAAGGATACGGTAGCATATAGAAAAGCCCTATGAATACAATCATTAAAATTGCTTGGAGAAATATTTGGCGTAACAAACGGCGAACCATGATTACGGTTGCCTCAATTATGTTTGCGCTTTTTTTTGCCATTATTATGAGAGGGTTTCAAAAAGGATCTTATGCCAAAATGAAGGAAAATGCAGTAGAGTCCTATTCTGGTTATCTTCAGGTTCAAAATAAAGACTTCTGGGATGATAAGAATATCAATAATACTATGGAAATTGATCAGAATCTGGTCGATGAACTGGCCAATGATGATAGGGTTAAAGTAATCATACCGCGATTGGAGTCATTTGCTCTTGCCTCTTCAGGAGAGTCTACAAAAGGAGTAGTAGTTATGGGAATAGATCCTGATAAAGAAGATTTGATGACTCAGGTAAAATCATACCTTCTCATGGGATCATTTGTAAAGTCAAATGATAGAAGCATCATGATTGCAGAAGGTTTAGCTAAATTTTTAGGAATTAGTGTGAATGATACACTTGTTCTATTTTCGTCAGGATATCATGGAGCTACTGCGGCTGGATTATATCCGGTAAAAGGAATTTTAAAACTGCCTACACCTGAAATGAACAGGAGTACGGTATACCTACCTATCATTGAGGCTCAACATCTTTTTTCAGCATATGATCGATATACTGCTTTGGTTTTTGATCTTTATGATATGAAAGATGTCAATGCAGTTCAAACATCCGTTGCCTCTAAAATTGATGCAAATCAATACAATGTCATGAGTTGGGAAGCAATGAACAAAGAACTTTTACAGATGATAGAAACGGATAATGCCGGAGGTGTGATTATGATTGCTATTTTGTATATGGTCATTGCCTTTGGAATATTCGGTACAGTTTTGATGATGACCAATGAGAGAATGAGAGAATTTTCGGTTATGGTTTCTGTTGGTATGCAAAAAAGTAAATTGGCAACAGTTGTAGTAGCAGAATTGTTCTTTTTGACGGCATTAGCAGTTTTGGCAGGTATTATTATTAGTCTGCCAGTCATGTATTATTTCTATTATAATCCTATTGAGTTTTCAGGAGATGCAGTAGAAGTTATGCAGGATTTTAATTTCGAACCGGTTCTGCCCATGAGTTTGGAATTCAATATTTTCATATTTCAAGGTATTGCAATCAGTATTTTAAGTCTGATTGCGATGTCGTATCCCACAATTAAAATATTAAAACTAAATGTTGTAAAAGGCCTAAGATCTTAAAAATGGTATTGACAAAAATTGCCTGGAGAAGTATATGGAGAAGCAAACTGAGAAGTGCTGTGGTCATCTTTGCTATTGCCTCAGGCTTGTTAGGCGGTTTGTTTTCAAGTGCGTGGATTAACGGTATGGCAAAGCAGCGTGTTGAAAATACTTTTATTTATGAAATAGGACACATGCAGATGCATCATCCGGATTATGCTGAGAATAAAGATGTAAAAAAGACGATCCAAAGTACACAGAAAAAATTAGAGGAATTGAAGACGGTACCCGGAATTCAGGCAGTTACTCAGAGGGTGTTGGTTACAGGGATGTCCGCAACAGCAAATAAAAATATGGGTGTAAGTATTGTTGGTGTTGATCCGCAAAGTGAAACAGATATTTTTCAAATTAATAAAAAGATAGATTCAAGTTCTGGAGTTTTCTTTAAGTCAAATAAAAAGAATCAAATTGTAATATCCAGAGCTCTGGCAAAAGAGCTTAAAGCTAAATTGAAATCTAAGATTGTACTCACGTTTCAGGATTATAACGGAGAAATTACCGGCGCTGCATTTAAGGTTGTTGGGATCTATAAAACTGACAATAATCCATGGGACAAAGTTCATGTTTTTGTCATGAATAAAGATTTGAGAAGGATCCTTGAATTACCTGAGGATGAATCTCATGAAATAGTGATATTATTAGATGATTTTGAACAAGCTGCAACTTTAGAGCCACAATTACAATCAAAATTTACTGATACCAAAGTTGAGGGCTGGGCAGAAATGTCTCCTTATTTGAGTTTGATGTCTGGCTATATGGATACGATGATGGGTTTATTTATGACAATAATTCTGGGGGCTCTTGGTTTTGGGATTGTAAATACGATGCTTATGGTAGTTTTAGAACGGACCAAAGAGCTAGGCATGTTAATGGCTGTAGGAATGACAAAGCGAAGGGTTTTTATAATGATCATGCTTGAGACAATATTTCTAGCGATGGTGGGCGCCATTATTGGAGAGATACTAAGTGTATTGATCATCAATTACTTTAATAAATCGGGAATTGATCTTTCTTTTGTGGCAGAAGGAATGGAATCAGTTGGCTATGCTGCTATTACATATCCTATGTTAGAAGGATACCGATATATACAGATTACAATTTTGGTTATTATAACAGCTATTTTGGCATCTGTTTATCCTGCTTGGAAGGCGCTTAAATTACATCCGGCAGAAGCCCTTAGGTCAATTTAATTTTAAAATTAGGAAAGCAAACAGTTATGAGTATTATACAGATCAATGACTTAACGAAGACTTATCATGATACTGAAATTCCGGTTCATGCTGTCAATGGAATAGACCTTAGTTTTGAGCAAGGAGAATTTGCAGCCATTGTTGGACCCTCAGGTTGTGGAAAAACTACCTTAATGAATATGATTGGAGGTTTGGAACAGCCCACATCAGGAAAGGTGATTGTGGACGGAAGTGTTATGTCGGAATTGTCTTCTCATAATTTGATTGATTTTAGATTAAGAAACATTGGTTTTGTTTTCCAGGCCTATAACTTGATTCCTGTATTGACAGCTAAAGAAAATGTTGAATTTATTATGCAATTGCAGAACTGGGATAAGAAAGAAATGGATAAGCGAACTATTTCACTTCTCCAATCTGTTGGATTAGGTGATAAATTAAATAGTAAACCAAATCAGCTTTCGGGAGGTCAGCAGCAAAGAGTTGCCGTAGCCAGGGCCTTGGCCTCAAAACCAAAATTTATACTGGCAGATGAGCCTACTGCAAATTTGGATTCAATAGCAACAAATCAGCTGCTGGATATCATGGAAAATTTAAATAAAGAGGAGCAGATTACGTTTATTTTTGCAACTCATGATCAACGTGTAATGGATAAGGCCAGAAGGGTAGTCACACTTGATGATGGCAAGGTGATCTCTGATATCAGGAAATAATGTATTCATCTGGTTTTGAAAATATTTTGGTTTAAATCATCCAGCATGCTAAATAAAAGAATTTTTATCGCTTTTTTATTTTTGTCTCTTACGGCTAATGCACAGGATAACTGGATGGTAAAAGGTTATATTAAGGGTCTTACCGCAATGCAAACTATTGATGACAATGGTGAAATGGCCTTAGAAAATACAGTTCATAACCGCTTTGATATCAACTGGTTTGTCAACGATAATTTCACTTTTACAGCCGGATTGAGAAACCGAATCATTATCGGAAATAATGTTAGTCTGATTCCTGGTTATGCAGACTATGTGAGCAGAGATTATGGCTATTTAGATCTATCCTGGGTCTGGGCAGAGGGAACTTCGTGGATCGGAGTATCTCAGCTCGACAGATTTATGCTTGATTATACAACCGGAAATCTTCAAATTACTTTAGGAAGACAACGGATCAATTGGGGGCAAACATTCGTATGGAACCCAAATGACCTTTTTAATACTTATTCTTATTTTGATTTTGATTATGAAGAAAAACCAGGAAGTGATGCACTTAGGTTGCAATATTATATTGGTGAATCAAGTAAACTGGAGTGGAGTACCTCATTAAATTCAGAGAGTGAGCTTACCTCCGTTCTTTTGTATAGATTCAATACCAAGGGATATGATATACAGTTCTTAGGAGGAGTTTACACTCAAACTGATTATGTTATTGGAGGGGGTTTTTCCGGAAGTATTGCAGGAGGAGGTTTTAGCGGAGAAATGATATATTTTCATCCTATGGATGAGCCGAATGATGGTGGTAAGATAACAGCGACACTTCATTACGACTATACTTTTAAGAGCTCGCTGAATCTTCAGTTCGAGACGCTTTACAATGGGTTTGGAGCTGACAATTTTTCAAATGGTATTGGTGATGTCATATTTCAGGATCTTAGTCCAAAGAATCTTTTTCCCACAAAAATTGCGTTTCTTGGAAGTGGGGGATATGATGTAAGTCCATTGTTCAGAGTGATGCTGGCCGGAATGTACGGTCCGGATGGTAATTTTTTATATATAGGACCAACCTTGACCTATTCCATTTCAAATTCCATGGAACTGGCAGGAATTGGTCAGTATTTCAGTACAGATGAAGTGAGTGATGTCAGCGGGGATCCACTGGTGTCGAGTGGTACCGCAATTTTTGTGCGATTTAAATGGTCATTTTAGATTCTATGATCATCTTTCTTAAAATTAATCTGGTATTCTTTTTTTTCTTCAGTATTTAGAAAATTTTGATTAAAAGCTATTGAGAAATAGATAAGTTTTTTACAACAATTGCGATATGCGGACTTTGTTATATTTAGCCTTATCTTTGCAAAATGCAAAAAACGCTTCAATTATCAGATTGGTTACCCACAACTCGAAGAGAGATGAAGATCAGGGGGTGGGAAGATCTTGATGTGATTATTTTTAGTGGTGATGCTTATGTTGATCATGCAGCTTTCGGACCTGCGGCATTGGGTCGTATTTTGGAGAGTTACGGACTTCGTGTGGCCATTGTTCCACAGCCTAATGTTAATGACAATTTGCAGGATTTCGAAAAGTTAGGAACACCGAATTTGTTTTTTGCTGTAACTTCTGGCGCGATGGATTCCATGGTGAGTAATTACACGGCTAGCAAAAGAAGGCGTGATAAAGATGCATATACACCCAATGGAGACAAAGGATTTAGACCTGATTATGCAACAACTGTATACAGTAAGATTCTCAAAGAGAAATTTCCTGATGTTCCTGTTGTGATCGGGGGAATTGAAGCTTCATTGCGTCGTGTAACTCATTATGATTATTGGAGTGATTGTTTAAAACCCAACATATTAGTCGACTCGAAGGCAGATCTTTTGGTTTACGGAATGGGCGAACAGCCCTTACGAGAGCTGATCAGTCTTCTAAAAAAAGGAGTACCATTTTCAGCCTTAAAAACGATCAGACAAACTGCTTTTTTATTAGATAAAGAGGAGTCACTTCCCAGAAATAGGAACTGGGAAGATATCGAGATCAATTCTCATGAAGCCTGTTTAAAGGATAAGAAAACCTTTGCTTCAAACTTTAAAGTAATCGAACAGGAATCCAACAAAATTAAGGGAAGACGAATTCTTCAAAAAAGTGGACAAAAACTATTGGTCATCAATCCAGTTTTTCCAACCATGACAGAAAAGGAGATCGATGCTTCCTATGACCTTCCTTTTACAAGACTACCCCATCCCAAATATGATAAAAGAGGTCCGATACCTGCATATGAAATGATCAAGTTTTCGATCAATACCCATCGTGGATGTTTTGGAGGATGTAGTTTTTGCACGATCTCTGCACATCAGGGTAAATTTATAGCCAGTAGAAGTCAGGAATCCGTTTTAAAGGAAGTGAAGGCTGTAACGGAAATGTCTGATTTTAAAGGATATTTATCTGATGTTGGTGGTCCCTCTGCCAATATGTATCAAATGAAAGGTAAGGTGCAAAGTATTTGTGATAGTTGTGTTGCACCGTCTTGTATTTCACCGGTGATTTGTCATAATCTGGATACGTCACACAAACCTATGACAGAGCTATATCAAGCAATTGATAAGAACCCTAAAATCAAAAAATCTTTTATTGGTAGTGGTATAAGATATGATATGCTGGTGCCGGATTTTAACAAAAATGCGGATCCGCAGGAATTAGAAGATTACACTGAAGAGGTTATTACCAATCACGTGTCCGGAAGGTTAAAAGTGGCTCCTGAACACACCTCTGATCCTGTATTAAAATTAATGAGAAAACCTTCTTTTTCTTACTTTCACGAGTTTAAGAAAACCTTTGACAAGATCAATTTGCGTAAAAAATTGAACTTACAATTGATTCCTTACTTTATATCAAATCATCCCGAAAGTAGGTTAGAAGATATGGCAAATTTGGCGGCAGAAACCAAAGATATGGGTTTCCAACTGGAACAGGTACAAGGATTTACTCCAACACCAATGACAGTTGCTACCGTTATTTACTATAGTGGCTATCATCCTTATACTTTGAAAAAGTCTTATGTGCCTAAATCAAAAAAGGAAAAGGATGAGCAACATCGATTCTTTTTCTGGTATAAAAAAGAAAATCAAAACTGGATCAGAAATACACTAAAAAAAGTAGATCGACAGGATCTTTTGAAAAGATTGTTACCCTCTGACAGGAAGTCCAAGCAAAATACCTCAAAAAATAGTATGAGGTCAAAAACTAACGATAATACGTATACCAGTGTTTTAAAACACAAACGAAAAGCTCCACGTTAAATTGATTTAGCATCATTTTTATGTGATTTAATTGATTCTGAATTACTCAAGATTCACTCTTTTTTTTGCCTTATTATTGCTACATTCGTTCAGTCAAATAATAGCAATGTCATGAAAAAATTAATCTTTTTATTTCTGTTTATAAGCCTTTCATCTTTTGCACAAAAAGTGCAAAAAGTTAATCTGAGTAACCCAAATGCTACGCTGTATACCCATGTATACTTTTTGATGCCAGAACATTATGACATCGCTAAATCTGCGAGAACTGTAAAAGGGCTAAAAGCAGGGGAGGCGCAGTTCGTGGCTAAAAGAATTAAAGAAATTTTTGACGGTAATGGTTTGATCCTTGATTTTTCTAAAGTCCCTATTGATGCAAATTATATCGACACAGTAAATTTTGGTGTAAGAACGTTAGAACATAATGCCAATAGATATGCACCTTTTCCAGTAAGACTTCCTGGGGTTTATATTGAAAAGTCAGGGAAAAATTGGTATTTCTCGCAAGAAACAGTAGATAATCTTGATAAAATATACAAAAAGACTTTTCCGATAGAATTTTCATGGTTCAATAAAAGATTTCCGGAGTTTTTTCAAACAGCAGTTAATGGAGTATTGATATGGAAACCAATTGCTGCAGTAATTACTTTGATCATCTGTGTAATTTTATTTTATATACTTGAGCCAATTATGTTCTTTATTTTAAGGTTATTTCAGCGTATATTTTTTAGAAAAATTTCTGATGGCAGAACGATGACTATCTTACATGAACTAGCAAAACCAATTGTTTTTATTGTCATCATTCGTTTTATTAATAAAGTACTTCCTTCTTTTCAAATGGCAAAATTGAATGCCTTATTGTTAACAGGATTGAGGATTGCTGAAACTGTTTTCTGGATTTTTGTGATACTTAAGTTGCTGAAAGTCGTGTTGAATTTTTACCATGAGCATAATCCTGAGGAAAAGACAAAATTAGACAGACAACTGGCCCCAATCTTGAATAAGGTATTGCAGGGAATAGTCGTATTGATTGGGTTTTTACATATTTTGACATTATTTGGAGTTGACCCAACAACAGTTTTAGCCGGTGCCTCTATTGGTGGTGTTGCCGTGGCATTTGCAGCCCAAGACTCTGTGAAAAATTTGATAGGTACCATGGTGATCTTTTTGGACAAGCCATTTCAATTGGATGACTGGATACAGTTCGCCGGAGTGGAAGGGTCTGTTGAAAAGGTTGGGTTTAGATCTACTCAAATACGAGCTGCTGACACAACTTTGTTTCAGGTCCCAAATAGCAAGATCTCTGAAGCAGATATCAACAATAAGGGGCTTAGGGTGTTTAGACGTTATACTACTGAAGTAGGAGTGAGATATGATACGCCTCCGGATTTGATTGAAGCATTTATAGTGGGGATTAAAAAATTGATTGCATTACACCCATCAACAAAGAGCCAATCATATAATGTAGATTTGATCTCTTTTGGAGCATCGTCTTTAAATATTATGGTAAATGTTTATTTTAAAGGGCTTGATTGGGGCCAGGAGCAAGAATCCAAACATATTCTGCATCTTGGAATTGTGAGGCTGGCGGCAACACTGGGAGTTCAATTTGCATTCCCGTCTACTACCATGATGATAGAAGAATTTCCTGGCAAAGAATCTTTGGCACCAATTTATATGAAAGATAAAACGGAAATCGACAAGCAATTGAAAAAAATCCTGGATGAATTTGATGATCGCGATCATAAAATGGACCCCAATGCGTCTTCTTTACGAGGAGGATAAATTTATTTCATGTATTTATCGATATAGGCAGTTATCTCTTTCTCAATATTAATGTCTTGATATTGATTCAATAACTCAAAATAATCGATTTTTATTTTAGGTTCTCTTTTTTCAAGGGTGCCATTATTGAAGGAGCGTTGAAGAATATCTTCTGTGATAAAATCTAGAGCCTCATCTGATGGATTGTATTCTTTTCTTAGGGACAGTCTGAACATATTAGCAGTTGAATTGTACCAAAAAGCTTTCCAGCCACTTCGATATTCCTTGATCAACTCATACATTGTTTCTCCGGTTTGTCTGTAAATAAGTTTGATCAGGATTCTGCCTTCTGTTTTAGTGAGTTTTTTTAATTGATCTGAAAACTCACCTTCCATATATTCCTGAATCTTCTTGATCTTTCTTTTTCTCTTTCTTTTTGATTTGATACCTTCCAGCTGACGATTTATTTCTACCAGCGTATCAGACGCAATACGTGCAAATGGATAGGCTTTATGGACTTTTTTGTAATACCAGTAATAGTATCTCTTTTCTTTTTTTGAGTTAAAATTTCGCTTGTCTAAAACAATGACTTCATCCAAAGGAATTGTCAAGGAGTCATTTTTTATGATATAAAACTCATCCAAAGACTTCTGTTTCTTCTCTTTTTGTGAGAATATCATCAGTGGAAAAATGAATAGTAATATGACAAAACTTCTTTTCATAGTATAGGTCTCAAATCCTAAAGCATATGGGTCTTCACATACGATATGAATTTGTCCTTGCAAATTTATGAATATGTAAGATGTTTTCCTTAATATTATCTTATATTTCTTAATTTCGTACAAAATTTCAAGACATGTCTCAAAAGAAAATTCTCAATAAAAAATCAATTTCATTTTTAGAAACGTATTTAAACAATCCTTCTCCTACTGGTTATGAATCGGAAGGTCAAAAGATCTGGATGGAGTATTTGAAGCCTTATGTAGATGAGTTTATAACTGATAATTACGGAACTGCCGTAGGAGTTATAAATCCTAAAGCTAAATTCAGAGTCGTAATAGAAGGGCATGCAGATGAGATTTCTTGGTATGTAAATTACATCACGGATGATGGTTTGATTTATGTGATCAGAAATGGAGGAAGTGATCATCAGATTGCTCCGTCAAAACGCGTAAATATTCATACTAAAAAGGGTATTGTAAAAGGAATTTTCGGATGGCCTGCCATACATACAAGAAACAAAGGAAAAGAAGAGCCACCAAAATTGGATAATATTTTTATCGATGTAGGTTGTAAAAATAAAGCAGAAGTAGAAGCTTTGGGTGTTCATGTAGGTTGTGTGATCACTTACCCTGATGAGTTTATGATCCTCAATGAAAATAATTTTGTTTGTCGCGCATTGGATAACAGAATGGGTGGTTTTATGATTGCGGAAGTAGCTCGTTTATTGAAGGAAAACAAAAAGGAATTACCATTTGGATTGTATATCACGAACTCGGTTCAAGAAGAAATAGGGTTAAGAGGAGCTGAAATGATCACGCATACAATTCAGCCAAGTATGGCGATCATTACAGATGTATGTCATGATACCACTACTCCTATGATCGACAAAAAGAAAGAAGGAGAAACAAAATCAGGTGACGGACCGGTTATCTCTTATGCACCGGCTGTTCAGAATAATGTACGCGAGTTGGTTATTAACACCGCAGAAAAACATAAAATACCGTTCCAAAGATTAGCTGCCTCAAGAGCGACAGGAACCGATACGGACGCCTTTGCCTATTCCAACGGTGGAGTGCCGTCTGCTCTGATTTCATTGGCCCTGAGATATATGCATACTACTGTTGAAATGGTGCATAGAGATGACGTGGAAAATGTGATCAAATTGATTTATGAAACATTACTTGAGATAGATCCTAAAAAAGGGTTTAGTTATTTTGATTAGTACTTATGTCTAGAGTTAACTTTTTAATTATTTTGTTGTAATGCCTATTCTTTTCCAAAATTTATGGACAAGACACCATTGTCAACCAAAATCCAAAATTAGATTTTTTAAATCATATTGATGATAGAAAATGGGAATTGAAAGTTCCCATTTGGGTTCCGGGATTTAGAGGCTCTCTTTCCTATGGAGGGGTTCAAATATATCCCGGAGGAGGAGATTTCACAGTGATTGATCGACTCAATGGAGAACTTGGAGTTACTTTCTATTTCATTGGTGACATCAGTTATAAACCGAACAATTGGCTTTTTAATGTTGATGGCTTTCATACGACCCTGGCAAGTAATCTGGGCTTTGAAAATATTGACCGGGTCAAGTTTTATGTTGATATGGAAGGGACAATTCTTCGCGGCCTGGTGGGTTATAAGGTGCTGGAATCATCAAATAAGGACAAGTATTTTAAGAGCTTTACCCATATATTGGGGTAAGATATATCAATTTGGATATTTATTCGACAGATACGGATTTTTTAGACATTCGGCCTGACTGGTTTGAACCTTTAATTGGATTCAAAGCTCCTATACAGTAAAGGCGTTGGTTTTTTTCAGTTAAGGCAGACCTTGGCGGATTTGGAATCAATGAACACCTATCTTGGTATGTAAATGGACATGCGAGTTACAGGTTTAGTAAATTGTTTTCGATGGGTCTCGGGTACAGTGTAATGAATTTTAACTACAGTCAGGATTTTGAATTTAAATTTCTCGATATGGGAATTAGATTGGGAGGACCTGTACTCAGTGTTGAATTCAATTTATAATTGACTCAGCAATATTCTAAGAGGCGAGATACATTTCTATTTTTTGACTTAATTCCATTGTGCTATTCGCTTCGGACACAACATCTCCAAGTATGATAATAGCAGGAGATGATAAATTATTTGATTTAACAATTTCTGTAATGTTGTTAATAGTTCCAATCCCACTTTTTTGACTCTTCATCGTACCGTTTTGTATCACTGCAGCAGGAGTTTCTCCTTTACCTAATTCTTTAAAAATGCCCGTAATCTGGTCGAGTTTGTGCATACCCATTAAGATGACTACCGTTGCGGAAGATTGGGCTGCTAAGGAAACATCTAAACTCAATTGCCTGTCGGAATTACAGCCGGTAATTACCCAAAAACTTTCGGATACACCTCTTTTTGTAAGAGGAATACCAATGCTCGCAGGAACCGCTATACTGGAAGAAATTCCAGGAATGATATCTGTAGGTAAACCAAAATTTTCGGCATGATCCAGTTCTTCTGAGCCTCGGCCAAATACAAAAGGGTCTCCTCCTTTTAATCTGATCACATGACCGTTCAGAAACGCTTGCTCTACAATCAAATGATTGATCTCATCCTGAGTATAGCGATGGAATCCTTTTCTTTTACCAACAAATATTTTTATGGCTTCTGGTGCGTGATCCAAAAGAATCGGATTTACCAAGGCATCATATAATATTACATCAGCTTTTTTTAGGGCATTTAAGCCTTTTAAAGTGAGTAGTTCTGGATCACCCGGACCAGCACCTACCAGAGTTAGTTGCGCTTTAGGATTCATTATTCAAGGCATTTGTTCTTAGGTTATCTACAAGCTTGTAGAACTTTTGTGCATCGTTAAAATATTGTTTTGAAAATGCTTCATCGGCCTTATTCGATTTGATCTGATAAATCAATTCGCTAAAGCTACTCTCCAGATTGATCAAACCACTTTTAATAAAATACTGGTCAAAATCTTTCACAATTCCGGCTTGTGTATTGGTTTTTATATTCTCTCCAATCAAAACAGCTTTGGCGGTATTGATTATGGAAGCATAACTGTGGTAAATACTGTCAGACCATTTTTTTGCTTCAAGGCTTAGTTTGGCATTTTCAAGTTTCTCTTCGGTTTCGAATAAGAGGGTGCTGACAAGATCTATGACTACACCTGCACATTCTCCAACTCCAATAGCCTTGATATAAGATTCACTGTGCCCCCAGTCAATAAATATGTCTTTGTCCACTTCAGACAGGTCAGCCAATGGTTTAAGTAAATTGTAAAAATGAACCTTTTCCTTTTCGAGATAATAGTCAGTAAAACTCATGGTATCAGTTTTATTGTCTTCATAATCATGAATAATGAGCCTTAAAGCCTCTGGACCCTTTTTACTGGGAATTTTAATGACTTTATCAGCGAATCTTCCTTTTCCATTTCCAAGGGTTCCTCCTCCTAATAACACTTGAAAAGCAGGAATAACAAGCGCTCCCTTTTTGATTGACATCCCATAAAAACCAATTTGAGCAATACTGTGCTGCCCGCAAGCATTCATACATCCACTTAGTTTAATCGAAATATCTTTATTGTAAGCATAGGCAGGAAATTCATTTCTCAAGGTATTCTCCAATTCTCTTGCCAGCCCTGTACTACTTGCGATTCCAAGATTACAGGTGTCAGTTCCGGGACAAGATGTAATATCTAATGTGCTACCATATCCAATATCTGCAAAACCCAATTCATTTAATTTTTGGTAGAAAAAAGGTAAGAGCGCTTCCTGAACACCTCGGATCAAAATTCCCTGACTTATGGTCAGTCTTAATTCGTCTTGAGCGTAATCTCTGATCAAATCTGCCAATATTCTGGCTTTGTCAGTATAAAAATCACCAAGCCTGACTTTGATGCCAATGGCAAAATAACCCTGTTGCTTTTGGGTGTAAACATTACTTTTTTTCCAGTTTGTATAAGCTAATTCATCCTTAATTTGAGCTTTGGGAAATTCCCTGATTTCTTCATTTTTCTGTGAAGATACCGGTATATCGATCTTTATACTTTGAGCTGATAATGCTCTTTTTTCCTCCTGAACGTATCTTATGAATTGATCAAGCCCTATATTTTGGATCAAATGTTTTAATCGGGCTTTGGCGCGTCTGTTTCTCTCACCGTATCTATCGAAGACTCGGAGGCTGCTCTCAATAAAAGGAATGATTTTATCGGTTTCAAGAAAATCAAATAAGACATCGGCCTGTCTGGGTTGAGCGCCAAGACCCCCGGCGATCATTACCTTAAAGCCTTTCTTCTCAATTCCATCTGTAATTTTAAGTTTAGCAATAAATCCAAGATCATGTATAAAACTTAGGGCACTATCCTGGTCGCTCGAGGAAAAAGAAATCTTAAATTTTCTACCGAGTTCCTGACAAATAGGATTTCGTAAAAAGAATTTGAAAACTGCATCTGCATAAGCAGATACATCAAATGGTTCTTCAGGGTCAATCCCAGCCGTTTCAGAGGCAGTTATATTTCGAACGGCATTACCGCATGCTTCTCTAAGGGTAATATCACTTTTCTCAAGTTCAGCCCAAAGTTCTGGTGTGCGATCGAGGCTTACATAATGGATTTGAATATCCTGTCTTGTCGTGATATGCAATCGTCCTGTGGAATATTCATCTGAGACATCTGCAATTCTATGAAGCTGCTCAGAGTTCAATTTTCCGAAAGGTAGCTTTATCCTGATCATCTGAACACCTTCTTGTCTCTGGCCATAGATGCCTCGCGCCAGACGAAGTGACCTAAAACCATCTTCATCAATTTTACCATTTTTGTGTAAGTGGATCTTTTGCTCTAAGTCAATTATGTCTTTTTGAACAAGTGGATTTTCTATTTCAGTTCTGAAACTTAACATTCTATTTTTTTTTTTGATGATGTAATTTATAAGTGTAGTCCACACTCTCTATTGGCTAGCACTTTTGTGGGATCGTAGTATTTTTTTTCATTTGGAAGTGCAAATCTCTCGAGATATATCTCCATTTCGAATTCTGAATAATAGAAAAAAGGACTTACTTTTAGAATTCCCTGTTTGTCTATATGGATGATATCAAGACTCTTTCTGAATTCACTTTGATCAGCGCGGAGATTGGTAAACCAGACATCGGGTTGATGTTCTGCCAGAGCTCTTCTAAACGGTTCAAGTTTTACTTCTTCTGTAAATTCTTTGTGTTCTTGCGTATCTATTTGAGGAATTCCTTTGATAACGTCTCTGAAACCTACTGTCGATCTCGGCGTATAGACATGCATGTTCAAATCAAATCTTTGAATTAATTCATGAGCATATCTATATGTTTGGGGAGTATTATATCCTGTATCACACCAAATCACATTAATATCATTCTTTACCTGAGAAACTGCGTGCACCAAACTTGCTGAAAAGGGTCCAAAATTAGTGGTAAGAATAGGGCTGTTGGATTGTTCCAGAGCCCACTCAATAATTTCTGAAGGAGTTTTATCCTTCAATAATTCATTCGCTTTGGCGATAAGGGTATGTGCACTATTGTATTTCATTTTACTTCCATTTTATCAGATTCCAAATTCTCTCATGACCATAGTAGAGGAAAAACTTTGTAAAGACCTCAATAGATCCAATGGTGAGGGCAAGACTCAGTGTTCCGGTCATAAACCACGAGATCACAATGGTATCAATTGTTCCAATAATTCGCCAACTAATCGCTTTCAACATGCTTTTACTGTGAGAGTCATTACTGTCGGAACTTATTTTATAGAGTTTATCAACTAACATATTAAATTTTATATAACCATATAATCCTATCGGTTAACTAGGATAATAATGCAAATGTAAATAAAATATTGAATTAGCAAAGTTTTGAAATGTTAAAATTGAATTATTTAAGATCCTCTAAGGTAGTATTTCGGAGGACATGCAGGTTGGCATCACGAACCTGAATCATTAATTTATTTAGACTGCAAGTGGTTTCGTCGTCACAATCATCACACTTTTCATAATAATTTAGACTCACACAAGCCACCGGAGCAATAGGGCCTTCGAGGATGCGCATTACATCAGTCATGTAAATTTCTGAAGCTTCTTTGAGTAGGTAATAGCCACCGCCTTTCCCCTTTTTTGAACCAAGGAATCCCGATTTTCTCATGAGCAACAAAATACTTTCTAAAAATTTATGAGGTATGTTTTCATGCTCTGCGATTTGAGCTATTGGAATCATTTGATCACTACTACGAGCAATATAGGCCAATGCTTTTAAACCATATTTCGTTTTTTTTGAAATCATGAAACCATTTTTTTATCCCTGATTGTACCGTAAATATAATTGAAATTGACGATTCACTAAAATATTCTGTTCGAATTTAAATTTTCAGAATATTCCTTTTGTAAAAATTACGATCATTTAGTTAATCATCCTTGGCAGATGATTTCTTAAAAGTGAGTAAGCCCATTTCTATGGCAATTCCTGTTCTGGCCAAAATTGAAAAAATAAAAGCCCCCATTGCCCATATTCCTATTGTAACTCCAACTTCAACCATAGTCGGAAAATATTCAGCAATTTTTCCCCAGGGACCGGGAATAAAACCAGGAACAATCAGTCCAAAGCCTTTTTCAATCCATATGGCTAAAAATAACAAACCACAGGCGATGTATAATATTGTCAGGTTATTTCTCAACTTATGAAATGTGAGTGTCACCGTCGCAATTACATTCATAGAAATCGCTGTCCAGATCCATGGTACAAGTTTTGATTTTTCATGTAATCCAAAATATAAATAATAGGCACTTTCACTGTGGTGGGTTGGTGCATAGAATTCTTTAAACAATTCTGAAATAAGCATAATCAAATTGATCTGAGCGGCCACAGTGACCACCATAGCGATTTTTTTGATCGTTTTATCTTCTATTTGAAATTGTGTAAATTTTCGGATCACGGCTAAGGCGATAATGATCAGAGAGGGTCCTGCGGCAAAGGCAGACGCTAAAAATTTAGGACCTAATAGGGCATTATTCCAAAACGGTCGTGCCTGCAGACCTTGGTATAAAAACGCGGTAACCAAGTGAATTGCAAAAGCCCAGAAAACAGAAATGATCACACCAGGAATATAAATTTTCGGATTTGGAGTTTTTCCCTGATATCTTTGATAGAGTATATAGAACGGGATTGATAAGTTAATAAACAGATACCCGTTCAATACCAATACATCCCAGGTCAGCATAGAATTTGGGAAATTAAAAACCCCAATAAATGGAATAATATGCCAGAGACGTGCGGGTCCTCCCATATCGGCCACAACAAAAGCCAGACACATCACAAGAGCGGCAACAGCAAGACCTTCTCCAATTAAGACTGCTTGTTTAAAGTCAATATCGTGTAAAATATATGTTGGAAGCACGAGCATTACGGCTGCTGCAGCTACTCCCACAAGAAATGTAAAATTTGAAATGTAGAGACCCCAACTTACACGATCATTCATTCCTGTAACACTCAGTCCCTGATCAAGTTGCATAAAATAACAAAACATCCCAACCAGCATCAGAACTGTAAGAACTGCCATCCAAATATGGTAATAAACGTTTCCATGAGTAGAGTAAACGATGCTATCTTTGACTAATTTTTTAAATACCTTCATAAGTTTTTATTCCAGAGGTTAATCCATATAATACCAAAATTTAGGCTCGGTTCCCAAATCTTCTTTAAGTCTGAAAACTTTTTTATTGGCCAAAACCCACCTGATTTCACTTTCCGGATCGAGTAGGTTACCAAAGATTCTTGCGCCTGTAGGACAGGCATCGACACATGCCGGATTCTGACCATTTCTACTTCGCTGAATACAAAAAGTGCATTTTTCCATCACACCTTTTTTTCTGAGTCTATTTCCTAAATAATGCTGATTTTTATTGACTTCCTCTTCAGGAACTTCCGGAGTAGTCCAATTGAATCTTCTTCCGTCATAAGGGCAGGCTGCCATACAATAGCGGCATCCGATACACCAGTCATAATCAATAACAACTAAACCATCTTTTTCTTTCCATGTAGCTTCAACAGGACAAACTTCTATACAAGGCGGATTATCACAGTGGTAACACTGGGTACCCATATAAAAGTGACCTGCGGCAGGAACTTCATGATAATAAGTGTCATCTGCTTCAGTAAAATTGAGTCCTTGTCCATCATTCATTTCATGAATTCGGATGTACTGCATTTCAGAGTTTCTGTCTTGATTATTTTCTTTGACACAGGCGTTGACACAATCCATATATCCCTGACATTTTGAGATATTAAATGCGTAACCAAATAAAACATCAGGATTGGCGTCTTTTGATGAAATATTTATTTTTTTACCGGTTCGTAACTCATAAGATCTTACAAGTCTGTCAACAGTATTGTCTTTTTCATCTTCAGACATCAGTTTATAATTCCCTTTAAAATACTCTTCCCATTCTATTTCAGATTTTTCTTTATGGTTGTCATCTGCTGCGACAGAGCATGATGCATTCGCTGCACCTGCGCCTATCAAAAGACCAGCCGTAAGTTTTCTAAAGGCTTGTCTTCTATTCATATTTACATCAAAAACCTGGTCGTAGCCATCTTTTGGTTTTGAAGGGGTACTATCACAAGATTGACCGGAACAGCCACATTTCTTCTCATTTTTTTGCCCTAAGTCTAATGTAAAAAACTTCTTTATACTCTTGTTTATCATACTTTTAAGCCTGTTTATTTACGTTCATTAACCATCGTAGCATTATATCTCGATGGCCATCTTTTGGCGATTTGAGGTTGATGCGGATTATGACATTCAACACATAATTTTGATACTCTTGCACTTTTCCAACCACTGATATTTTTACCATGTGCACCTCCAACCCAATCTTTTACCTGACTATTATGGCACTGACTGCACAACTTGTAACTTTTATTAAAATCAATAGGGTCACCGGTAATACTTTTTAGGTTGTTCATGTTCTGCGAATTATGGCAAGAAAGACAACTCATTGTTTTGGTATCTGCATGTTTGATGGTGATATCCCAGTGTGCTTTCTTTCCTAAGCCCTCCTTGTGCAATTGTTCAACGGGTTTATTATGACATTCACTGCAAGCATAAGATTGGATATTGGACTTGCGTTCCTGAATGTAGAAATGGATATCATTTTCATCGATTGCTACCAAATCATTGACGTCGAATAAGTTTTGATTTTGAATACTGTCTCTGACATAAGAAACACTTTCTGCTTCAATCTTATGCATCAGATTATGGTATTCATGTTCCTTTCCTTTACAGGAAGAGATCAAAACCAATATGGTAATAGTCAATATTTTAATTTGCGAACTACTAAGCATATGTTTTATTATTTTATTTCTCTTTTAAATGTTCCGATATCGATAGTCTTTTTCTCATTGACTACATGACACTGTCTGCAATTTACCCTGTTCGGATGCGTTGTTCGGATCTCCTTGACAGCGCTAGGCCCTGCATGACATGACAAACAATTTTCTCTTAATTGTAATGAATGAGGAATTGTTGGCGGACTTCCCTGAAGTGCCTGATTTCCAGTTTTAGGGCTGCTATTTCTCACCCACCCGGAAGGCACAAAAAATGATTTAGATTTTACTTGCACATGGCACTGAACACAATTAGATTTATCTGGATGCGGTGTGACAGGTGTATAGGCTTTGAACTGATCTACAAATCCACCATTTTCATGACATTTCAGACAGTCTTTTGACCCTATTCCTACTTCTTCAATTTGATGAGGAATGGTAGGAGGGGCACCGTGAAATGCCCTGTTGTCGTAATAACTTTTTAAATTCCTTTGATATGCTTCATCAAGAGGCATTATAGCATATTCCATGGCAAAACCGGACCTGTCAAACATACCTGATTCAGAGGGAATAGATGAAAATTCTCTAATTCTAGTAGTCTCAACAGTTGCTTCTTCAAGAGATTCAAAATAGCTGTAGCTCCACACTCCAATGGTGGCTCCAAGGAGTAAAACGAACAAAAATATGATAAACAGTCTTTTCATAATTTAATTCTTAGACTTTTTCAATTCTAACGGCACATTTTTTATAATCAGGCTCTTTAGAAATAGGACAAAATGCATCTAAAGTAGTATCATTGATCATCATATTTTCATCGAAAAATGGCACAAATACCTGACCCTTAGTTGGGAGGCCTCTTTCATTGATAGAAGCCGGAAGCACTGTGGTTCCTCTTCTCGATATGACCTTTACTTTTTCACCATTACTTATAGAATAGGCAGCTGCATCATCAGGATGTAACTCAACATAGGCATTGGGTACAGCTTGATGTAAAACAGGTATTCGCCTTGTCATTGAACCAGTATGCCAGTGTTCTATTACCCTTCCGGTATTGAGCCAGAACGGATATTCATTGTCAGGCGATTCAGCAGCCGGTTCATAGGGTCTTTGCCAAATGATAGCTCGACCATCCGGTTTACCATAAAAATGAAACTGCTTTCCATTTTCACAGGCAGGATCATAGGTAGCGTTATATCTCCATTTTGTTTCCTTTCCATCAACAAAAGGCCATATGGCACCTGATTTTTCTTTCAGGACCTCTAATGGGGCCATTCCATGTTTTTTACCTTCATGAAATTGTCGGTATTCATTGAATATTTCCTCTTCATGATTTTCTTCAGAGTAGGGGAAGAGGTCTCCAAATCCCATTCTTTTGGCAACCTGAATTGTTTGCCATGCATCTGGCATCGCTTCTCCTGGAGGATCAACCATTTTGTTCCAATGTTGGGTTCTTCTCTCAGAATTTCCATACATTCCGCTTTTTTCTATATGCCAAGCAGCCGGTAGGATTACATCAGCAACATCAGAAGTAGGTGTTGGGAATACATCAGAAACTACAATAAATCGATCTTCTTTTTCTGCACCTTTCGTAAATCGTCCAACATTTGGTAATGATACCAAAGGATTGGTCACTTGCGTCCAGAGAAACTTGATATCTCCTCTGTCTAGCGCTCGGAACATTTCTGTAGCGTGATAGGTCGGTTTTGCAGGAATTCTTTCCACAGGAACCTTCCAAATTTTTGCAGCAAATTCTCGATTTTTCTCATTCATCACCACACCTTTAGGAAGTTTGTGTGTAAAAGTTCCAACTTCTCTGGCGGTTCCGCATGCACTTGGTTGACCGGTTAGTGAAAATGGTCCGTTACCCGGTTGTGAAATTTTACCAGTCAGCAGGTGGATATTGTAGATAAGATTATTCATCCATGTACCACGAGTGTGCTGGTTGACTCCCATACACCAGAATGAGACGACCTTTTTGTTTGGATCGCCATAAAGACTAGCTAAAAATTTAATATCCTTCACCGAAACTCCAGACATACCTGATACTTTTTCAGGACTATAGTCTTTTAAAAATTCCTTATAGGCTTCAAAATCTATTTTTTCCGGTTTATCAGTAAAATTGAATTTATCTTCCGTTCCATAACCTATATTAGTGAGTCCTTTGTTAAAACTACAATGATCTTCAACGAATTTTTTATTCACCCAGCCATTATTGATGATCTCATAGGCTATAGCGTTAGCCACGGCAAGATCAGTTTGTGGATGAAATAAAATAGATCGATCTGATGCTGTACTAGATCTGGTAGTCCTGGTCGCAAAATCAATTATCTGAGCACCTCTCTTAAGTTGTTGGTCCAACATTCTTGAGAATAGCACAGGATGCATTTCAGCCATATTGTTTCCCCAAGTGATAAAGGTATCTGCTTCATCAATATCATCATAACATCCCATAGGTTCGTCTGCTCCAAAAGATGTGAGGAATCCTGTTACGGCGCTGGCCATACACAATCTGGCATTACAATCTAAATTATTGGTACCTATGGCCCCTTTCATGAATTTTGAGGCTACATAGCCTTCAGGGATTGTAGATTGTCCGGAGGTATACATGGCTACTGCATCTTTACCATGTAATTCGATCGTTTCACTCATTTTAGAAGCAACAAGATCAAGAGCTTCTTCCATTGAGGTTTCCACATAAACTCCATTTTTCTTGACCAAAGCTTTTTTCAATCTGTCTTCTGCATACATACAGATGGTTTGGTGATATCCCTTAACACAGCACAATCCTTTATTTACAGAAGATTTTGGATCACCTTTAACAGCAACGGCTTTATTATTTTCCATTCCTATTAAGACGCCACAACCAACGCCACAGAATCGGCAAGGTGCTTTGTTCCAGGTGAGGTCACCGAATGATTCTGCATTTTCAATTTGCTCTGCTGCGAAAACGATTCCCGGAAAAAATGAAGCTGCCGCTGTCATCGCTGAAGCTGCCGCCATTTTTTTTAAAAACGCTCTTCTACTTGTTACTTTTTTAATCATACTTATATTATAATTATTAAGAATCTACATCAAAACCAGAAACCATAGATAGCATCTTTAAACTCTCAATCGCATTGATCTGCGAAAGAAGTTTATTGTCTTCAATTTCATCCTGAGTATCTGTTACCAGAACGGCAACCTCTTGATTTGTAGAAGGGATAATATCACAGCCTTGAAATTGAGATAATTCATTAAGAAGTTCAGAAAATTTGCCGTCATGAGGACGTACGAGGTAACTTTTAATCGGCATGGACTCGGTTTGATGTGTCCAAAGTTACATAAATCCAATTTAATTGTGGACAAAAAGTTATCATAGTGTTACAATCTAGACTCAGACTAAATTACCAAGATCTTGAGTATTCAGAATCAGAATCAGATTTTCTTAGAATTGGTCCATTAGAAGACCCAAAAAATCAAATAAATATAATCTTTTATATCATTGAAATAAAGTTTTTTCTTCTGGTTTTTCCATGCTGTATGCTATATTTTAAAGTGCCCCAGCCTTTATTTCCTCAACAATTTCAGGATTCAGGAGCGTTGATATATCGCCAAGGCTATCCGCTTCTTTCGAGGCAATTTTTCTCAGTATCCTGCGCATGATCTTTCCGGATCTTGTTTTTGGAAGACCTGAAACGAATTGTACTTTATCCAATTTCGCGATCGCACCAATCGTACTTGCGATTAGTTTATTGATTTCAATTCTGAGGTCCTCATCAGAAGTGGAGCAGTTGTCATATTTAGTAACATAAGCATATAAAGCATTCCCCTTAACATCATGCGGAAAGCCAACAACGGCGCATTCGACAATATCAGCATGTTCATCAATCGCATTTTCGATTGGAGCAGTTCCTAAATTATGCCCTGAAACGATGACAACATCATCTACTCTTCCGGTAATTCTGTAGTTACCGCTTGCATCTCGATATGCACCGTCTCCGGTAAAATACATATTCTTATAGGTTGAAAAATAGGTGTCCTTGTATCTTTGATGATCACCATAGATTGTTCTGGCAATTGAGGGCCACGGTGCTTTCATGGCCAGTCTACCCTCAGAGGGTTCCATATTTTTTTGAGTCACTTCATTCCCCTGTTCATCCATTAGGACCGGTTGAACACCAGGTAATGGAAGCGTTGCAAAGGTTGGTCTAGTTGGTGTGATTCCTGCAATAGGAGAGATCATCATGGCACCTGTTTCCGTTTGCCACCAGGTATCAACAATTGGACATTTCGTTTTACCGATATTATCATTGTACCAGTGCCATGCTTCTTCGTTGATGGGTTCTCCAACTGACCCTAACACCTTCAAACTGGATAGATCATGTTTTTCAACCAGGTTTAGCGGATGTTTTGCAAGGGCCCTAATTGCTGTTGGCGCCGTATAAAAATGTGTTACATTCAATTTGTCGACAATCTCCCAGAATCTCCCGTAATCGGGATAGGAAGGAACACCTTCAAACATGACAGTTGTAGCACCTGCACATAAGGGGCCGTAAATGATATAGGAATGTCCTGTAATCCAGCCAATATCAGCCGTACACCAATAAATGTCGTCTTTTTTACATTGAAAAACATTTTCAAATGTATAGGTTGAACCGACCATATATCCTCCTGTGGTATGAACCATTCCTTTAGGTCTTCCTGTGGAACCCGAAGTATATAGAATGAATAACAGATCTTCTGCATCCATGGATTCAGCATCACAATATTTATCAACTTTCTGGAGTTCATCAAACCAAAATTTGTCTCGTCCTGCTGTCATTTCTGTTGGCTCAACAGTTCTTCGATATACAATAACTGTTTCAACTGAAGGAGAGTTCTCTAATGCCTGATCACATACTTGTTTTAAGTTGATCGGTTTTGTTCCTCGGTACACTTCGTTAGCAGTAATCAGCATTTTACATTCAGAATCATTGATTCTACTGGAAAGTGCAGAAGAAGAGAATCCGGCAAACACAATAGAATGAACTGCCCCAATTCGGGCGCAAGCCAGCATAGCAATTGCCAGCTCCGGGATCATAGGCATATAAAGACACACCCTATCTCCTTTTTTAATTCCATTATTTTTTAGAACGTTTGCAAAGCGAGATACCTTCACATAAAGTTGTCGATAGGATATATATCTCGATTCCTCATCAGGATCGTTTGGTTCCCAAATGATGGCTGTCTTATTACCAATGGTCTCTAAATGACGATCCAGGCAATTTTCAGTGATATTCAATTTTGCACCTTTAAACCACTCGATCTCAGGCTTACTGAAGTCCCATTCCAACACTTTATCCCATTTTTGCTTCCATTGAAAATGTTCTGCCACTTCGGCCCAGAATCCTTCCGGATCAGAAACGCTTTGTTCATATTTCTCTTTATACTCTTTAAAGGTGTTGATTTGTAAGGATTTCATAAATATCAAATTAATTAACTCAACAGCCGATTGAGGCTAATTGAAGGTGATCAAAATACAGTCATTCGACAAACATGACGAATATAAAATTAATGATAAATAACAAGAAAAAAATTCGACGAACGACTAAAAAAACGGATTAATGATCATGGGCCTTTCCCGTTCCGGACGGAATGCGAATATTTTCAACCAATTCCTGAATTTCGGGAGGGGGCTCTGGGAACATAAAAGAAAAAGCAATTGAGATGATAAAATTGATCATCATGGCAATAGTTCCAAAACCTTCCGGAGAGATCCCAAACCACCAGTCTTCTTTGCTTCCTCCTCCAAACCAGCCGAACTTGAATTTAACCATATAATAAAGCATACACAACATACCAATGACCATTCCTGCAACCGCACCTTCCTTGTTCATTCTTTTGACAAAAATTCCCAAAATAATGGCCGGAAAAAATGAGGCAGCGGCAAGACCGAAAGCCAATGCCACTGTGGCGGCAACAAAATCAGGAGGATTGATACCAAAATAACCTGCAATGGATACTGCAACAATTGCTGAAACTCTTGCAGCGATCAATTCGCCTTTTTCTGATATTTTAGGATTGATCATTTTTTTGATCAAGTCATGTGATACTGAAGCTGATATGACCAATAATAATCCTGCTGCTGTTGACAGTGCTGCTGCCAAGCCTCCAGCTGCAACTAAGGCTATCACCCAATTGGGTAAGTTGGCAATTTCAGGATTTGCCAGTACCATAATATCTTTGTCAACAGTTAATTCGTTGATCGTTGGATCAGCTACATACTGCACCAAACCGTCTTTATTTTTATCATCAAATTTCATCAAACCGGTTTTTTCCCAGTTTTCAACCCAGGCCGGTAATTGATCGTAAGGCTTTTCGGATACTGTTTCGATAAGATTGGTTCTTGCGAAGACGGCAATCGCGGGTGCCGTTGTATAAAGAATGGCGATAAAAAGAAGTGCCCACCCTGCAGATTTACGAGCATCACTTACTTTTTTTACGGTAAAGAAACGAACGATAACATGAGGTAGTCCGGCAGTTCCAACCATAAGAGCGGCTGTAATAAAAAATACATCCAACTTACTTTTTGAGCCTGAAGTATATTCGTGAAATCCTAAGTCACGGTGTAATCCATCCAATTTATCGAGTAAATAGATGCAATCTTCACCAGCACTTCCGAAACCTAATTGAGGAATCGGTATGCCTGTCATTTGGATAGAAATAAAAATAGCCGGTACCATAAAGGCAAAAATAAGGACACAATATTGCGCCACTTGGGTATAGGTGATTCCTTTCATGCCACCCAATACAGCGTAAAATAGGACAATGATCATTCCAATGATTACCCCTGTTGTGATATCCACTTCAAGGAACCTTGAAAAAACAAGTCCCACTCCCCTCATCTGTCCTGCAACATAGGTAAAGGAAACAATCAAGGCACAAAATACAGCAACTGATCTTGCAACATTTGAGTAATAGCGGTCACCAATGAAATCCGGAACCGTAAATTTTCCAAACTTTCTTAAATAAGGAGCCAAAAGTAATGCAAGTAATACATAACCTCCTGTCCAGCCCATTAGATATACTGAACCATCATAGCCACTAAAAGATATGAGTCCTGCCATCGAAATAAACGAGGCAGCAGACATCCAGTCAGCAGCAGTAGCCAACCCGTTGGCTAGTGGTGAAACACCTCCGCCTGCAACATAAAATTCTTTGGTGGATGAGGCTCTTGACCAAATGGCAATACCTATATAAAGAGAGAATGTGACGGCAATTAAAAGCCATGTCCAGATTTGTAGGGTCATGATTTATTCGTTTACACCGTATTTTTTATCTAACTTATTCATGAGTTTTATATAAACAAGAATGATCAGAACAAAGAAATAAATTGATCCTTGCTGTGCAAACCAAAACCCTAGTTTAAAGCCTCCAAACCTTATGGTATTCAATTCGTCTACAAAAATAATTCCCATAACATAGGAAACCAGAAACCATATTGACAAAAGAATGCCTAAATATTTTAAATTCGTTTTCCAGTATTTTTTCAGATCTCTGTTTGACATGATCAATTATTTTTCTTGCGGTTGACTAAGATAGAAATTTTTTCTTGCCTGAACATTTCTTCAGAAACACTTGAAATGTAGACCTCTTCAAGTATAAATTCTGACTAAGAATCTCAAAATGATACTCATTTAAGTTTAATTAAATATTTTTGTTTTAAACCACTCAAGCCATCATGAAAAATCACGCTTATTTAACCCTGTTTTTAACTTTAATTTTTTCCACTTCTTTTTATGCCCAAAAAGCAACAATAGAGGAAATCATGGAAAGTAAATTAGTCTTGGAAGATTCAGAAGAAGCCATAGCTATAAACGGTAAGGAGTTGTACTCTCAAATTGAATTGCCAAGGTTTTACGCCAATAGAGAATATGAACCTGCCTGGACAAATCACAAGAATAAAATGGATCTTCTCGAGAGTATCGAATCAGCTTATGACGAAGGTCTAGATCCAAATGACTATCATTTTGAGCAAATCAAAATGTATGTAGCGAAATCCAAAAAAAGTAAGTTAAGTCTGACTGAAAAAGCAGACATGGATTTTCTTATGACAGATGCACTGATTTTGTATGCGTCACATCTTCTTGAAGGTAAACTAGACCAATCTGATCTTCGAAAAAAATGGGATGTTAAACGAAACGAGGGCCCCTCGAACCTAGATAGTCTATTGACCGTTACCCTGCATAATAAAAATATTAAAAGTGCGCTCGAAGATTTTAAGCCCAACCATTATATGTATAAGCTGATGAAATTTCATTTAAAGAAATTAAGGACTGAAGCAGAAAATGGAGGATGGCCCGAGGTAAGTGAAGGAGAGACATTAAAACCTGGAGATTCGGATGAAAGAATTATAGCGATTAGACAGTTTTTACTGGCCATTGGAGATCTCGAAAAAAGTAAGGTCGATGAGGAAGAGTTATTTGATGAAGAATTAGAGGAAGCAGTCAAAAAGTTTCAGATCAGACACAAACTTACCAGTGATGGGGTTATTGGTAAAGGAACTATTGAGCAAATGAAAGTTCCTATTGAAGACAGGATTGACATGATCATCCTCAATCTTGAAAGGACAAGGTGGGTCTTTCAACAGCCGGACTCTGACTTTTTGATCGTGAACATTGCAGGTTTTCATGTAAAAAGAATTTCTAATAAGCAGGAGGTTTTTGATTCCAGGGTGATTGTTGGGAAGTACCATAAGGAAACTCCGGTATTTAAAGGAGTCATGAAATACATAGTGATGAACCCCACCTGGACCTTACCGTATTCAATTTCGACTCATGAAACTTTGCCAAGGCTTAAAAAAGATCCTGGCTATTTGGCAGCAAAGCATATGGAGGTCATAGATAGAAATGGAAAAATTCTTAATTCGGCTAACATTGACTGGAATCAATATTCGGCAGGGAACTTCCCTTTTATCATCAGACAAAAGGCCGGTCCATGGAACGCCCTTGGTGAAGTGAAATTTATCTTTCCTAATAAATATTCAGTGTATTTGCATGATACTCCTTCTCGAGGCTTATTCAACAGGCAAGACAGGGCATTTAGTCATGGATGTATCAGAACAGAGGATAAATGGGGGCTGTTAATGAGTTTGATGGATGATCCCGAAGTCTGGAATAAGGATAAAATCAATGAAATTTTGAAATCAGGTAAAACAACGACGATAAACTTACCTAAGCCGATTAATATTTATCTGATATACCTCACTGCTGCTGTTGATCAGGACAATAATTTAATGTTTATGAAAGACATTTACAAGAGGGATAAGGCAGTGCTCAGTGCTATCAAAAAACCGTATCGATTTAAAACGGCTAATTAGTTTTGAAATTTTAAAAATAAGACAGGATATCTTGCCGTCATTTATTTGTGGTAACGAGGAAATTCTGTAAAAAGGGTCTTGCCATCTTTGATGTTTTTCCAATGCTTGGTGTCAAACTCAATGGCGACTACGCCACAGGTAGGCACATGTTCAATTTTCTTACTACCAAATTTATTCACAAAGTCATTGATCCCGTGATCATGACTAAAAACAATAGCAGAGTCAAAACCGTTATCAAGAGCCTTTACTGTTTTGATCAAATAACCATCACTAAAACTATAAAGTGATTTACTGATTTTCAGGTTTGCAAGAGGATAATTGAATGAATAACTGAAGATCATCGCTGTATGTAAAGCTCTATTCGCACAACTGGATAAAAAGACAGAAGGTGTCTCGATCTTTTTTTGCAAAACCTTGGAAACCAAATAAGCATCGTTTATACCCCTTTTTTTCAGAGGACGGTCAATATCTTTGATACCTTCATATTTCCAGGAGGATTTGGCATGACGAACAATGAAGAGTGTTTTCATTTTTTACAGGTCGCAATTTGAATCAAATATAAACAAATAAGTGAAGGAATATTTTAAATAAAGCTATTTTTTGTCTTTGATTTATCTGTTGGTTCCTATCTAGGGCTGGAGTCTTGAAGTTTTCCAGTTATAATCTTTCTGCAAGGAATATAAAATACGATCATGCATTCTATTCGGTCTTCCTTGCCAAAATTCGATTGATTCAGGCTTGACCATATAACCTCCCCAATGCTCAGGTCTAGGAATCTCTTTTTGAGCGTATTTTTCTTCTAGTTGTTTGAGTTTGGCATCCATGGCTTCTCTTGACTCGATTTCCTGGCTTTGGTCTGACGCCAATGCACCCAGTTTACTGCCATCAGGTCTTGATTCAAAATATCCGTCAGATAGGTTTGGCGCAATTTTTTCTGCCTTTCCTTTTATGATGATCTGTCTTTCCATCCCATGCCAGAAAAAATTCAAACAAACATTGGGATTTGCCTCAATGGCTTTGCCTTTTTCGCTATTGTAGTTGCTGTAAAATATAAACCCTTCCCAGGTGATTTTTTTCAATAAAACGATACGGGTTTTTGGGAACCCATCCAATCCGAGGGTAGAAACACTCATTGCATTGGCTTCGTCCTGGCTATCAGATTCGTCTGCCTCAATGAACCATTTTCGAAATAATTCCATCGGATTTTCAGGAATATCTTCTCTGATCAATGGATTTCTTTCGTAGCTTTTTCTGTAATGACTGAGGTCCTTTTCCATACTGCAAAAATACGTTAATTTTTCCTTTTACCATTTTTTTGACGGATAAGGAATAATCCTACAAAGGTGAGCAGGCCATTCAAGATCAAAATTTCATATCCAAAATTATAACCATCAAAAAGCGCCGTAGAATAGGTATTGAGCAAGTAGCTGATCAATACCGATAACACGGTGATTAACCATACCCACTTTTCATAGATTTTATATTTTGTAAAAAGGCCAAAGGCAAAAAGCCCCAACAAGGGCCCATAAGTAAATGAGGAAACCAATAATAAACTACTGATGATATTGTCCTGAAGTAAGTATTTGTATGAGATGATAACCAAAACCAATACACCGGAAAAGATCAGGTGAATTCTTTTACGCAATCTCTTTTTTACACCTTTTTCCTTGCTGTCAATATCCATAAAGTCAATACTAAAGGAGGTGGTTAAAGAAGTCAAAGCACTATCAGCGCTTGAATATGCTGCAGCCATCAGTCCAAGGATAAATATAATCCCAAAACCGGTTCCCAGGTTTTCTTTTAGCGCTATTTGTGGAAAAAGTAAATCTGTTTTGACTTTTCCGTCAATCATAGGGATTTCAACTTGATACTGCTGTGCATAAGTGAAAAGCAAGGTTCCCAGAATCAGGAAGATCAAATTAACCGGAATCAAAACCAAGCCGAGAGTAATTACATTTTTTTGTGCGTCTTTTAGGTTTTTACAGGTGAGGTTTTTTTGCATATTATCTTGATCAAGCCCTGTCATGGCTATTGCAATAAATATCCCGCCAAGCAGACCCTTTAGCCAATGTTTGCGGTCATTGATGTCTTCGTAGAAAAAAGTTTTACTGTATTTTTCAAAGTCTACGGAACCTACAAATTCCTTAAGATCATAAGGTAATTGTTGTAGTAAAATGACCACGGCCAAAATCACCGCCAATAGCATAAAAAATGTTTGTAAGGTGTCGGTCCAGACAATTGTTTTGATACCCCCTCTGACGGTATAAAGCCAGATAAATAAAATTGAAAGGACCACTGTAAGCTCGAATGGAATTTGCCAGGCATCCAAAATAAAATATTGCAATACCGAGGCCACAAGAAATAACCTAAAAGAAGCAATTAAGATGCGTGATAATAAAAAGAAAAATGCCCCAGTTTTATGACTTTTCGGGCCAAACCTATGCTTCAGGTATTCATAAATAGAAGTAAGGTTCATTTTATAATACAAAGGAAGCAATAGCAAAGCAATGGTCAGATAGCCTAAAAAATATCCCAAAACGATAAGCATATAACTGAATTGTGTGCTGTCTACCCATCCCGGAACTGATATAAAGGTAACTCCTGAAAGGGAGGCTCCGATCATTCCAAAAGCCACAATATACCAGGGAGAATTTCTGTTGGCCCTAAAGAAAACCTGGTTACTGTCATCCTTGGCAGTAAGGTATGTAATGCCCATAAGTAAGGCAAAATAGATCAGTACTATACTCAATAATAAAAAAGGTGACATGACTCAAATTTGAAATGTAAAAGTAACAGATTTTAACTTTAGATCAGCTTAAAAAGATTTCATTGAAATCCTGTCATTTTGAATTGGCAAAAGGCCTCTAAAAAATTAAAAACATTACATTTGCATCATGGATTTTTCTTCTAGATTATTGGAAAATGCAGTCAATGAAATGGCTCAATTACCCGGAATAGGTAAACGCACCGCACTAAGGCTGGTATTACACCTATTAAAGCAGCCCAAGGAACAAACTCATTATTTGTCAGAGGCTTTAAAAAATTTTCGGGATGAGATCAAGTTGTGTAAAAACTGTCACAATATCTCTGATGTAGAATTATGTGAGATTTGCAGTAACAGTCGACGAGATCCTGAAGTGATTTGTGTTGTTGAGGATATCAGAGACGTAATGGCTATTGAAAATACGGCGCAATTCAAAGGCTTATACCATGTTTTAGGAGGAAAAATATCACCTATTGAAGGTATTGGTCCCCATAATCTTACCATAGAAAATTTAGTTGAAAAAGTTGCTCAAGGTGAGATCAAGGAGATCATATTGGCTTTAAGTTCAACTATGGAGGGCGATACGACTAATTTTTATATTTACCGTCAATTGCAAAAGTTCGATGTGAATTTAACTACAATAGCCAGAGGTATTTCTGTAGGGGATGAAATTGAATATGCCGATGAAGTAACACTGGGAAGAAGTATCATCAACAGGGTACCTTTCGAACAGGGACTCAAGGGCTAAAAAAACCGGACAACAAACGTTATCCGGTGGCTATCTCTTTTACCTATCTTTTACAAATCCTTGTTTTTTACATATTTATCTAACCATTGATCCTGTTCCCATAATAAATGAAGAATACTTTCTTTGGCCCGGTATCCATGACTTTCCTTTGGAAGAATTACCAGACGAGTTGTGGCACCTAAACCTTTTAAAGCGTTAAAATAGCGTTCACTTTGCATAGGATACGTACCCGAATTATTGTCTGCTTCTCCATGGATGAGTAGGAGCGGTGTTTTCATTTTTTCTGCATGCATAAAAGGTGACATGGTATAATATATGTCTGGAGCCTCCCAATAAGATCTTTCTTCTCTCTGGAATCCAAAAGGTGTGAGCGTTCTATTGTAGGCACCGCTTCTTGCAATTCCGGCAGCGAATAAGTCTGAATGAGATAGCAGATTTGCTACCATAAAAGCACCATAACTGTGCCCTGCTACTGCCACTTTTTTTCTATCTACATAGCCCATCTGATCGACTGCATCAATGGCTGCCTTGGCATTTCCCACAAGCTGCTTCCTGAAGGAGTCGTTGGGTTCCTCAGTACCTACTCCCACAATCGGAAAAGAAGCATCATCCAAAACAACATATCCTTTACTCACCCAGTAAACCATTGATCCATAGTAGGGATAAGTAAATTCATTTGGATTTTGGGTATTTTGACCTGCAGTAGATTTGTCCTTAAATTCTGTAGGATAGGCCCATATGATCATAGGCATTTTTTCTTTCGATGCTTTATCATATCCGACAGGCAGGTATAAGGTTCCTGATAGATCAATACCATCATCTCTCTTGTATTTGATGACTTCTTTATGTACATTTTGTATACTCTTAAAGGGATTCTCGAAAAATGTCAACTGATTTAATTTTCCTGATTTCAAATTTTGTCTATAATAATTTGGATAGAGTGTTGGAGATTCCAATCGGGTGATTATCTCATTCTTTTTGGGATCATAATCGCTGATGGTTTCTTTTTTTTCTTTATAAGAAGAAGTATAAATCCTTGTCTTTTTTTCGGTCAAAAGGTCAAGTTTTTCAATAAATGGGAACTGACCGTCTTTTGTAAAACCTCTTCCCATCAAGAAGGCATTTCCTTTCTGTATTTGAATCACATTAGATCCAAATTCATTTCTATTTTTAACAAAATTTCCAGGGTCACTGTATACATCCTGATAATTTCGGTCAAAAATTACTTTTGCTTCTTTACCCGAACCACTTGGATCAAACAAATAAATTTTTTCATTTCTGGAATTGAACCAGCGATCTCTAGCTATAGCAATATTGTCATTGGCCCATTCCAATCTTGAAACGCGATTTACGGTTTTTAGAAGGCTTTCTGGAGCGCCATCAAAAGGAGCTTGTAATTGAAAAACCTCATCTCTAAAAGGAACTATATTTTTTGGATCTCCTTCGTCTAATGCGACAGTATAGACCAGTGTTGCAGCCTGATCAGACCTCCAGGAAAAATTTCTTTTTCCTTTTCTCACAGCCATAAAACCTTTAGGGAGATCTTCTATTAAGGGAACACTTAAAACTGATTGAACTTTTGCTGCATTTTTAGAATAAACGATTGTTTCAGAGGGAAATCTATAATAAGGCACTAAATACGAAAATGGTTTTTTGATGGTCGTCACCATGACATAATTTCCATCCGGTGAAAAGTTAATACTGGTATACATGTCGCTCTCCAGCCATTTCTCCTGTTTACCGTCTAGGGATACTTTTACGATGTCAGTATAGGCCAGTTGTTCAAAATTAAATTCATCATTTTTATTTTTGAGGAGGTCCTGATATGTCCTGTTTTGTGCTTTTTTTCCTTCATTGACACTGATTGTCGGACCTGAAGGAACTGCTGTTTTTGTATTGACTAATTCCTGCTTTGAAGCAGGAATCATTTTAACTAATAAATGTTTTCCGTCTTCAAACCAATTGATAACATCTCTTAAATTTGCATTGATTGTTGCCTCTGTGAGTTTGGTGGCTGTGGCCGATGCAACTTCGACTATCCAAAGTTCCACACCTTCATTTGTAGTGTGTGTCATGGAAAGCATTTTCTCATCTGGAGAAAACGAAAAATTTGATAACCTTGGGTTTTCAGGCATCCCTGAAACCTCTGAAGGTTCCAAATCTTTATTTTTAAGATCTTTGATTTTTATATTATTGTAATAAGTGGTTCTACTACCAATGTTTGTCTTGGGATCTATTCTAAGACCACCCAGTCTCATTTCTTCCTGAGACAATTCCTCAATAGACTTATACGCATCGCGATACAAGAGAATCATAAATTCTTTTTGATCATCAAAAAGAACCCCCGGGGCTCTCTCGACGTCAACAAGGTCAAGAATTTCATTGGAAGGCTTTTGATAGTTTACATTTTCCTGAGAAAAGATGGAAAAACTCAATAAAAAAATAAGGATACATAGATAATACTTCATGTAGGTGAATTTTAGACCTGCTAAGTTAAAAAAACAAGATCTAAAGTCCGAAGGAATATTCTATTTACCTGTGAATTTATGTTATAGATCTTCCAGTTCACGGAAGTAATCATATTGCAGGTCTTCATGCAACAACCTTGTTTTCTTTTTACATTCTTCAACAAGGCGATAATACAGTGTCTCTACTTTTCTGTTTCTATGTATGGAAGGCTTGAAGGTATTCAGTTTTTGACAAAAATAGATCAGCAATTCCAATTCGGTTTCCTTACTTTGAGAATAACGGATGTATTTTTTTGTGTAATTCAATATCGCACGAATACTTTTTTTAATGAAATACGGGCTTTTGAGATTGACGAGCTCAAATTTTGCATCGATCTCTTGCTTCACACTTTCAATATATCCTTGTTCATCGCCAGATTCGAAAAGTAAATAGGTGAGTAATTCCTTATTTTCTTTTTTAAATCGAGAAAGACGTAAGCATAGGTCAAGAATTTCCTTTGGTGATCTTTCCTGAAGTTCTGCTTTGAGTTCTCTGACGGTAGCTGATTTCATTTGCTCTGATTATACTGCACAAATATAGAGCTAAGTCTTGACTAAATAATAAATTGTCATATTTTTACCAAAAACCAACTCCGATTGATACGCATCTCAGTTATCATTGTCAATTATAAGGCTAAATATTTCTTAAAAAACTGCATTGCCAGTGTTTTGAGTTCTGACATTATGGAAAAAGTTGAGATCATCGTTGTTGATAATAATTCTTCTGATGGCAGCAATGAGATGCTTCAAAAAGAATTCCCAGAGGTAAAACTTTTGCAAAATTCTGAGAATCTTGGGTTTTCAAAAGCCAATAATAAAGGTGCATCAGTTGCTAAAGGAGATTATTTACTGATTTTAAACCCTGACACGGTGCTGGATGAAACAACCCTCTCGGAAATGTTAGATTTTAGTGAGAATCAAACCCAATTTGGTGCAGCAGGGGTTCATTTTATTGATGGATCGGGAAAATTCCTCCCTGAAAGTAAACGAAATTTTCCGAATTTAAAGGTCGCTGGTGCTAAGCTTTTAGGTTATTCAAAGTATTATTATGCCAATCATATTCAAAAAGATGCCAATGCGGAGATCGATATACTGACGGGTGCTTTTATGTTCATTAAAAGTAAGGTCTATAAGGAAGTAGGTGGCTTTGACGAGGACTTCTTTATGTATGGAGAAGATATTGATTTGAGTTATCGCATTACTAAGGCAGGTTATAAAAATCACTTTGTGGGTACATGTAAAGTTGTACATTTTAAAGGAGAAAGTACCGTTAAAGATAAATTCTACTTGCGAAATTTTTATGGAGCCCTTAGTATTTTTTATAAGAAACATTTTCCAAATAATGCGGCACTATATGTTTTGATTGACAGCATGATCAATACTATTATTTCTGTAAAATCTATGTCTGTACCCCGCCGAGCAAAGGCCCAAACCAGATTGGTAAATTGGGTTTATATAAGTGATAATGATGACTTTTTATCGGATTTGAGGTTACAGTTACCCTCTTCTAATGGATTCAGGTTGACATCAATTTCTGATGAAATAAAAGATAATGAGATGGTTTTATTTGACAGTGGTTTTTGCTCTTATAAAGACATTGTTGGGGCCTTTTCAAATCCTTTGATTCAGCATGTGAAGAAAAGAATCGTTTATGTTGACCGCTCTTTTTATTTAGGAAGTGATACTTCTGATGACAGGGGTGAAGTAGTTCAACTTTGATCTGTTATTTTTCAATTCTTATCCGAATATCCACTGCAACAATATCCTGTTTATTCAAAATCAATGGATTGAGATCTAATTCTGTGATTTCAGGAACTAGCTGCATTAGCTTAGATACTTTTTCAAGGGCATCATAAAGGGCTTCTAAATTACAGGAAGGTTCACCTCGCATCCCCATAAGGATTGGTTTTATTCGAAGTTGATCAACCATATTTATTGCCTCAGACCTATCAATTGGGGCCAAAACACTCGTATAGTCTTTCAAGGCTTCTATATAGATTCCTCCCGATCCACACATGATCAAAGGAGGGAAAGAGGCTTCCCTTTTGGCACCGATAAAAACTTCTTTACCCTTGATCATTTCTTGAATCAAAATTTCTGTAACCTCTTTATTCTGTATCAATCTTCGGTAGTTAGCAATCAATTCGTCATCACTTGAGACATTGATAAGGACCCCGTCATGATCACTTTTATGGAGAGGTCCAACTACTTTTTGAACCACAGGATAATTGAAATCTTTGGTTGCTTTCAATAGTTGATTTTCTGATTTTATCAGGACTTGTTTGGCCACAGGAATCCCAAAATGTTCTAATAATTGATGGGCTTTATCGGGCTCCAAGAAACCATCAGAGAAAGAATTGATCAGTGACCTTATTTTTACCTGATCAGGAATCGGATTCAGGCCAGAATCGCTCATTGGAGGCTGGTTGCCCATCACTTTGGCAAGACATGATGAAAAACTATATTCATCTGAAAACGCCATATGACCCTTTTTGATAAACTCAGCAATCTCATTTTTTACATTTACCACTGAAGGAAAAATAGGAAATATAGGTTTACGGCATTTTTTGATCATCTGATGGATCACCTCATAGGCCTCGTTAACACTTCCTAATCCGGGACTTCCAAAAATAATGATCATGGCATCGATCTCGGATAGCTCATTTTCACAATAGTTGATTACCTTTTCTAACTGCCCGGCTGTACCGGTTGCGAGAATGTCTATTGGATTTGCAGTTGCAGCTCCGGGATATAATTGCCGGGCAATCGTATTTCGATGATTCTCGTCTAGATCAGGAACAACTAATCCATTTTCTGATAGGGTGTCTGTTACAATCACTCCCGGACCCCCTGCATGCGTGATCACAGCAAAATTCTTAAGTTTTAGATGGGTTGTTTGCAAGATTGCACCAAGGGTAATCAGTTCATATCTGCTCTTACATCTTATGATACCGGCTTTGTCGAATAAGGCTTGCACAAAAAGATCAGAATTGGCCATTGCTCCGGTATGAGATGCTGCTGCTGCATTTCCTTTTTCAGTGACCCCAGATTTTAATGCAATGATCGAGCATCCTTTTTGCCTCAGTGATAAGGCATGTTTGAGTAATTTTTTTGGGTTTTTTAAATCTTCTAAATACAGCATTTTAACGGGGCTGCCTTTTTTGCTATTGAAGGTTTTATCAAGGTGCTCCAAAATATCTTCAACCCCTATTTGTGCGCTGTTTCCTACTGTAAAGAGATTTGAAAAACGCAAACCAATCTGTTGAGCTGCTTCCAGGGTGAAAACGGCCGTTGCACCAGAAGCTGAAATGAAATCCAGTCCTGTTCTGTCTATCAAAGGAAGAGGTCTGGTGAAAATCCCGGCATAATGTTGATTGATCATTCCGATGTTATTTGGTCCTAACAAGCTACCTCCTGAAGCACTTATCTCGTCTGCGATCTGTTTTTCCAACGAAGCACCACTATCGTCAAGTTCTGAAAAACCAGCAGCATAAATGATAAATCCTTTGGTTTCTTTTTTTGCAATTAATTCTCTGACACTTGCAAGTATATCATCAGCCGGGATGGCTATAATGGCGAGATCTATTTGTGGTAAAAATGATACATTCTTCAAAGAAGTGATGCCTTGAACCCTATCTTTTTTTGGATTGACAACGAATAGTTGACCTTTAAATCCCTGATCAATCAGGTTTTTCAGAACACTTCCTCCTATATGGTCAATATGATCAGATCCTCCAATGACTGCAATGCTCGCAGGTCTGAGTAGTTTTTCGTGCAACATTTAAATGCATTATTCGTCTAAGTAAAATAAGTTAAAAAAAATGACTCATTAGATGATATTTATCAAGTCTTTTACGTTCAAAATGTGCTTACTTTGAGTAGTAAAATTAAGTGAAGATCGTATGTATGCATTCTCAAGAACCGTAAATTCCATGCACTCGGAAGACATTAAATTATTAATGAAACAATCTTCCGGTGAGGGTATGATTTCTTTTGCCGGTGGAATGCCAAATAATGATCTGTTCCCAGTTTCGGAAATAGACGAAATTTATAATAATTTAAATGATGATATAAAGAAACTTTGTTTTCAGTACGGCCCAACAACAGGGTATCCACCTTTGGTAAGGTCTCTCCAAAAATTAATGCTCAGGAAAGGGTTACCTGCAAAAACCGATAAAGTTTTGATTACCACAGGTTCCTTGCAGGCCATAAGTATTATCACGCAGGAATTCGTGAATGAGGGAGATGTTATTTTAACTGAGAGTCCTTGTTTTGTTGGTGCCATTTCTGTATTTGAGACATATGGAGCAAAGATCGTAAGCATACCTATTGATAGCGAAGGAATTGATATTCAGTTTCTAAAAAATGCTATTGAAACATTAAATAAGCCGCCAAAATTTCTTTATATCACCCCTAATTTTCACAATCCTGCCGGTATCATTTATACCGAGGAGAGGAGGAAGGAGCTGCTCAGTGTTTTATCGGGAACAGATATTATTTTGATCGAAGACGATGCCTATGGTGATCTCTATTTTGATCGCAAAGATAAAGGGCTCACCAAGCCTATAAAATCATTTGAGGGCTATGAGGTAGAGATCATTTATACAGGGTCCTTTTCAAAGATTCTCGGCCCTGGTTTCCGTTTAGGTTATATGTTGTCATCCTTTGAAATATTCGATAAAGCAGAGTCGATAAAGCAGGCGCTTGATGCCTGTACCTCCAATTTTATGCAAATTTTGGCGACTGAATTCATTACAGGAGGCTATTTGGAACCTTATCTCAAGTTCTTAAGAAAAGAATACAGCGAAAGAAAGATACTCCTTCAGGAAAGTCTTAAGACGCATATGCCAAAAGGCATCAATTGGGTAGAGCCACGTGGCGGATTTTATATATGGCTGAGCTTACCCCAGCAAGTAAAGGCATCCAGCTTATTTACAGACTGCTTAAAAAAAGGAGTTGTATTCGTAACCGGTAGAACCTTTGATCCGGAAAACCACAAAGATGACCATATTAGACTATCTTTTTCGAATATGCCAAAAGATACCATAGAGAAAGGAGTAATACTTCTTTCACAAGTTATTCAGGATCATATTAGGGACGTTGAAAACCTCGAATTTAGGAGGGAAAATCAATAAAGGCTTTTGCCTTTTTTTGCCCTCCTTTAAAGGCCTCAATATTTTTTAGAATTAATTTTTCACTTTTTTCTTTGAAAAAATGCCTGATGGCCTGAATGAATTTTTCTTCCTCAATTGGTAGGTGTTCAGCAGCGGCACCGAGCAATATCATATTGCAGATCTTGGAGTTACCCATCTCTTTTGCACAACTTTTAGCATTGATAATGATATGGTTCCAATGTGTTTTTATCTGTTTGTATAATTCGTGTTTGTCAGGATAGTTTACGATATTTTCAAAAGTGCTTGAATCAGTAATGATCCAACCATTTTTTTTAAGATTCGGTATATGTCGTAAAAGCTCCATTGGTTCTGCTGATAAGATCAGGTCCGTTTCCCCTTCAGGAATCAGGTCAGAGTAAATCTGCTTATCTGATAACCTGACATGGCATTGCACGGCCCCGCCTCGCTGGCTCATTCCATGAACTTCAGATTGTTTAACAAATAGATTTTGATACAGTGCTGCAGTATCAATGATGGAAGCCAGGGTAAGGATACCTTGTCCACCAACGCCGGATAAGATGATATTAGACTTCATAATATGGATTTAGTTAAGTGAGGCTATTTTTTGTTTGATCTTTTCTTTGCTGTCCCTGCTTAGCCTTACGCAGGGCCTTTCCGATATGATAACGGATACATTTTGATAATTAATTTCCTTTCTCAATAGCTCGAGATTTTTATCAAAATTCTTTTTTAAGGGCACCATCATTTTTAAATGATTAGGATCTACTCCAAGCCCGAGGCAAATTTCTCTTAATCGACCAGTGGCTGCCGAATCCTGAGCGCCTGTCATGGCTACTGTAGAGTTATCTGAAATGATTACAGTAATTGGCGACCTATCATTCACGGCTTCCAGTAATCCTGTCATTCCTGAATGTGTAAAGGTGGAATCGCCGATAATGGCAATGGCATTTTCTATTCCTGCATCTGCTGCTCCTTTGGCCATGGTAATTGAAGCTCCCATGTCTATCAAAGTATTAACGGTGTTCAGAGGAGCCAATGCACCAAGAGCGTAACATCCGATGTCTCCAAAAACTTTTTTTTGCCCTATTTCAGGGAGTATTTCTTGTATGACTTTAAAAAGGTCAATATGACCACATCCTTCGCATAATTGAGGAGGTCTTGCCACTACAAGATCCGAAACCGGAGCCGGTTCCTTACGGTATAAACCAATTGCTTTAGCAACAATATTTGGCGTTAACTCTCCTGTTAATGGAAGGTGGCCACTAAGTTTTCCGGTAATTTTTGGATCTTGTTCAAAATAGTCATGAATGAGTTCTTCAACCAATGGATATCCTTCTTCAACTACCAAAACTTCATCAGAATCCTCATATAATTTTTTTAGTTTTTTTTTTGGCACAGGGTATTGTGAAATTTTAAGTAAGGAAAAGAACTCTAAGTCATCGGCCAGATTTTCCATCACATAATTAAAGCCTATACCGCAGGCAACAATTCCTAATGAACGGTCCTTGTGTTGGCCAAGTTTATTAAAAGGAGATTTCTCCGAAGCCTCTAAAAGGTCCTGTTTTTTGCAAACTAATTTGTCATATTGTTTTCGAGCATTTGATGGAATCAGTGCAAATCGATCCGTATTTATGGGTAATTGAATACCATTCTGAGCCCTTCTTTCTTTGAAGGTAACTCCTGATCGGGAATGTGACAATCTGGTTACTAATCTTAATAAGACAGGAAGTTGAGTGTCTTCAGAAAGATCGAATGCATAATGCATCATATTGTAAGCCTCCTGCTGATTGGATGGTTCCAATATAGGTACTTTCGCAAATTTTCCATAAAAGCGAGAGTCTTGTTCGTTTTGTGAAGAGTGCATTGACGGATCATCTGCTACAACCACCACCAACCCTCCATTGATTCCTGAAACAGCCATATTCATAAATACATCTGAAGCTACATTAAGCCCTACATGTTTCATGACAGTAAGAGCTCTTTTTCCGCAATAAGACATACCTAAAGCAGCCTCCATGGCTGTTTTTTCGTTGACCGACCAGCTACAATGAATACCTAATTCTTTTGCAATTTTTGATTTTTGGATGTATTGGGTTATTTCTGTAGAAGGTGTTCCTGGATATGCATAAACCCCTGATATACCGGAGTCAATGGCACCTTGTGCCAACGCTTGATTACCAAGAACTAATTTTTTCATGCAGACTTCGTTTCAAGGATTAAGAAAAGTAAAAATAGAAGATAGACCCAGAAATTTTTATGATTTTCATCATACTAT
>JAAESS010000080.1 GCA_024229195.1 Flavobacteriales bacterium | reverse complement strand
CTGTCGCTCTGCCCGTGTCGCCGGCCCCAGTCGTGAAGATGGCGGTCGAATCAGGGTACGCTCTACTATACCGGGAATACCCTTACCGCCCAGGGTCGAAACCAGCGCCTCACCGACACCGAGTTCCTTGATGGCCTCGGCAGCATTAAATGACGGATTTGCGCGAAATGTTTCGGCTGCGGCACGCACCGCCTTCTGTTCACGCGGTGTATAGGCACGCAAGGCATGCTGGATGCGATTACCCAGCTGTCCCAGTATGGTGTCGGGAATATCCAGCGGGTTCTGGGTAACGAAATAGACGCCCACACCCTTGGAGCGGATCAGGCGCACTACCTGTTCGATCTTTTCAATCAATGCCTTGATAACACCTTGATTTATTTCCAACTCTGATCTGGTGTATGCTATGTTCGTAGTGTCTGATTTGATGTCAGAGATCAACCTGTTGATGTAAACACTTTTAAGTTTGTTCTTTTCATTCAAATTGTTCCAGTTATTGATCTGAAGTGCGATCAAAATTCCCACAACCACAAGTATGATTTCACCAATTGCATATCTACTATACTTAAAAAATTGGTTGTCATCAGCAAGTTTTTTGCGGATTTTTCGATAATAGGGAATCATAAGGAACGGTTGTTTAGCCTTAAATATATGGAAAATATAAATTTGCCAGTATTATAAACCTTTGAATTCTAACCAGAAAGGTTCATATATTACCAGCAACACCCCGTATAGATTGAAACTTATGCTTAATCAGTATTTTTAACTTCTTTAAGAAAGAAGTAAAAGGCAATCCCGAAAATTAAGGTGACGAACCCTGCCGCATATGGTATTAAATCGATCATTTTTTATCTTTTATTAGTTTTAAAAATATGGCAAAGCCCAAAATTGATGGTACCCAGAGCCCCACAAATAGTGCTCCTTGTCTTTCTCCTCTAAACCACATTAGTTCTGAAAAAATTAAAGTCCCCAGAGCTAAAAGCAATAAAAGTTTGTCTGTTTTACTTAATTTACTTAGCATGTTTTTGTTTTTTTATTGTTTGAATATACGATAATTTTCAATCATTTAAAAAAAGTAGATGTTGAACTATGATTCGATAAATAGATAGTTAGTTTCGGACAATAATAAGAGCCTCTCGTCCTGTTTTGCTATAATTTAGTTCGATTTTAGAATATCTTCATATCAACTAATCTAAATCACAAACAGAATGAAAGTTAAAATCAACTTACCAAATCTTTTTCTGATCACTTTATGTATCGTGTTATTTGTATCCTGTAAAACGGAGCCTGCCCCGGTTCTAGAAAGCACTGAGCCAACACAAGAAGAAGTGATTGCACACGGAGAATACCTTGTTACAATTATGGGATGTCATGACTGTCATTCTCCAAAACGTATGGGTGAAAAAGGACCTGAGATTATCCCTGAACTAATGTTATCAGGCTACCCTTCAGATAGACCAGTTATGTCATTTGATATCCCTTTACTAAAAGAAGGTTTTGCCATATTTTATCCTGATCTTACGGGTTCAGCTGGTCCTTGGGGTATATCATTTTCAGGCAATCTGACCCCAGATGATACAGGTATTGGAACTTGGACTGAAGAACAATTTAAAATTGCTTTAACACAAGGAAAATCGAAAGGTTTGGAAAACGGCAGAATATTGTTACCTCCAATGCCATGGTTTAATTTTACCAATATGAAAGACGAAGACGTTCATGCCATGTTTACTTATCTAAAAAGTATAAACCCAGTGGAAAATGTTGCACCTGCACCAGTTCCACCGGATAATATGTGATCTAATTATTTACTTGGTAGTGACCATTTCATAGCTTCTCGGTGTTTCAGAAGGAATCACTGTTATTTTACCGTTAACCTCATTTAAGAGCTGTTTTAGATCAAGTTTTTTGATCGCCTGGTTTTTATAGGTCTTATAATAATATACCAAATTTTTAGTATCAACAGCTGAAGTCCAAATGGTATAATCGGTAAAAACTCCATTTTCTTCTTTTTGTCGCACAAGTCCCTTAGGAATATCAAAAGTATTCAGGATGTGAAAAGCTCTAAATATACCCTCTTCTTCGTCTTTTGATGGTAACGAAGTGTTGACAGCAGCAGTAGCTCTTATGAATCGGGAAGAAGAAGTAAAGTCACCTGGCAGCCCAATCATGCCTGATCCCTCTGCAAGGGGGGTGTACATTTTTCCATTGAGTTCAAAACCTTTGGTATTGTCAGGAGCCAGATTTACATAATTTCTCAAATTCGTCAGGTGCCAGTCATAGGTTGGATTGTTACAAACTGCATGAACCGTATTTTCATAGATGTTCAATCCCTTCGCTGAATATTCTACAACTACTGATCTTCCTGATTTATCCGTTATTGCATAATGCAATGGTGCTTCCCCTTTAATTGCTTCAATATAAGAGCCCACAACAGTTATTTTTTTCAGACCCTCAATTGCTTCTTCAACAGTTGCAAAACTTCCTAAAATATAATTACCCATCTCCTCACTTGAAATAGCTTTTGACTGATTTTCATCTGTAAGTTTATCATATACTGCAAAGTTGGTAAAATAGAATACTCCTAAGTAAAGACCAGCTTCATTAACTCCGTCTGCTACAATATTTTTACCTACAGCATTCATACCTACAAAACCATATTT
>JAAESS010000079.1 GCA_024229195.1 Flavobacteriales bacterium | reverse complement strand
GAAAAACAAAGAATTCGTTATTGGGGAAAAAAGATTCGATAATTAGAGGGGTTAGAAATGAAATATTTCAGATTTGAGATGAAAAAAAATAGAACAAGCAGTGAGATCAAATACAAACAGCATCTTAGATTGACTTGTAGTGAGCCGTTCACAAATCAGACATCAGTGATTTAATAATTGAGAGAGGGTTGAATACCCGTAATTCACCGCCAATCAAAAAGTAAAAGTTGAGATTCTCAGAAAAATTGAGAGCCTTTTTAAGCAAGGTTTTTTCTAAAACATTCGTAATTCAGAGAAAAAGTTAAGGAATTTGTCGGAAAAGATTGAATGAGCAGAAGAAGAAATTGTCATTAAAAAGAAAAAATCCTGCCTTCGATTCAAAGAAATTATGAAGATTATTGGCCATCCGGGCCAAATTCCTTTCAATTAAAAATCGGCATATAGTAATTCTCCGGCTCTTCTACTAACCATAACAGCCGATAGGAGTCATTGCCAGTGCCATTAGAAGCATTTGTTAAGCTTGAACCGTTGTCGCTTACCTTGCTCACTCGCTTCGCTCAAACAATAGCAAGTCGCTCCTACAATCAAATTGGCTTCTGTGGAGTTTGATAGATGGCAACGAATCCTATCGGCGACCGTTATAGGTGATCAATTTTACTACTGTTTCTCGTTAAAAGAATTTCGTTTTATTATTGGAACATTATTTGTATTATTAATTATTCATTATTCACGGAAATTTCATGAAATATACAGGATTTATCCTTTTCCTATTATCACTAACAGGAATCCTTTTCTCCTCAGAACAAGGAGAGTTGATCGGGGTATTTCATAAG
>JAAESS010000078.1 GCA_024229195.1 Flavobacteriales bacterium | reverse complement strand
TCAAATAGATAGGCGACATATTTGTTTCCGGGATTTTCATACAATTCTCGTGGAGTTGATGCAGCAATGACTTTTCCGTCTCGAATGGCAATCATTTTATCCGCAAAAGAAAGTGCATCCTCGGCATCATGTGTAGCAACGATACAAGCAATATTTTTTTCTCTTAAATATGAAAACAACATTCTTCTTAAGGAACGTTTTTTAAAATTATCTATTTGACCAAAAGGCTCATCCAATAACAATAGATCTGGTTCCTTGGCCAGAGCCCTTGCAATCGCCACACGTTGCTGTTGACCTCCACTTAATGCCTTTACTTTTACATCCGCGAAAGCAGTCATTTCAATAACATCAAGCAGTTCCAAGGTCCGTTTTTTACTATCCTCAGGAAAAAACCGAGATAAAAATTTTGAAATATTATCTGAAACAGTGGTATAGGGCATCAGATCAAAATCCTGTGCTACATATTTGAAATTTTGCATTCCCGGGATCAATTGGAAAGAAGGCCCAAGTACCTGATCCTCATTCCAAAATATTGAACCTTCTTGTAAATCCATCAAACCATAAATAACCTTTAATAAGGTTGACTTTCCACAGCCACTTTCACCCATGATACATAAGTGTTCACCTTTATCCAAAGTAAAATTTATGTTTTTCAATAAAGGCTTTTCTTTATCGTAGGTAAATGCAATGTTATTTACTTGCAGCATGATGCAAAAGTAATTTTAAAAAATGAGGAAGACATAAAAAGTGCGCTATTTGTCAGATTCAAAATTTATTTATTTGACATATTATTATTCGTGCATTTTACCAAGAACAATAACGTGTGGAAGAGTTATTGCCGCCAAAAATGCAAAAAACAATAAATTAAAAAGCCTCACATCATCTTTTGTAAGCATAATTAAAACCGTGATACCTATTATTGAAACCAACCAGTATAAAATAGAGTCTTTAATATATTTTATAATAGTTCTGAATGAAACTGTTTTATATAGATTCAGGATCTGGTCTCTTAAAGACGGTATTGAATGCCAAACAATAAAGTAAATTGCAAATGACCACAACAAAGTTGAATTCATGAATAATACATAGAACAATAGCAAATATGCCATCTCTAACGGAACACTAATATGCAGTATCTTCATCCGAAGCATAATTGCTAATAATATTGCCATGGATGAAAACATGATCAACATAAAATAAAAATAAAACTCTCGTAAGATGACCATGTTTGAAATGTCTTGTACAATGACATATACATCTTCAAAATGTGTGTAAAAAATCATTGAAAAGATAAATAAACCATAAAGAGTAAATAAAATAGATCTGAAGTAATGGCCAGAGTCAACTTTATCGGCCAGATGTTGTTCTCCAAAATGATAACCACTAATCAAAACAAAAACTAAAAGTCCTAATCTTGGTATTAGCATAAATACGGAAAAAGCAATTATTACTGCTCCTATATAAGTAATTAGTATTCTTCGATAACCTTTCACATTCTTTTTTTGCATGCCATTGAAAAGTCGAATATCATTTGAACCATGAAGTATTCCGAGGCTTAAAATTAAGAAGTAAGCCAAGTAGTCTTCAGTCTGTGTGTTGAACTGGGTCGTAATCCACAGTAAAAAGAAAGTCAATACAATTTTAACACTTTTGAGGCTCAAAATATCAATATTAATAATTATTAGATGACCAAAATAAGAAAATAATAATATAAACATTTGGTCTTGTCTAGTTTTTTTATATATTTGTTAGACATTTTTAACTATAATATTATGACAACCTTATTTAATTTTATTGCTCTTGTTCCAAAGATGGCTCAAGATGATTACGTTGGTTTCACATTTTTCGTTGGATGTATGGCCATGATGGCAGCGTCTGCATTCTTCTTTTTCTCTATGAATAATTTTGATAGAAAATGGAAAACCTCAATTTTAGTGTCGGGATTAATTACATTTATCGCCGCTGTTCACTATTGGTATATGAGAGATTATTGGGCTACTAATGCTGAATCTCCTACTTTTTTCAGATATGTCGATTGGATCTTAACGGTTCCGTTGATGTGTGTTGAATTTTATTTAATCTTAAAAGTTGCTGGTGCGAAGAAATCCCTTATGTGGAGACTAATCTTTGCCTCAGTAATCATGCTAGTAACTGGATATTTCGGTGAAGCTGTATACAGAGACCAAGCACAAGTTTGGGGTCTTGTTTCAGGACTAGCATATTTTTATATCGTATATGAAATCTGGTTTGGAAGTGCCAAAAAATTGGCAGAGCAAGCTGGAGGTGCTGTACTCAGTGCACACAAAACACTTTGCTGGTTTGTATTAGTTGGATGGGCAATATATCCATTAGGATATATGGCAGGTACTCCAGGTTGGTATGACTTTTTAAACGGAACGTTATCGATGGATGTTATCTACAATATTGGAGATGCCATCAATAAAATAGGTTTCGGACTGGTAATTTATGGATTAGCCGTAAATGCTTCAGAGTAGACTAACAGCCAAAAATATTTGAAATCATGAAGAAGAGTCACAGAAATGTGGCTCTTTTTGTATTTAATCTTAATCAAATAGAGTAGTTTCTTGACTCAATTAACTATGAATCAAATTAGTGTTCAAAACTTTTTTCTAAAGTCTTCATTTCAAATTATTATTTTTTTTTTAAATTTATTTCTTAATTATACGCATCCAATATCTCGGAGATCTCTGGTTTACACATGACATGTTAAAAGACCAAATTCCAGGATATTTTAGATATCTCAGTTTTCTATCCTTAAACAATTATATAATGGCAGATTATAACTTAAACATTAATGGAAAAAATCAACAAGTTCAGGTCGATCCCTCAACTCCAATTCTCTGGGTTCTGAGAGATCATTTGAAATTAGTAGGTACAAAATACGGCTGTGGTATAGCCCAATGTGGCGCCTGCACCATTCATTTAGAGGGCTTGGCTGTGCGCTCATGTTCAATTCCAATATCTGCTGTCGGAAATCAGGCCATAACAACTATTGAAGGTTTATCTGAAAATGGAGACCATCCGGTGCAAAAGGCCTGGATAGAGGAAGATGTATATCAATGTGGCTATTGTCAGGCTGGTCAAATCATGCAGGCAACCGCTTTTTTAAAGAATAATCCCAATCCTAGTGATGAGGATATAGATGCTGTAATGGATGGGAATATTTGTCGATGCGGCACCTATACCAGAGTCAAGAAGGCAATTAAAAATGCAGCCGGCAAAAACGCCTAATCACTTAATACCACTATTTTCTTAACCAATACATTCACAAAAATCACAATATAATGACACTCATAAAAACAACCTTTGGAAGACGTTCTTTTTTGAAAAGCTCTGCACTTGCAGGTGGAGGATTGATGTTAGGGTTTAGCTGGCTCGCTTCATGCAAACCGACTCCTGAACAGGTTTTAGATATGCCGAAAGAATGGTTTGATATTAATGCTTATCTAAAGATTGGTGAAAACGGTCTGGTAACGATCATGTCTCCAAACCCTGAAATTGGACAAAATGTAAAAACATCGATGCCAATGTTGGTGGCCGAAGAGCTTGATGTGGACTGGACAAATGTAATTGTGGAACAGGCTCCCTTAGATACCAATTTGTTTACGCGTCAATTGGCGGGAGGCAGTCAGTCTATAAGACAAGGTTGGGAAAGCCTCAGAATGGCTGGAGCTTCTGCACGACATATGTTAAAGGAAGCTGCGGCGCAAGCTTGGCAGGTTCCTGTAGACGAAATAAGTACTTCTATGGGTGTTTTGACTCATGAAAGCAGTGGTAACTCTGCAGGATTTGGTGAAATGGCATCTGCCGCAGCGCAAATTACTGTTCCGGAAGAAGTAAAACTTAAAGACGTCAAAGATTTTAAAATTATCGGTACCTCTAGAAAAAATGTTGACGGACCTAAAATCGTGACTGGGCAGCCATTGTATGGACTAGACTATGATCGTGAGGGTATGCTTGTTGCAATGATAGCTCACCCCCCGGCTTTCGGATTAAAACTGAAATCAGTTGATGATTCTGTAGCCAAGACTATGCCTGGAATCATAGATGTTTTCGCCATGAAAACCTACAAAGATGACTATCAGTGGCAGTGGTGTGATGTAAACTCATATCCGGATTTAGTTGTGGTAGTTGGAAATTCAACATGGGAGGTATTAAATGCAAAAAAAGCGCTATCCATGGAATGGGAGTCAATTGGATCTAACAATAAAAATATTCCTGCTGATTTAGAGAATTCCAAAGATCATATGGCGCTGATGCTTGATATGCAAAATAAAAAAGCAGAGGTCAGACGTAAGGATGGCAATCCTGAAGCAGTATTTAAGAAAGCTGCCAAGATCATCGAGCGTACCTATTCTTGTCCGTTTCTGGCGCATAATTGTATGGAACCTATGAATTTCTTTGCTGATGTTACAGAAAACAAGGCTGAACTTGCGGGACCAATTCAAACTCCTGAATTTATGGAAAAATCGGTTGCAGCTCGATTAGGTATGGAACTGGAACAAGTTGATATTCAAATGACACGTATGGGTGGTGGATTTGGAAGAAGATTATACGGGCATTTTCTGGTAGAAGCAGCCGCAATTTCTCAAAAAGTAAAAGCTCCTGTTAAATTGATCTATACAAGAGAAGACGACATGACCACAGGTATTTATCGCCCTGCCTATCTTGCCACATACCGTGCCGCTCTTGATGAAAACAATGAGCTCCTTGCGTTCCACGTCAATGCCGGAGGAATACCTGAAAGTCCACTTTTTGCGAACCGTTTTCCGGCTGGAGCAGTTGACCATTACCTCGCAGAGTCATGGGCAGCGTCATCAAATATAACTGTAGGAGCTTTTCGAGCACCAAGATCGAATTTTATTGCCGGGGCCGAGCAATCTTTCTTAGATGAATTGGCAGAAGAAATAGGTAAAGATCCTATTGACTTCCGTTTGGAACTTTTAGAAAAAGCCAAAAATAATCCGGTAGGAGAAAAAAATGACTATGAAGCCACTCGATATGCCGGAGTCCTGGAATTATTAAAAGAAAAATCAAATTGGGGAAAGGAACAATCTGAGCTTCATCGCGGAGTTTCTGCATATTATTGTCATAACAGTTATGTGGCCCAAGTGTTGGATATGGTTGTTGAAAATGGATCTCCTGTCATTGAAAAAGTGACTTGTGCCATTGACTGTGGAATTGTTGTAAATCCTGATGCTGCGATCAATTTAGCCGAAGGAGGCGTGGTAGACGGTATCGGACACGCCATGTATAGTGAGGTAACCTTTAAAGATGGTGTTCCCGGACAAAATAATTTTGATAATTATCGTATGATAAGACATAGTGAAGCACCAAAATCTATCGATGTACACTTTGTAGAAAGTGAGATTGACCCAACCGGACTGGGAGAACCTCCCTTTCCTCCTATTATGGGTGCAGTTGCTAATGCCTTATATAAAGCCACGGGTAAACGTTTTTATGATCAACCTTTCATGGGAAGTAGCTCGAAAGTTCTCGGCTAGTAAATTTAAGAAGATGCATATTTTTTATTCGTAGCAATAAAATTTTAATTATTTTATTGTAGACTGTAACAATTGTGATTTTTAGATATCTATAAAGAAACTTTGACTGCGTTTGGTCAATTTTGCTACTAATCTAATTTTTACCCCATGAAAAAAATACACTCATATTACTTTCTTATTGCCATGATGATTCTTGGCATAAGTAATTTAACTGCCCAAAAAATAACCTTTGATATTGGATCATTTGACGAAGTGATCATCAGCCCGCATATTGAGGTGATCTTTGAAAAAGCTGATAACGAATCTGTTGTTATTGAAGATATTGACGTATCCATGGATAAACTCAACGTTGAAGTTAAAGGAAACACTTTACACATCTATCTGGATGATGCCAAAGTTTATACCAAATCTGAAAAAGTAAAGTATGAAGATTATAAAGGGAAACATGCTATTTATAATGGCACATTAGTTTCAGCTAAGGTATACTATACAGAACTTGAAGAACTTTCACTTCGAGGAGAAGAAACCCATAAAGTCATCAGCCCTATTAACGCTGAGAAACTACAAGTAAAAATTTATGGCGAAGCCGAAGTCTATTTAAATGAATTTGAAGTTCAAGAGTTCTTTGCCACAATATATGGAGAATCTTACCTTGAAGTAAAAAAAGGAAATGCAAAACGCCAACGAATCATCTCTTATGGAGAAGGTAACATCAATACATTTGGAGTTCAAAATACAACAGCCAAAATAACTGCTTATGGAGAAGGTCGTGTTAGGCTGAAAGTTTCGGATGAATTGAAGGTAACTGCCTATGGCGAAGCTACGGTGCATTATAAAGGAAGCCCTATGGTCAATAGAGGTCTTGTTATTGGAGAAGCCACCATTCACCAAATTAATTAAAGGAGCGTTTTATTTTTTGATCAACCTACAAAAACACCTTATCATTTACCTAAAAACATCTGATAATGTGTTTCTTTATTTATGAAAGTAAAAACAGGGTCTGGTAATGAATTTAATATCAAATATTTATATTAAGCCTATTTTGTCAAAATTGAATAGGACAAATACAAATTCGGAAGTAAATTCTTTTTCATTCAAAATTCTAAAGAACTAATAACTATATTCCCAAAACCTGTTTCAGCCTATATCTAGCTGGTTTTCATCTTTAAAGCAATAGATCGAAACAAAGGTTTAAAAAATTT
>JAAESS010000077.1 GCA_024229195.1 Flavobacteriales bacterium | reverse complement strand
ATTGAATATACAAATGTATTATATTCTTTTATATCGATAGGTTGATCTTCACACAAAAATGATATTAATGGAGAAAAAGATATGATTATAAAAGAATGGAATGAGGATGATCGACCAAGAGAAAAATTATTTTTAAAAGGACGTTCAGCTTTGTCAGAGGCAGAATTGTTAGCGATCCTGATAGGATCGGGCAACAGAAAAGATTCGGCTTTAGGACTATCAAGAAAAGTGTTGTCTGGAAGCGGATCTAACTTAGCCACACTCTCTCAAATAAGTTATTCAGATCTGATGAAAGTGAGAGGAATTGGAAAGGCCAAAGCGGCTATTATTATTGCAGCTTTGGAACTCGGTAGACGTCGCAAAGGGCAAAATTCATTAAAAAAAATGAAATTGAGCAGTTCAGGATCTGTATTTGAATTGATGCAGCCATTGATCGGAGAACTCGAGCATGAAGAATTTTGGATTTTATTACTCAATAATGCCAACAAATTGAAGTTTAAATGGAGGCTAAGTATGGGCGGGATAACAGCAACGCTTGTCGATGTTCGACTGATTTATAAAAAGGCACTTGAGCAAGGTGCAACCAGTATCATTCTTTGTCATAATCATCCTTCCGGAAATCTTAAGCCAAGTCAATCAGATATTATATTGACCAAAAAAGTGATTCACGGAGGTGGAATTTTAGATATCAAAGTGCTGGACCATATTATAGTGACCGAATGTGATTATTATAGTTTTGCAGATGACGGAAAACTATAAGAGCTGGTCGGGTAGTGTTATAATCTCATCTGAATATTTTTCATAAAAGAGATTTTATAATACGCTATATAAAGTTTACATTTGGTTTGTCAAACTCACCAAAATATGCTGTTAGTATATACCCATAAGATCACACCAAGGTTAACATACACCTTTAGACACATATTTGTGAGAATACTTCATATTGAGGTCAATTTTACAACTAAAATTGAAGAGTTTATAGCGCATGAAGGACTTAAGTTCTCATATACTAAACAACCTCTGGGTAGTGAGCTCTTTATTAAATGCAATGATCTCTTGTTCAATCAAGGTATTGATTATTTAGAGATCAATATAGTAAGCTGGGAAGAGTTACCTTGCTTTTTTCAGACCAATTTCTCGGCGGAGGTACCCTGTGACCTTTTTGCAGCCAGTTTTTATTTGATCAGTCGTTATGAGGAATATTTACCTCATGTGAAAGATCAGTATGAGCGTTTTCCTGCTTCAGAAAGTCTGGCTTATCAGCATAAATTTTTAGATAAACCAATTATTGATATTTGGGCCTATAAATTTAGGGACTTGTTGATTTCTCATTTTGAAGATTTTAGTGAGGAACTTATCAGTACAGAAAGGAAGTTCAATTATATTTCCACAATAGATATAGATAGTGCTTATCAATTCAAACATAAGGGTTTTACCAGAAGTGTTGGGGGGATCTTAAAAGACATATTACAGTTCAATCTCAATAATATTTGGCAAAGATTTCTTGTGGTATTTAATATCAGGAGGGATCCTTTTGACATGTATAAGAAGCTGTTGTTGATGAAGAAAAAGTATAATGTAAGGACGATATTTTTCTTTCTACTCGGCGACTACAGTACATTCGATAAAAATATTTCACCGGGAAATTCAAAATATAAATTACTGATCAAGGACATTGCAGACTATGCAGAAGTGGGTCTGCACCCATCTTATTTTACGATGAAAAATGATCTTAAAACCAAGAAAGAAAAAAGAATTCTTGAAAGTATTGTGAATTTTCCAATTACGAGATCAAGGCAACATTACCTGAGAATTGAACTACCTGAAACCTACCAGAATCTGGTGGATCTAGAAATCAAGGAGGAGTATTCTATGGGCTATGCCTCCCACTATGGATTTAGAGCGAGTACCTGCACTCCTTTTTATTTTTATGATATAGATTTTGAAATTCAAACTCCGCTAAAGGTTTTTCCTTTTGCAGCAATGGATACAACTTTGAATGATTATTTAAATTTCACTCCAAAAAGAGCTTTTAATACCATCCTCAAACTAGCAAAAGAAGTAAAAAAAGTTGATGGCACACTGATTACAATTTTTCATAATGAATCAGTTGGTGGGTCTGGAAGGTGGAGAGGCTGGGGAAAGTTATACGAAAGTTTATTGATCGAATTGAATAAAGTATTATGACCTTCTTCGTAGCTCGTTTTTAATATAGTTATTAAATTATTATCGTTTTATGATCAACTATGTTTCGTATCAAGACATCGACAAGATAAAATATGATACCTGTATTGGTCGTTCCAGAGAATCTCGCATACATGCATTTAGCTGGTATCTTGATTGCGTCACTGACCATTGGGATTGTATTGTTGAGGACGACTATAAAGTGGTCATGCCGCTTCCACATAAAAGAAAATATGGAATTTCTTATGTCTATACGCCTTCATGGGTGCAGCAATTAGGGATTTTTTCATCGGCAGACATTTCCGAACAAACCCAAAGTGAATTTTTAAAATTATTATCTAAAAAATTTCTTTGGATTGATTATCATTTGAATTCTGCTCAAAATGAGGCAATGAGTTCGTTTAATGTCAAAAAGAATTACTTGCTGCCATTGCAAAACGGGATGGCAAAAATACAAGAAGGCTATAATAAGAACAGAAAAAGGATTTCGAAAAAATCATTTGAAGATTTCACGCTGGATAAAAATGGATCCATTGAGGTTTTTTTAGAAAAATTTAAAAATCTGGATAAATCCTATGTGATTTCTGAAGAATCAATTGATTTACTCGAATCTCTTTATCTCAAAAATCGAGATCAGGTATTTGTTTGGAATGTATTTTACTTCAAAGAATATCTTGGAGGATTAATTTGGTTAAAAGACAATCATAGAATTACATACCTCGCTCCAATTTTTAGTGAAATGGGCAAACAGCTTCATATTTCAACTTTTCTTATTAATGAATTGATCAATGATTTTGAAGGACAAAATTTAATGTTAGATTTTGAAGGATCAATGCTACCGGGCGTTGAAAAATTCTATCTTAGTTTTGGTGCAGAACCTGAGTTCTATTATTATTATAAAAAGAGATTCGTTCATCATGCCTAATCCGACAAGCATTTGTTTTTTAGCCGATAGACATGATTTGTTTGACGATCGTATCTATTGGAAAATGGCTGTTCCTCTTGTTAAAAAAGGATTTCAGGTTCATTATATTTTGATTGGAGAAGATCATGAATCAGGTACTACATCCGAAGGGATCCATTTCAAGATTTTAAAGCTAAAGACATTTTCAAAACACAGATTGCTAAATTTCATTTTGAAAAGGCTAAACCCTTTGAACAACTACAGATTGATGCTAGAAGAAGCAAAAGCTGTAAAGGCAGATATCTATCACTTT
>JAAESS010000076.1 GCA_024229195.1 Flavobacteriales bacterium | reverse complement strand
TTAAAGTGTTTAATTTGATTGTTTTGACGCTGTTTTGTTTGAGTTCCTGTTCAGATAAAGTAAATGAGAAAGATCAAGTAGATAAAACTGAAACGGAAATTGAAACCACACAAAAAATGAAAAAACTAAGACATCTGGTACTCTTTAAATTCAAGGAAACAGCGCCACCGTCTGAAATCGAAAAGGTAGAAAAAGCATTTGCCAGCCTTCTATCAAAAATAGAACAGATTATTGATTTTGAATGGGGGGTAAATATCTCTTCTGAGAATTTAAATAAGGGATTTACCCATGGATTTTTACTCACCTTTAGCAGTGAAGAGAATTTGGATATATATTTACTACATCCTGATCACAGTGCTTTTGTAAAGCTCGTTGAGCCTGTTTTGGAGGAAGTATTGGTTGTAGATTATTGGACAAACTAAAATTCATTGAACTTATGAAATATAAATTTTTACTATCATTTTTGTTGTGTAGCTTATTGGTTTATTCACAAGATGATGAAGCTGCAGTAAAGAACATGTACAACAGATCGTTGAGTAATGGTATGAGTTATGCCTGGCTCGACCATCTTTCAAATGAGATTGGTGGACGTTTATCTGGTTCGGAGGGCGCAAGCAAAGCAGTCGAGTATACCAAGTCTGAATTAGAAAAATTGGGGCTTGATAAGGTCTGGTTACAGCCGGTAATGGTTCCAAAATGGGTAAGAGGTTCGAAAGAAACAGGATATTTTGTGTCAAATGATCAACAACATGATTTAAATATATGTGCTTTGGGTGGCTCGGTAGCGACTCCTGAAAATGGTGTTACAGGAGAGGTGATAGAGGTACAGGGAATTGAGCAATTAAAAGCACTCGAATCTGATCGAGTAAAAGGCAAGATTGTTTTTTACAATAGACCCATGGAACCAACTGTTATACAGACATTTAAGTCTTACGGCGGATGTGTTGATCAGCGTTATGCAGGAGCCATGGAAGCTGGTAAACTAGGCGCCATTGGTGTTATAGTCAGGTCTATGAATTTACGTCTGGATAAATATCCTCATACAGGGTCAATGACCTATGGTAACCTTCCGGAAAATCAAAGAATTCCGTCAGCAGCTATCAGTACGATTGATGCTGAGGCTTTGAGCTCTACTTTAGCCAAGGATCCTTCATTAGAATTAAATTTCAAACAAAGTTGTAAGCAGTATGACGATGTTGAATCTTTTAACGTAATCGGAGAAATTACAGGTTCAGAATTTCCAAATGAATTTATCATAGTTGGAGGACATCTAGATTCTTGGGATATGGGGGATGGTTCTCATGATGATGGTGCCGGAGTGGTTCAGTCAATGGAGGTTATTAGATTAATGAACCTTAGTTCAAATAAACCTAAAAGAAGTATTAGGGTTATTTTGTTTATGAACGAAGAAAATGGTCTGAGGGGTGGGCGAAAATATGCTCAAGAAGCTAAATTGAATCAAGAATTACATATTATGGCGCTTGAAAGTGATGCTGGAGGCTTTACACCGAGAGGTTTTTCTTTTGATTGCAGTGATGAGGAGTTTGAACAGATTAAGGGATGGGAGCATCTATTTAAGCCCTATCTGATTCATTATTTTGAAAAAGGCGGTAGCGGAGCAGACATTGGTCCACTTAAGGAAGAAGGTATGGTGTTAGCAGGATTAAGACCAGATTCTCAGCGTTACTTTGATTACCATCATACAAGTATTGATACTTTTGATGCTGTGAATAAGCGTGAACTTGAATTAGGTGCTGCAACGATGACATCTTTGATATATTTGTTTGACAAATACGGTCTTAAAGGTAAAAGGAGTACTCCCATTAAAAATTAGTAAAAGATATGAAAATGAGATTAATACTAACATTGTTATTTAATATATGTTTTTTTATGAGTCAAGCACAAGAATCTAATAAAGCGCTTCCCTATTTCGAAATTCCTGATGCCCCTGAAAGTTATAGTCAAGGAGCAGTAGTAGCCAGAATGATTGATGGTTTGGGATTCAGATATTACTGGGCTACAGAGGGATTGACTCCAGAAGATTTGGCCTACAAGCCCTCTCCTGAAGCAAGAACCACAGAAGAAACAATTGACCATATTCTCGGGCTCTCCGATGTGATTTTAAATTCCGCTTTGCATAAACCGAATACAGGGAATGATTTTACAGACTTAAGTTTTTACGAAAAACGAAAATTGACCTTGCAAACATTAAAATCGGCTGCTGATATTTTTAGGAAATCTGACAACCTTAATGATTTTACTGTTGTGCTCCAAAGAGAAAATGGTATAAGTACTTTTCCTTTTTGGAACCAAATTAATGGACCAATTTCTGATGCAATTTGGCATTGTGGACAAGTAGTTTCTTTTAGAAGAGCAT
>JAAESS010000075.1 GCA_024229195.1 Flavobacteriales bacterium | reverse complement strand
TTGTAGTCGATCATGTCTTATAATATGATCCGCAGAAAGCAAAAGCACTCCAAAACTGATTGTAAAAAGTCCAATCAAGATAAAACCAAGTCTTTTACTTATAGAAAGTACATTTTGAGCCATAGATCAAGTTCGTCATTCTGTTGTGGTCTTGATCCTGAAAAAAGCTTTTAAAAAATTTTATTAGTCCACTCATCGCGTCCTTATCCTTAAAATGTTTTGTTGAAGCATTAATTTAGGCATAAGACGACAATATCACATCGCTTGCCGTTAGGACCGCATTGTCCTTGCTCCAAAGACTATCGCAAGAGAACAAATTCTGATGATTAATATTAACTTGTATCCAGCCATCCGAAGTACGGATAAATACTAAAATCGCAAGTATGCAATTGACCGAAGCAAATATGCTTATCTGGCTCGTCATCAGGCATAAAAGAAGGCTGAAAACCAAATAATTAATAGGAATTATTGACTATCGTCATGCGAATGCAATATAAAGAAGACTTCGGTACTACAAAAGTTGTCTTGCTCAAATCTGAAACCTTCTAAAACCCAATCTAACTACAATCGGGACAATCCAGGCAAATTATCATCATTTAAAATATTAAAATGGCAATTGCAAAAGCCCTTAAAAATTAGCACCTTGTGAAATAGACTTTGGGGCTCACTCATTCTTCAAAGAATGCTCAAACCATTTATGAACCGTGTTGAAAAGGGCCTTATTATTTAAGACCAGTAATGAATAATATTACGATTTACTCATATAAAATGAGATAAGAAATATCTTCCCAAAAAACTTTAAACTATGGCCACTTTTGCTCTTTTATTGCGACCTTCACCTAAGACAAATGATGCAAAATGCTCAAAGAAGAGATTCTTTGAGAAGGCCGGAATCATTATCCTTTAATTAGACTTCGCAACACTTTTTGCCATCACGGAGCAATCAATGAAGCAAACAAAACCTGTAAGCGATACACTCTGATTAAAATTAAATCTTGAAGTCATCAAGCAGCCAAGATTTCGATCCATGATCGCACTATTGAATCGATTGTTATCACCGATGTCCTTAACGTTTATGCGCTTAAGGCTTGGAGTAGCAGAAATTCACAATCCTGTCTAGGAATTCAAGACACATTTAAAAAAGATCAACCAAATTGCTCGGAGCAACGGAGCCTAAATAAATGTGTTCAGGTTAATGTCTTCTAAATTCCAAAAACCATCAAGAGAAAATATATTGCGCTTGCCAATACCCACATCTGTCATTAAGCCAGAAGACGAGTATGAAACTTCCAACAGAGAAATAGATTCACTTGAAGAAAAGATTTCTTCGCTGAGCATTATTGAATCTTCTAATTCGTAATCTCTTATTAGGGAAGATTGCATGCCATAAACCTTAAAGATGTCGGCACCTTTTCCGCCATATAAATGATACTTTAAATCCCCTTCTGCTTTAAGCGTATCATCACCCTCGAATCCATAGAGATGAACAGTCTGATTTGTGCTTGGCTGTGGCAATCCGGTTAATATATCCTCAGAGAAAGTACCAAAAACTAGAGCAGGTGAATTTAAAGGACTTGCAGGATCGTCACCCTGTACGAGCGCCTTCGCTTTTGCAGCAACAATTGCAGAAATTTCAGTCCCTAGCAATTGTCCTTGATAATCTCCTTCTGGAAAATGGATGGCTCCATATATTCTTGAAGCTCCAGCCTGCTGCGATCCCTGACTTAAATACTTAATAGATAGTGTAACATTATCACCCACACCGTCTAAACCATCAAAACCATTGGGAGAATATCTGGAATCATTATCTGCAAATGTTTGCTCAAAATTAAAAATATTACTGCCATAGACTTCTGTCATTACACCAAAAGCAGCTGCACTAAAAGTAGAATGTCCTGACACGAATTCAGCAAAACGAGGGTTGGGAAGGTAAGATTCAAAATCTTGGCCTAATGAACCATCTGGCAGCTGTTGATTATAATAATATTGATTAATAGAAGTTTGCGGCCTGACTGAATCAAAGCGAGTCTTAACTTTCCAAGCAGCAATACCAGCGTCAAGTAAAGCTTGCGAAACATTGAACTGAGAAAAAATAGCTTTCTCAAGATTAAGATCACGTTCCCTAATCAACTCTGAATTAAATTCCACCCAGAT
>JAAESS010000074.1 GCA_024229195.1 Flavobacteriales bacterium | reverse complement strand
TACGCAATCAACCCTGACGGCTCCAAAAAATGGGCCTTCAAAACAGGTAACTTGATAAGGTCATCCCCAGCGATAGGAAGCGATGGAACCATCTACGTCGGGTCTGATGACAATTATCTCTACGCAACCAACCCTGACGGCTCCAAAAAATGGGCATTAGAAACAGGTAACTGGGTAAGGTCATCCCCAGAGATAGGAAGCGATGGAACTATCTACGTCGGGTCTGATGACAATTATCTATACGCAATCAACCTTGACGGCTCTGAGAAATGGGCATTCATGACAGGTAACGATGTGGATTCCTCCCCAGCGATAGGAAGCGATGGAACCATCTACGTCGGGTCTAGAGACGATAATCTCTACGCAATCAACCCTGACGGATCAAAAAAATGGGCATTCAAAACAGGTTTTATTGTGGTTTCCTCTCCAGCGATAGGAAGCGATGGAACCCTCTACGTCGGGTCTGGGGACGCTAATCTCTACGCAATCAACCCTGATGGCTCCAAGAAATGGGCCTTCAAAACAGGTCGCTATGTGGAGTCCTACCCAGCGATAGGAAGCGATGAAACCATCTACGTCGGGTCAAATAATCTCTATGCAGTAAACGGTAGTAAAATTATATCTAATCATCCCTCTATAATTTCTCATCCTGTCTCTCTAAACGCTAAAATTGGTAAATCAGTTTTATTTTCGGTAAAAGCGAACAGCAAATTTCGAATGGATTACCAATGGTATAAAAATGGAGTAGAAATAATTAACGAGAAAAACGAAATATTATCCATCGATAATATCGAGAAAAAAGATTATGCTGATTATTCCGTTAAAATAAAAAATGAATTCGGTGAAATAATTAGCAGAATTGCTCAATTGATGCCTTTAGGAATATCAAGGCTTGAACCAGAGATTTTAGCGCAACCAAAAGATTTAGCTGTCAAAGTGGGCTCTAACGCTGAATTTTCAGTTACTGCGGCAGGTTTAGAGCCGTTAGAATATCTATGGTATAAAAATGGGGTAGCGATTCCAGCGGCAACAAAACCTGTTTTAAAAATAGATAATTTCAAATTTAGCGATTACGGACGTTATTTAATTAAAATTAAGAACAATTTCGGTGAGGCAATAAGCCAAGCATTGGATGCTACAAGTCCAGTTTTATATGAGATTAGTGGAGACTCAGAAAGATTTGAAAATGTAAATAAACTGTCGCCTGCGTATGATGATAATATAATTTATAGAGTTTCTAATATATATTCGGGAGGAACTACATATTTTGATAGGTTTAATAGTATGATTGATACTCCTGTTGAAAAAGAGTGGCGGGTTTTAGCCAGCAGAGCAAATAATGGTAAAAAGATTTGGAGTTTCACTGACTCGGGTGCTGCTGTAACAGATCCTGTAATCGGTACTGATAAAAATATATATATAGGAACTGATGATGGTAATATTAACTGTATAAATAATGGTAAGCTAAAGTGGAGTGTTAAAATTAATTCGAAATCCATTTACAATCCTGCAGTAAGTTTTGACGGAACAATTTATGTAGGATCGGATAAAGGTTTATATGCGATTGATCCGGACGGATCAATAATATGGGCATATGATGCAATTGTTGTCGAATCACCTTTCATTGGTCGTGACGGAATAATTTATTCAGGAATTAGCGATAAAAATTTATACGCATTTAACAACGATGGTGTAATAAAATGGAAGCATGAAGCTAATGGAAACATCACTTCGCCGGGGGCAATTGGAAGCAATGGTGTTATATGCTTCGGAACAGATGCCAATTCTCTAAATGCTGTTAATAGAGACGGAACAAAGAAATGGATATTTAATACAGCAGGTATTGTTGAATTATCACCGGCAATTGATAAAAGCGGGATTATATACTGTATCGATTCTTTGAAGAATTTGTATGCATTAAATAGTCTAGGAGAACTTGAATGGGAATTAAAAGTTAGCAATTTAAGCAGTCCAACATTGGGTTCTAACAATTTAATAGTTGTCGGTAATGAAATTATTGATGCAGAGCAAAGAAAAGTTCTATATAATTATCCAATACAAAATATAAATATATTAAGTCCTATGTACAAGGATGCTCCTTTTTGGCTTGAGCCATGGGAAATTGCGGGTGAAGATTATGGTTGGGGCAGAGAGTGGGAAACTGTCAAAACTTATACAGGTAAAACTTCTATAATAGACGATACTGGCAGAGTGTTCTTCGCTGATAGCGGATTTACAGTTCATGTTTACAAAATAGAATCGGATGGATTTAAAATTTCTGATTCTCCTTGGGCAATGTCTGGTAATAATCCGAAAAGAGATTCTTTTTATTCAAATTCACTAGTAAGTTTTCCTTTGGTACTAATCGATCATCCAAATCGAGTATTGCCTCAAGGCATTGATGTTGAATTAAAAGTAATTCACGAAACAGGGTATCAGAACAATTATCAATGGAAAAAGGACGGTATAAATATTGAGGGGGGAACAGGGGCTGTACTAAAAATCAAAAACATCACAATTGATGATGCTGGGAAATACATTATTATTGTTAAAAACATTCTTGGTGAATTTGAAAGTGACTTAATAGAAGTAGATGTTGCTAAGGAAACAGAAAACTTTTTCAAGAGTCATAGCAAAATAAACACACCTCCTTCTGTTAGTCTTAATGATATTTTGCACATAACGACCGAAAATAAGGAGGTCATAGCAATAAATACTGATGGTAAAATAAAATGGCAATCTACTCTTGGAGGGGAAGCTGCAGCCTCACCAGTGATTGGAAATGATGGGAGCGTTTATGTTGTTTCAAAAGATGATAATATATACGGTTTAAATAAAGACGGCTCAACTAAATGGGTTTATAAAACTGAAGGCGCTCTCTATTCAGAACCAGCATTATCTGATAGTGATACTTTATATGTTGGATATGGAAAAACGCAATATCTTAGAAAAATAAAATCAGATGAATTAAAAAATTCTAAACACAAATATGTAGAAGACGAGGAATTATGGGGAGGAATCACTGGAGCCGGTGAGCGTTTAAGCAATAAATCCAGTGGCGGCCTGTTAGCAATAAATACAGAAACGGGAGATTTAATATGGCAGTTAAAAGATAAAGTTGACACTACTGTTTTCTTTGAAAAATATTACCCGTCGTGGTCAGGTCTTCTGCCATATGCTCTTACTGCGGCAGGCGGATGGGAAGTAGAAATTGTTAATGAAACAGGATCGCATTTTAAATTCTCACCTGTAATCGGTTCCAATAATATTTTATATGCTTGTGCGAATGAATATGTATATTCCATCGATGCTAATAACGGAAATATTAATTGGAAGACCAAGGTGGGTTACACGCGAGTATGCTCACCGCTCGCCTTAATTAATAGTAGTCAAATAGTTTTTGGCACTCATGGTATTAATCATGAAGTGCAAACAGAACCTGGAGGAGAATACATTAACGAATTTGGTAATTGGGTAAGTTATCCACCCTCATACGACATAAGATGGCTTGAGTCTCCTAGAGTACATTTAATAAATGCTAAAACCGGTAAAATTAAATGGAGTAAATTCCATGAAAGAATGACAAGGACTGCTGTTGCTGGGAGTGATAAAAGTATATATCTGACAATCGATAAAACAAAATATTCAACTCTAAATAATGAAGAATGGTATGAGTCAAAGGCAGAGCTTATTAAATTAAATCCTGCAAACGGCGGAACTGTTAAATCACTTGAGTTTGATACTAAATTTGCACCATTTTCTGCTATAAATTCTGACAATAAATTTTTTCACGCAAATGGTCAAAATTTAAACCTAGTGAATATAAATGGAGAAAACAAAAATCAGGCTGATTTTCAATCGAATATTGAATCTTTAATTATTGATGTTAATGGCCGTACTTTTATTACTGTGGACAATGATATTTATTCGATTAAAGGGGAATCCATTGCAGATTCAAAATGGCCAATGGCTAACGGAAATCCCCAAAGAACCGGATCGCAATTCTCAATTATTGAAGATATAATTGAGGTTACATCATTTAACAATCAAACTGCAACATTTAGCTTAACTTTCGAAACTAAATCAGAATCAACTTACACAATTGAAGTTACCCAAGACTTTCAGCAATGGAGTGAGATAGGCGAAGTCCAAGGCACTGGAACTTCGGTTAAGTTCACTGATTTACGTGGTGCACTTTTCCAGAAACAATATTATCGGGTAAAGAAAGCCGAATAAATTTTGAGACTGGGAATGCCTACTCACCCATTCACTGAAACTGTGTGAGATTCATCGAGATAAAGGAGATGCATTAGGATTCGCACTGCC
>JAAESS010000073.1 GCA_024229195.1 Flavobacteriales bacterium | reverse complement strand
GGCATATCCATATGTATAGGAACATCAGGTCTGTTGGTATCATCCATCACATGCTTGATCGAATTAAGGTATAATTTACTTTCCCATCGGCTGATGTCATCAGTGAGTTCTTTATGTTCATATGCTACAGAACCTATTACCGCTCTTGCCAATGATACATCCATCGTTAAGGCAGGATAACCAACATCATTGGCTCTGTCATAGATCAATGAACCAATCACCGCACCTTTTTCACTCGTCTTATATCCACCAGTTGCAGAAATATTGAATTTTTCATACTGAGAGAAAAGTACTTCAGCATTTCCCCCTGCACTGTAATTACCTGATTTTCTGTATATCACATCTGTATTTACAAAGTATTTTTCTTCTGAAAAATTGAATTCACTGCTAAATACCTTGGCCTCTCCATTGCTTTCAAAACCGGTATCGAGCCCTATATCCCATCCATCGCTTTCGAATTCACTTTTCTGAAGCTTCAGATCAATTCCACCTCCAACGATACTGCCATGTTCTGCTCCTTGCTGCCCTGATTTGATACTAGCTGCAGACAAATTGGAAACATCAACATAGGAGGTCACCGGATCCATTTTATCTGTGCATGCTCCGAATATCTGCATACCGTCAATAGTTACTGATAATCGGTCTGAATTCATGTTGTTCATTGTCGGTTCCCAGGCGTAGTTTCCTCTTTTGATCATAGTGATCTTTTGCGATTTTTCAAGATACTCATCCACTGAAGACAATGGTTTTTCTTGCTTTTGATGATTGAGTTCCTCGCGGCTGATAAGGATAACCTCATCAAGATTCACCACCTTATTGGTATCGATCAAGCTCTGATACCTTAAGTCTTCCTGACCAAATAAAGCGCCAGAGCAGATCAAAAATATGCCACAGCAAAAGATCAAATTTTTCATATCTAAAAAGTTATAGCTGCCCCGAAAGGCAGCTTTTGTGTTGATTAAAATTCTATCTCGAAGTACAAGCTACTGCTTTCATTATCGTCGGTAACTGCTTCGCCTTTGAGTACCTCATCCTGCTCATTCAATAGTTGAAGGTTTAACATCCAGTAACCTGTCATAGTCAGTGACAGTTTGCCTTCGTAAATATTGTTAAGAGCGTTATAGTTCAGATCCTCATTGGCAGGCGAGCTGTGATTATCCATACTCGGCATTCTTGGATCAAGCTTAATTTTGAAGTTTTCCACTGCAGGAAAATTCATCATATCCTGCATTTTATATAATCCTGCAGTGATATCATTAATTTTAACATCAGGTAAAGAAGGTTCCATCAAAGCAAGAATATATCTCACATTATCAGTACCTGTAAAAACAGAAACCACTCGTTTTTGTGTCATGACTACATCGATAACATCTTTGGCAGTGTAAGAAGTTCCATCAATACTGTAATTTAATGTAAGATCCCAGCTTTCATTTGGGTTTCCAGGCATTTGAAAAACGATATAACCCTGATAAAGCGTCTTTTTGTCTTGTAGCTTATTAATATCAGATTTCGGACAGGAATGTGTTTTATTCATCATGTTCATTACAGGCATCCATGAGATATTTACATTTTGGATATAATCATCCGTAGACTTATCAATAATTCTTAAACTAAGTAAATTATAGCCTTGAAAAAATTTGTTTTTACTTGAAAAAATTTCAATTGTATGATTGTCATTACTGATCGTTTTGATTTTGATCAGATCTTCTACTTCTTTTTCCAGATTCTCATCAGGACTATTGTCATCGTTACAAGAAACCATAAAGAAGATGAGTAGAACGGGTAATAGATAATATATTGTTTTCATTTATTTAGGTATATAGATCCAACAGTAAAACGGATTACTCACGTTTCAACAGTCAGAATTTTTGATTATTAAAATTATGTTGCTGCACGGCTACTGAAAAATGTAGCCCTTAAAAAAGAATGTTAAATAAATGAAGGTTGTGGAGGACGCAAAATGGAATTAATTTGAAGTTGTGACTCCATTTCTCTATAGTAATCTGGCAATGTCTCTGTTTTGATTTCAGGATTAGCAAATTGATGAACGAATTTTACTCCAAGTGTGACAAATTTCTCCAGGTCAATTTCTGGTGGAACCGGTAGTTGAGCTTCTCGATCTAAATCCAATTGTTTCTCTACCTGATCTCCTAAATAACACTTTCCGTTACAAGTCAATACAGGTTTATCGCGATTCTCACATAATTCATTAACGATAGAATCATAATTGATCATATACTCCAACACCGGTAAGGCTGGCTGTATCAATACCAAAAGGTAAAGATTAAGCAGTAAATGTGTGATGATTAGTCTCTTTAATTCAATCATGAGGCAAAAGTAGACTAATTAGTCTTTTATTAATATGACTATTGTCACTTTACAAAACTAATCCCAAACCAAATAAAATTGCAAACAAAAAAGTACCCAAAGCAAGTTTTTTCAATTCAGGGTCCAATTCTTTCGGGTCCTTGTTTTTGTAGACGGTAACAAGATGTTTAAAAAGAGGTATATATGCCAGTAAGAAAAGGAATTGATATGATGAGCGAAAATTAATTGCTGTATAAAGTAAGGCAAACAAAAAGGAAGCTCCAATCAGATAAAAATGATAATATCTGGCAAACTCGTTTCCGATCTTCACCACAATCGTATTTTTTCCAGACTTCTCATCCGATTCTCGGTCACGCATATTATTGAGGTTTAAAACTCCGACACTCAGTAATCCAACAGAAAATGCAGGTAAAAAAACAGTCAAATTTAGGCTTTTACTAAACAGAAAATAAGTACCACAAACGCTTATCAGCCCGAAAAAGATAAATACAAACAGATCGCCAAAGCCACTGTAGCCGTAGGCATTAACCCCTACTGTATACTTGATGGCAGCAACAATACAGGCAATTCCCAAAATAATAAATACAATACTGTAAAGTACATAATCAGTTCCAAAAGCGACAAATATTAACCACAAGGCAAGAGTTATAGTTATGATTCCTGTAATTGTTATGGCTTGTTTCATGGATTCAGGGCTGATTTCTCCACTCTGAAGTGCTCTTTCCGGTCCTACTCGATCCTGGTTATCTGTACCTTTTACTCCATCACCATAGTCATTTGCGAGATTTGATATGATCTGAAATCCAATGGTCGTAAAAAGCGCGAGAATGCATATTACAGGGTCAAAGAGCCCTTCAGAGGCTGCAATAAATGAACCCACAATAATTCCTGATAACGACAAGGGTAAAGTACGAAGACGTGCCGCCTTTATCCAGCTACTTACTTTTGACAAAATAAATGATTTGATTAATTAGTAGTACCTCTTATCCATTTTTCACCACTCAACTGCAGTGCCTCCGTGATCTCAACTGGCATGCCATAAGATTTCGCAATTATAAAACAATCCTTGAAACCAACCCGTTTCAGATCATCCCTGAGTAAAACGGATTCTTTATAAGTTGTAAATTTTCCTATTGAAAATTTATTGAAGCCATTTTCTTCAAATTCCTCTAACTGAGTAATGTCTTCAGAAATCAAATTGGAACTAAAATTATTATAGGCCCCTATTTGAATACTATAAACTATACTCATATCAATTAAGGAACTTTTCATAGAATCAACAACAACTAATTGTCTCGCCTTTCGCTGGATCTTATGAAGCGAATCTGTATCGATCAAACTTAAATTATTTTTGATCAAATACTCCTGCTTGTATTGCTTTGATTTTGGTAAAAAGGACCACAAGAACAAGATCAGCATCACCAGAGCAGCAACACCCAAAATAATTCTGTGTTTTTTAAGGACCGAATTGTTTTCTTCCTCGTCTTTCAACGCAGTAGACAAGGTTTTGATCGTGCCGTTGGCTTTATCAATTTCCTCGTATACGTTAACTAGATTTTTATCTCTCACAAATGGCATATTCTGTTTGTACTATTTAAATGTCTTTCGCGCTCGCAATGAGTTCAGCGATGTCCATCACTCGGACACTTTGTTCTTTCTCTTTGTTCTTAATTCCATCTGTCATCATGGTATTGCAAAAGGGACAACCTGTAGCTATAAAATCAGGCGTGGTTTTTAAGGCCTCTTCTGTGCGCTCAATATTGATCTCTTTATCTCCCTTCTCAGCATCTTTAAACATTTGGGCTCCTCCAGCTCCACAACATAATCCGTTAGACTTACATCTTTTCATTTCCACCAGCTCCACCTCCAGTTTTCTGATCAGATCTCGGGGAGCTTCGTAAACATCATTAGCTCTTCCTAAATAACAAGGATCGTGGAAGGTAATTCGTTTTCCTTTATACTGACCTCCTTCAATACTAATTTTTCCTTCATTAAGAAGTGTCTTCAGAAATTCTGTATGATGCATTACCTCATAAGAACCGCCTAATTCAGGATATTCATTCTTGAGCGTATTAAAGCAATGAGGACAAGTTGTTACAATCTTTTTTACCTCATAGGCATTCAGCACCTCAATATTGGTAACTGCCTGCATTTGGAATAAAAATTCATTACCACTTCTTTTGGCCGGATCACCAGTACAACTTTCTTCGGTCCCCAATACAGCAAAATCAACTTTTGCTTCAATCAGTATCTTGGCAAAAGCCTTGGTTATTTTCTTGGCCCTATCATCAAAACTTCCTGCACAACCAACCCAAAATAAAACTTCCGGAGATTTTCCTTCCGCCATTTTTTCTGCCATTGTTGGTATTATCATACTAATTTAATTTAAAATTCTTAAAATCTTCTTCACTAATGGTTTTTTATCAGGCTAAATAATTTACTCATCTTTCCAGTTCAACCTATCCATTTGACTGTATTGCCAAGGAGCTCCATTATTTTCAATATTACTCATCATCAAATTCAATTCCTGAGGAGCTGCAGAATTCTCCATCACCAAATAACGCCTTAGATCAATGATAATGGATAGCGGATCAATTCCTATCGGACATTCTGTTACACATGCATTACAGCTTGTACAAGCCCATATTTCAGCTTCAGAAATGGTATCCAGCAATGTTTTTCCATCACCTTCAGCCCTGAAGGAATCCTCTCCAGCACGATCTATAACTGTACCCACCTCTTCCAACCTGTCTCGTGTCTTCATCATAATGGCTCTAGGTGACAATTCCTTACCCGTTTGATTAGCAGGGCAAACTGACGTACAACGTCCACATTCAGTACAGGTATATGCATTCATTAACTGAACCCAATTGAGATCGGTCACATCACTCGCACCAAATTTTTCAACAGCCGCCTCTTCTCCTGCTTCCGGAACTGCATATGGGTCAGCCTCAGGATCCATCATCAGTTTGACTTCTTTAGTCACAGACGCGAGATTATCAAAACGACCCTGTACCTCCAGATTGGCGAAAAACGTATTTGGAAAAGCCAGAAGAATATGCAAATGCTTTGAAAAGTACAAATAATTCAAAAAGATCAAAATACCAGCTATATGAAGCCACCATGCTCCTCGTTCTATATAAAAAAGTGTTAGCTCATTTTCGGGAAGTATTCCGGCAATATATTGACTAATAGGGAAACTCCCTGCCTGTACATAGTGAATAGCTCCCATTTGCTGTAAGGCATAATCAGCTCCATTCATCAATAAAAACAAGCTCATCAATACAATTTCAAAATACAAGATATTCAAGGCGTCGTTTTTTGGCCAGCTTGTCATTTCCTTAGACCAAAATCTCGGAATTTTTAAAACCATTCTACGTATCCAGAAAATAATAACTGATACGAGCACAAGAAAAGCCAGTATTTCAAAAGAGCCAATCAAAAAGTCGTAAAAACCACCTGCGAATGCAAAAATTCTGTGGGTGCCTAACAATCCGTCAATAATAATCTCCAGAACCTCAATATTGATGATCAAAAATCCTACGTAAACTAATATATGTAAAATCCCTGCAATTGGCCTTCTGATCATCTTGGATTGACCAAGCGCTATCTTTGTCATATTGGACCATCGTTCAGATGAACGATCACTTCTGTCAATATCTCTTCCAAGCTTAATGTTTCGACTTAGCTTTCTGATGTTTTTCAGAAAAAAACCAAGACCTCCCATAAGGAGAATTGCAAATAAAATATTGGGTAAATATGACATATTCAATTATCTAAAAACGACAAGTACCATTTTACTAGACTACTTGTTCACCAAATAAAAATAAAGATAATCAATAAGTAAGGAAGACAAAATTATTACAAGTTATTAACTACTCTTCAACGGGTCCTTCGTAAGGTTTTTCTTTCTTTCCAAAAACCGACAAATGAACGAATCTTTTTGGATGCTCTTTTACTTCTCTAAGCAATTCTTCTAATTCTTTTGATGCATTGGTCAGGTTGGTATATAAAGCTTCATCTTTCATGAGTTTACCCAAGGTTCCATGACCAGTTTTAACGCTATCTAATATCATATTAAAACTCTCAAGAGAATATTGCAACTCAGCAATCGTAGATCCTATATTGGCAGCCTGAAGAGAATCTGATAACTGGGCCAGATTATTCATGGTTATATTGGCGCCTGTCATGATACTATCAATTTTTCCTCCTTCAGAAGTCATCACCTCTAAATTTGCCGCTGTTCTGTTAAACTTACTCAATACTGCGTTCATATTGGCCAATGATTCCCTGATGTTTTTCTGATTTTCATCATTCATCAAATGATTCACATTTTGCATCACAGAATCTGTGTTAACAACAAAACTTTCCACTTTGGATTGCAAAGGAGCAATCTGCTCGTTGATCATACCCAAAATCCCGGCATCCACCTCTCCAATTAGCGTGTCACCACTCACAGCCATGGAGCTTTCATCGAGAGCAATATTAATTTTTAATGATTTTCCACTAATAAAGTCAGGACTGTAGATCTGAGCTACACTGTTCACAGAAAATTGAATATCATTACTTAGATTTAGATGGGCCACAAGTATCCCTTTTTTGTAAGGGTGGAAAGTAATCTCGGATACCGTACCAACTTTAAGACCATTTATCGTAACAGGACTTTTTGGAGCCAGTCCTTGTACATTGGTATACTCTGCATAAAAAGTTCTGGTCTTATCATACAAACTTTGATTTTTTATAAAGTTATATCCCCAAACAAAAAGGAAAATTATGATAACTGCGGTAATGCCCGTTTTAATTTCTTTGCTAATGGTCAAAATAGTGCTATTCTTTAAACAATATTACTAATTATTTCTGTGCTTCTCTATTGAGTGCCCGTTTCTTTTCTGTTAAATTAATCTTATCAGAAAAGATAAACGTTGCGCCGGATGTATTTATTTCAAGCTTACTTATTAATTACCTCTGATAACTTTATTCTCTCTTGTCCCCTAAAAGCTACTACAAAGGCAGTGCTAAATCCGGCCTTCCTTGCTTCAGACTGCTTTTTGACAATAAGATCAAAATCTGAAGATTTACCATAATAATACTTATATATATTATTAATTTTCCCTCGCTTCACTCCTTTTAAACCCTTGAAATTATAAGATTTAGTTTCCAATTTCTTTTTCCCTGACGCGATCTGTACCTTAAAATCAATTCCTGGATAAACATTTGAAGATTCTACTACAGTGATTGGTGTTTCTTCGATAACCAGATTTTCATCAATATTCTTCTTATAAGACTTAATCGCATTGAATATGGCGTCTGAGACTTTGTTTTGGCCGCTTTTCGAGTTTAAAAAAGCTCCTTCGCTATTGTTAGTGATAAAGCCTGTTTCGATCAAAACACTTGGCATATAAGTTTGATGAAGCACAACAAAACCTGCTTGTTTTACGCCTCTGTCTTTCCTTTTAAGCTGGTCCCTGAAATTGGTTTGAATATTGCTGGCCAAAGACAAACTTTGATCCAGAAACTCTTCCTGCATCAGGGTCATTCCAATAACGGCCTCTGGTGAATTAGGGTCAAAACCTTCGTACTTTTCTTGGTAGTTATCTTCCAAAAAGATTACGGAATTCTCATGCTTGGCTACTTCAAAATTTTGTTTGTTAGCATGCAATCCCAAGACATAAGTTTCGGTACCTGAAGCATCATTATGAAAAGCATTACAATGTATTGAAACAAATAAATCAGCATCGGCATCATTTGCAATACGGCCTCTTTCTTTTAGATCGACAAAAACATCCTTATCTCTTGTATAAACAACATTTACATCATCTAGTTCCTTTAATTTTTTCCCTAGATTTAATACGATACTTAGTGCAATATCTTTTTCACTAAAGTTCTTTGCCGGTCTTCCCGGATCCTTTCCTCCATGACCAGCATCCAGAACAACTACAAAATTATCCTGAGCATAAGTCGCTGTCTGGCTAAAAACCATAATCATACTGCATATCAAAACTACCAGTACTGAAGTAAAATCCCTTTTTTTTACTGTATCGTTCATGCTTTTATCCTTCTAGTTTTTCCTCTATATATTTATACCACTGAAAAAATATATGTAAGTTTGTAACTTAAAAAAAATTGATATTTTTTTACAAAAATACTAT
>JAAESS010000072.1 GCA_024229195.1 Flavobacteriales bacterium | reverse complement strand
CTAGTCAAATTGCAACGGGTGAAAACAATAATTTTGCGGTAATGATTTACGGGAAAAAAGGAGGATTAAAATGGGAACAAGAAAATCCAAGAGTTCTTTATTATATGCAAGAAGGAAAAGAAGTTCAGATTATAGAATCAGATAATATAAATAATGATTTGTTGACAAAAGATACTATATTACCGCCAGGTCATCCTGATGAAATTTATGATGCCATGGCAAACATATATAATGGTGCTGCAAAAGCAATAAATAACGAAGCTTATGAGCATAGTGAATTTCCAACAATTATTGATGGTGCTAGAGGAATGAACTTTATTGAAAGTGTTGTTGAGTCACATGAAAAAGGCAATGTGTGGATAACTATCGATAATAAATAAATTCAATAAAATTTTTTAATTAAATTTATATACAATGAAAAACAAACTAAAAGATTTAAACAATTCAAGACGTGATTTTTTAAAAAAATCATCAATGGCATTTTTAGGTGTATCAATCCTTCCAAGTCATGTAATTTCTGGATTAGGTCATATAGCTCCTAGTGACAAGCTAAATGTTGCTGGTATTGGCGTTGGCGGAATGGGACGTAATAATCTTAAAAGTATTAAAAATCAAAATATTGTTGCTCTTTGTGATGTAGATTGGGGTTATGCAAAACGGTGTTTTGATGATTACCCTGATATAAAAAAGTATAAGGATTACAGGATAATGCTAGATGAAATGGATAAACAAATAGATGCTGTTGTTATTGCCACACCTGACCATTCGCATTATATCTCTGCTGCCAATAGTATGAAGAGAGGTATGCACGTTTATGTGCAAAAACCCCTAACTCATTCAGTATGGGAATCTCGTGAGCTAACAAAGCTTGCAAAGCAAACTGGAGTGGCCACACAAATGGGTAATCAGGGAAATTCAAGTGATGATATAAGAAAAGTTTGTGAGTGGATCTGGAATGGTGAAATAGGTGAGGTGGAAAATGTTGAAGCTTGGACAAATAGACCTATTTGGCCTCAAGGACTTGAGAGACCTAATAATAGTGTTCCTATTCCTGAAACATTCGACTGGGATTTCTTCATTGGACCAGCTCCTTATAGACCCTACCAGCCTTCATATACACCTTGGAATTGGAGAGCATGGTGGGATTTTGGTACTGGTGCTTTGGGTGATATGGGATGCCATATTAT
>JAAESS010000071.1 GCA_024229195.1 Flavobacteriales bacterium | reverse complement strand
ATTTTTTGAGGATTTAATAAAAAATTATCTATAAACTAAGAATAAAATTATTTCATTTCAAATATAGAAGTTTCTATATATATGAGAGATGAATTTATTATTTTTGTACAGATTTTAATTTTTCAAATAAAAATATATTCATGAGCCGAGATCAAATTATTTTTGACCTTATAGAGGAGGAAAGAGAAAGACAAACTAATGGTCTAGAGCTGATCGCTTCAGAAAACTATGCCAGCGAGCAAGTAATGGAAGCAGCAGGTTCTATTTTAACCAATAAATATGCTGAAGGATATCCGGGAAAAAGATATTATGGAGGTTGTGAAGTTGTTGATCAAATAGAGCAAATTGCCATTGACCGAGCGAAGACCTTATTTAATGCTGAATATGTTAATGTACAGCCTCATTCAGGTTCTCAGGCAAATACAGCTGTATTTAGTGCAGTATTAAAACCTGGGGATACCATTCTTGGATTTGATCTGTCGCATGGTGGTCATTTGACACATGGTTCTCCGGTCAATTTTTCAGGAAAATTATATAATGCCACTTTTTATGGTGTTGAAAAAGATACCGGAGTATTGAATTATGATAAGATACAGGAAAGAGCAAATGAAGTAAAACCTCAGATGATCATTGCAGGAGCTTCAGCTTATTCCAGAGAAATTGATTTCGAAAGATTTAGAGAGATTGCAGATAGCGTTGGAGCAATTCTGTTGGCAGATATTTCGCATCCTGCAGGACTGATCGCGAAAGGAATTTTAAATGATCCACTTCCACATTGTCATATCGTTACAACTACAACTCATAAGACTTTAAGGGGCCCAAGGGGAGGTATGATCATGCTTGGAAAAGATTTTGAAAATCCTTTTGGAGAAAAAACACCTAAGGGAAAAACTAAAATGATGAGTACCTTGTTGAATTCAGCTGTTTTCCCAGGGAATCAGGGTGGACCTTTAGAGCACATTATTGCCGCGAAGGCGATTGCTTTTGGAGAGGCATTAACTGATGATTTTTTAAATTATCAATTACAGGTAAAAAAGAATGCTGCCGCTTTATCGCGGGCCCTTGTAGCCAAGGATTATCATATTATTTCAGGAGGTACAGATAACCACATGATGCTTATTGACTTAAGAAATAAAAATATTAACGGAAAACAGGCAGAAAACGCCTTGGTAAAAGCTGATATTACTGTCAACAAAAACATGGTGCCTTTTGATGATAAATCTCCGTTTATAACTTCAGGTATACGAATAGGTTCTGCTGCTGTTACCACCAGAGGACTCGTAGAAAGCGATATGGTTACGATTATCGATCTTATCGATGAGGTGATATCTGACTTTGAAAATGAGGAACTTTTAGAAGCAGTTGCCGTTAAGGTGAATACTTTAATGAAAGACAAGCCTTTATTTGTTTGATCTTTAGTCTTACATGACTTTAGTCATTTCCTTCTCAGCTGAATTAACCTATTTTTACTAGGTAAATCTGCCGATAATGGGTGCTCAGTCTGTAAAAGCAATAGAAAGTTTAAGAGAGCGAAAAGAATTTTTATATCATTTATTGAATGATGTAAAAGCACTTGAAATGATGTTGGAGCAGGATATTTTTGAAAAAGGTATCCAGCGCATAGGTGCCGAACAGGAATTGTGTTTGGTCGATCAAAATTTTAGACCTTCATGCAAGGCTTTAGAAGTACTCGAAAAATTAAAAGATCCGCACTTTACTACTGAATTAGCTCTGTTCAATCTGGAGATCAACCTCGACCCTTTAGAATTGACAAAGGATTGCTTTTCTAAGATTGACAAAGAATTAACGGCCTTGATCTCGAAAGGGGATAAGATTGCCAATCAGATAGAGCAAAATAAAATAATTCTGACAGGGATCTTACCTACACTGCGAAAGCGAGACATGATTTTTAAAAATATCACGCCCTATCCACGTTATAAAGTTTTAAATAAAATCTTAAAGGATATCAGAGGAGATGACTTTATGTTAAAGATCAAAGGGGTTGATGAATTGATTCTAAATCACAAATCTATTCTGTTTGAAGCTTGCAACACCAGTTTTCAGGTCCATCTTCAAATTCCTATTGATGAAATGGTAGATAAATACAATTGGGCTCAGGCCATTGCTGGTCCGGTTTTATCTATTGTGGCAAACTCACCTTTATTATTGGGTCGAGAGCTTTGGAGTGAAACAAGAATAGCCTTGTTTCAGCAAAGTGTTGACCTAAGAAACAGGTCTTATTTACTAAGAGAGCAAAAACCAAGGGTATCTTTTGGCAGTAGTTGGATCAAAGACTCGCTCATTGAATTATATCAGGATGATATCGTCAGATATACGCCACTGTTGACAACTGAATTTAAGGAAGATGCAATTGCCAAACTAAACAGAGGTGAAATACCTAAACTTGAAGCCATTGGTATACACAATGGTACGATTTACAGATGGAATCGTTTGTGCTATGGGAAGACAAATGGTATTCCTCATATGAGGATCGAAAATCGCTATATTCCATCAGGTCCTACCGTGAAGGATGAAGTAGCAAATGCTTTATTTTGGGTTGGTTTGATGCAAGGTATGCCAGAAAAATATAAAAGTCTTCACAAACTCATTCCGTTCAATGAGGTGAAAGGAAACTTTATTAATGCTGCGAGGACTGGTATAAATACTTTTTTTAACTGGTTTGGTAAGGGGATATCTGCAAAAAGATTAATACTGACGGAGTTATTACCAATTTCTTATGATGGACTCATCAAGTGTAACGTTGACTTAAAGGATATTCATTATTATCTCGATATCATAGAGAAAAGAGCGGAAACAAGGTATACAGGGGCACAATGGATGAGATATAGTAATAGTGCACTTAAGAAAAAAATGACCAAGGATATAGCAAATGCAACCCTAACTGCTCATATGTATAAAAATCAACAGATTGGTAAACCGGTGCACGAATGGGAAATAGCAAAAGATAACCACGTTTTGAACCTTGATGTAGGTCTTACAAAACTTGAAAAGTTTATGACAACAGAGGTTTTTGTGGTCAATGAAAATGATCTGGTCGAGTTGGTAGCAAAAATAATGGAGTGGAGAAATATACATCACATACCTGTTGTTGATGATAAAAACAGGTTAACCGGATTGATCACCAAAACGAATATCCTGGCTATTGAGGGATATGACAGCAATGTGGTGGTGGCTAAGGACATTATGGTGAAGAAAATCATTACTGTTGACTCCGAAACTTCTATTGAACAAGCCAATCAGATCATGCTCGATCATAAAATTGGATGTTTACCCATACTTGAACTCGGTGATTTAGTCGGGATACTTACAAAAAATGACCTTGATAAATTGCTCTATATTTAAAATATGATCCAACCTGAAACCCAAAATAGAACAGCGTTTTCTCATGAAAGAAGAATTTTAGGACAGTTTTACGGGACCAATAAGGGCCCTACGGTTGTCATATTTGCAGGAATTCATGGGAATGAGAAAGCAGGCGTTCATGCGGCTGACAAGGTCATCCACAGAATCAATGAAAGCCACATCAAGCTCAATGGGAATCTCCATTTCATTTTAGGGAATATCAATGCCTTGAATAAAGGATTGCGATTTGAAAATGAAGATTTGAACAGGGTTTGGCAAAATGATCATATTGTCGAATTGGAGACTCGTAAAGAGAACCTGTCATTTGAGGAAAGAGAGCAAAGAGATATTTTACAGATCATTAGAAATATTTTAAATGGTCAACAGGGCCCTTTCTATTTTCTTGATTTGCATACGACATCATCCTCTTCAGTGCCTTTTATAACCATCAGTGATTCATTGAACAACAGAAAATTTTCTTCACATTTTCCGATACCGGTTGTGCTGGGAATAGAAGAGTATCTCGATGGACCTTTACTGACCTATATCAATGAGTATGGGCATATTGCCTTGGGGTTTGAGGGTGGTGCTCATGAGGCAGCTTCTTCAATTATAAATTGTGAAGCATTTATCTGGAAGGCTCTGGTTCATTCAAAATGTATGCAAGAATCACAGCTTTCAAATTATAAGCATTTTAAGAGCATATTGACAGATCTTGCTTGTGAATACAAGTTTTTTGCCATCAAATACCGTTATGAGTTGAAAGGAAAAGAACAATTTGCCATGAAGCCTGGTTTTGAGAATTTTGAACGTATAAGAAAGAATGATTTTCTTGCAAAAAGTAATGGTCATAAAATCGTATCACCCAGAGGAGGAAGAATATTTATGCCATTATATCAGGAATTAGGAGAAGATGGTTTTTTTATCCTTAAAAAAGTTTCTAAATTCTGGCTTGGATTATCTATTGTTGCGCGTAAGTTAAAATTTAATCATTTTTTAAGACTAATACCCGGAGTGCGCCAAGATCCGGAAAACAATTATACGCTAATTGTTAATCCACATGTAGCCAGATTTATGACAAGGCCTATTTTTCATTTATTCGGCTACAGACAGCAGATCTACAAAGATGACAAGCTTCATTTTATCAAACGTGACAGAAAAATTAAATCATTTTTATGAGCTGGACCTAGCTGCATGCTAGCTGAGATAATGTTTTAAAATACCCAAGGCATATTGACTTGCAATTTCTTTTGCAAATTTTGGAAAATCAATATGTGCATTGTGATTTGCATTGTCTGATATGGTTCTTATTATTGAAAAAGGCACTTTGTATTCATAACAAACCTGAGCCACAGCAGCACCTTCCATTTCAACGCATTTTACGGTTGGAAGAGCAGCAAGAATTTCATCACTTTTCTTGGAAGAAGAGATGAATTGATCTCCTGATGCGATATCACCTATATGTATGTTAGGTTCTTTTATTTGAAAATTGACAAACTGTTCTTTTGATAGAAACTTATTTTTGTGTTGAAGAAATAAATGACTTGCTTCTGCCAGTCGGTCTCTTTTTTTGGAATCGGTAGTAAAAGCACTTTTCCCTAAAAGAGGAACCTCGAAGGTTTTAACAATTGGACTTCCATCCATATCATGCTGATAAAGATTTTTTCCTATAACAATATCGCCAACAAATACATCAGGTTGTAATCCTCCTGCTACTCCGGTAAAAATAATCTCACTTACTTCGAAATCATTGATTAACTGAGTTGCTGTCGTTGCTGAGGCTACTTTACCCCAACGAGAAAATACCAGAATCACTTTTTTGTCAAAAAGTCTGCCCTGATAGTAGGTTCGCATACCCTTAACAACCTTTTTTTCAATTTGAAATAAAACTTGGATGGCTTGAATCTCCTCCGGCATGGCACTTATAATCCCGATATTCATCTTAAAAAACAGTTCAAATTTATATGATTTTTCCGTCTTTCATTTCGAGTTTTCTGTCTGCCATATTCGCCAATTCCTGATTATGCGTTACAATTACAAAAGTTTGATCGAATTGGTCTCTTAATGTAAAAAAGAGTTCGTGAAGTTGTCTTGAAGACACTGTATCTAAATTTCCACTTGGTTCATCTGCAAAAATAACATCAGGCTTATTGATCAATGCTCTGGCAACAGCAACTCGCTGCTGTTCTCCTCCTGAAAGCTCGTTTGGTTTGTGCATCATTCGGTCTGAAAGCCCAAGAAAGTCCAATATTTCTTTTGCTTCTTTTTCCACTTCTTTTTTTGAGCGGTTCGCAATAAATCCGGGAATACAAACATTTTCCAATGCCGTAAATTCGGGTAGCAATTGATGGAATTGAAAAATAAAGCCAATATGCTTATTTCTGAACTTTGACAAAGCCTTGTCATTTAATGACTTTATGGTTGTTCCGTTGATGATCATGTCATCGGAAGAGGAGGGTTTGTCCAAAGTGCCGAGAATTTGAAGAAGGGTTGTTTTACCTGCTCCACTAGGACCCACAATGGCAACTATTTCGCTCTTTTTTATATGTAGATCAACTCCTTTAAGAACTTCAAGTTCTCCATAGTATTTGTGAATGTTATCGGCTTTGATCATGTAAATAAAATAAGTGGGGAAAATACAATAAATTCATGAGTTCCCAAAGATAGCGGAGGCTTATAAGATTATTTTCTATAAAGATATTTATTAAGAATTACTTTTTTTCATCCAACGTTTCACATTATTATAATCCAGAAAATAAATGACCTTGATTGAAAGTAAATGTCCGTTTGGTTGCTCAAGAAGATCTCTAAGGTTTTCACCAAATGATAAATAGGACCTGTCATCATCACTTTGTATCGAATTCCTGTATAAGGCAACTAACTCACTTCCTCTGGTAAATTGCCAAACATAGCGAAGGTCAAGATTCCAACTATTAAAATTCAGATCATTATTGTCTTGATAAGGATGTGGGGTCAAATAGCCATCTTCTTGCAGTTCATAGTATTGGTCCTGGTAGGCAACCGTGGACCAATAATGTCTGAATGACATACTTATAGATGATTTGTCATTGAAACTATATTTACTTGTAAAACTATTTTCTATTTGGTTGTTTTGTCGAACCCCGAAAATGATGGCTTCATCATCTAAAGTGTCAACATAGCCAGGTTGATTGAAACTTTGATCAAGAACAAATCCATAGGCAAACTCTAGTTTGTCATTAACACGGAAACGTGGCCCTAATCCTATTTCATAGGAATATTCATCAGTGCCATATCTGGATCGGTAGTCTAATTCGATTTCAAAAGCAAATCTTTTCCTGAAGTCAGACGTGAAGGAAGCTTCAGTACTAAATTGTCCGTTTCGTTTCCAAAATCGCCCCTCAGTTCTGGGTTCAAAAAAATCTACTCTTTCACCAATATTGGTTCCCAGCTCCAAACCATAAGAAAGTTGCTTACGATCAGTGGCGTTAAATGCAATTTGGGTATAATTACCCGTTGTAACATTAGGGCTAAATCTTCTAAAATGACCTGCAAATAATCTGACTCTTAATGAATTGAAACGTTTGGTTGGCTTAAAGATTTGATATGATACATTTCCTAAAAAATCATTATAATTATTACTACGTTGAAAACCCAGATCATTTTTATCATAAATATCATCTGCAAATCTATGTCTGAGACTATACCTTATTTTACCTTTAGTTTTTTCGAATTTTATTTTTGAAGCAAAACCTCTTTCTGTTTCATTGTCTTCACTAATATTACTCATACTGACATCACCGCTTAATCGATAGGAGTTAGATCTATTGGACAATCTAAAAACCAGTGAGGATACATTGGCATCTCTAAAAGATCCTTCTCTTAAAACATTGGTATTGACAAAGGAGATAAATGAATTTTTATTGAATTCCTGATCAATTACAAAAACATTATAGTTGGCCAATGGTTCAGTTTTAATTTTCGATGTCTCGCCGGTTATGGTATCCTGAACCGTAGCATAAGTATTTTCTGTGATGGCGTTTAGGACGCCGATACCAAGTCCTTTTTGGGACCTCCCCGTAACTTTTACTGCATTTATTACTTTTGTCTCCTGCGGATTATCAACAATTTCTTCATCATCAAACTCATCCTCAACATCACTTCGGCCAACTGGTGAATTTCCAATTCTTCTTGAAAAGAACAAATCTCCTTTCTGAAGAAGATCAGCTCCCTCAATAAAAAATTGTCTTTGTTCAGAAAATACTTGTTCAAAAGGCCCTAAATTTAACACGACATTATCAAATCCGGCTTGGGAAAAGTCTGGAACCAGCGTTGCAAATAAGGTGTAGTTATCTGTGATACCATATTTCAGGTCGAGCCCAAAATTCAAATTATTGTCTGTCTTACCGTCATAACTATCAAGAACATAAGACGCAAATGGAGAAAAACTCAATCTCGTTGGAGGATCTATACCTTTTAAACCAGTTAAAATACCATCGTATTGAGTTGCGTTGCCAACAGATTTATCGATGTAATTCCAGGTGTATTGTTGTTGTTTACTCTCAATTCTTCTATGGACGTTCAGACCCCATATCATTTCTTCTACGTCGGCAAAACGTAGGGCTGAATAAGGAATTTTCATTTCAACGTACCAGCCTTCTTCATCAAAAGATACCTCACTAAACCAAACTTCACTCCAACTATAATCGATACCGTTTGTGGGTGATATTTGCGCATCCAATTGAATTGCAGCTGAAGTAACAAAAAAGGCATAAACATTTTGACCATCATTATTTGGATTGAATCCTACAGCAAAAAAATCTGCTGTTCCAAAATTATCCCTTTCGCTCAATTGCCTCATGATCTTATTGGGATTTGAGTCATAAAGATAAGCTCCAATATAGATGGAGGTATTATCATAAATAATTTTGAATTCTGTTTTTTGATCATCTGGCTCAGGATCACCATCGCCCGGTTCAAACATCACAAAATCTTTTGCTATTGGAACATTTTTCCAAACCTCCTCATCAAGCTTACCATCTATTAACGGAGCTTCCTCAACTCTTAGGGCTTTTGTTTCTTTTTTTACAGTTTGAGCATTGATGCTCAACATCGAAAATATAGTAAAGAGAATCGTTAGCTTTCTCATGAAAAGGGGATCTAAAATCAGTAATACAGTCAACGAAATTATATCTCTAAACAGACAATTTATCATAAAAAACTGTTAAACTATATCAATTTTTCAGGGGAGTATTATTCGACAAATCAGCTAGTAAAAAAATTGGTTATGGCATTCCCAAAATCTCAATTAAATAATTACTTTTGTATACAACATCAAATAAAGACGGATCAATGAACTTACACGAATATCAAGGAAAAGAAATTTTAAATAGTTTCGGAGTTAGAATACAGCGAGGGATTGTTGCAGATAATCATAAAAAAGCTGTTGAAGCTGCTAAACTATTGGCAACCGAGACAGGAACCGGCTGGTGGGTCATCAAAGCTCAAATACATGCAGGTGGAAGAGGAAAAGGTGGCGGAGTGAAGCTGGCTAAGAATTTAGCGGAGGTTGAAAGCATTTCACAAGATATTATTGGGATGATGTTGAAAACACCACAGACCTCTGCAGAAGGAAAAAAAGTGAATCAAGTTTTAATTGCTGAAGATGTATATTATCCGGGAGATAACGAACCGGAAGAATATTATATGTCTGTTCTGCTGAATCGTGCATCAGGTAAGAATATGATCATGTATTCTACTGAAGGTGGTATGGATATCGAAACTGTAGCTGAGGAAACACCACATCTAATCTTTACTGAAGAAGTGGATCCTGGAGCAGGATTATTAGGTTTTCAAGCAAGAAAAATCGCTTTTAATCTAGGTCTTTCAGGTAAGGCCTTTAAAGAAATGGTCAGATTTGTGATGTCTTTGTACAAAGCATATGTTGAATCTGATTCATCATTATTTGAAATCAATCCGGTATTAAAGACTTCAGATGATATGGTTTTGGCGGTTGATGCAAAAGTGACTTTAGATGATAATGCCTTATTCAGACATAAAGACTATCAGGATCTCAGAGATCTTAGGGAAGAAAACCCGATTGAAGTTGAAGCTAACGCTGTGGGCCTTAATTATGTTGACCTAGATGGTAATGTAGGATGTATGGTCAATGGAGCAGGATTGGCAATGAGTACCATGGACCTGATCAAGCAATCAGGTGGAGAACCTGCTAATTTTCTTGATGTTGGTGGTACGGCAGATGCAGAAAGAGTTGAAACTGGATTTAGAATCATTTTAAAGGACCCAAAAGTAAAAGCCATATTGGTAAATATATTTGGAGGTATTGTGAGATGCGACAGAGTAGCTCAAGGAATAGTAGATGCTTATAAGAACATGGGAGATGCTATAAAGGTTCCCATCATAGTAAGACTTCAGGGAACAAATGCTGTTGAGGCCAAACAACTGATCGATTCGAGTGGATTGGATGTGATCTCGGTAGTAGAGTTCAAGGAAGCTGCAAACAGGGTACAAGAAGTTCTGGCATAAACGCAGTCATAAGTTTCTTAGAAAATGAATGAAGACCTGATGAATTTCAGGTCTTTTTTTATGCCCTAAATTAAAATTTAGAGTTATTACTTTATGTGTTTTTGACAAGTTTTGGAAATATGAATGGATTTAATCCATCAAATAAAGGTTCAAAACCTAGCAAAATCACTATTTATTAGTGTTTTTTACGTAACCATTTTCCCTTTAAGTTGTAGATGAAAGTAACAATTTTATTTTCATTATAGCCATAAAAAACAGGATATAGCAGTCTGTTTTGGCTATATAATTGTATTTAAAATACAGAATATTAGCATTTTAACTTCGAATACTAGTGGAATAAATTTTCTAGTTGTTTTCAGGGATATTTGAAATTCCCATTTTTATCTATTGTTTGATACTCGTAATGTGACTTACATTTGAACTATGGTTTTCAAGTGAAATCATATTCTTTAACAAACAATACGATATAATAACATATGAGATAAAATTACTTTCTTACATCATGAACATCAAAAGTATCGATCATCGATCCGGTTCATAAACTTTCGAATAGCTTCTCGATCTTATTACATCTTTTTACTGACGATTTTTCCTAATTTGAAATAATGTGCAAATAATGAATTGCTAATTATTAATATAAATATTTCAATTATGAAAAAGATAACTTTATTCTTCGCTTTGAGCCTTGTGAGTCTGATAGGATTCGCACAAGAATCAAAAAACTCAACTAAACTGGATACCGAAGCAACAAAACACCAAACAGAATATATTATTGTATTAGATGATACTACTGTAGGTGATAATATAGATATGTTGCTGAACAATTTAGAAGTAACTGAAGATATTCAATTGAATTTTAACAATCATGAATTAGTACACGATGTTCCGTATACCTCTGACATCGAAAGTAAATTTATTGAAGGTGCTTTCACTTATAACGAATATGCTTTATATGCCACGGATTTAAATCATTTACAAGGTTTAAAATCATAATTCGATCATATTGCAGAAAGTTATCTTCCCTATCAAAAAAATATAATCATCAATATAATCATTTAAAAAAAATACCATGAAAAAGATACTATTTATTCTAGCCATTGCCTTAACAGGATTTTCAACTTATGCACAAAACACAAATCAGGCTGCAAAAGAAACAGTTACGAAATATGTAACAACATTTCCAAATGGAGATGAAGCCATAACAATTACTGATAAATCGAGCTCAAGTTCACTTGAATTAGCATCTGCTGATAACTTTTACAAATATGAAATTCTTGAAACAGCAAATCACGAATTGGTACACGGGCAAAATAACAGGGGTAATGTTTGCGCAATAGATAAAAATAAATTAGAAGAAGGGACTTATACTTTAAAGGTATATACAGATGATTTTGTAATCACCTCTGATATCACAATTTCAAGTGATGATGCAACAGAAGAAAGTATCCAATAATTAGAAAAAATCAATTATAATCAATAAATAAAATCAATTATGAAAAATTTAGTATTAATACTCGCCATATCAATCATCAGCTTGTCAAGCTATGCACAAGCACCTACAAACAAACAATCTGAAAAAGTTACAAAATATGTAACAACCTTCCCAAATGGGGAAGAGGCAATTACGATCACCGACAATTCTTCATCAGATAACTTGGAATTAGCATCTGCTGATAACTTTTATAAATATGAAATTTTGGAGTCGTCAAACCATGAATTATTACATGGATCTAGTAATCAGGGGAAGGTTGCGAGAATAGATAAGAACAAATTAGAGGAGGGTACTTATACATTAAAAGTCTATACTGATGATTTTGTGATTACCTCAGATATTACAATTACCAATGGATTGGAAGCTGAATCAGATTCTACTGTCTATTAAGATATTTCGAATTTAAAAAATTAGTATGAAGTATATAATCAATTTGTTAATGATGTTTATCGTGTATAACGGATTCTCTCAAAATACAGAGGAAAGTAAAAGAAAAAGTATCACAACTTTTCCAAATGGAGATGAATCGATTACCATTATTGAAAACTCAGATTCAAATGTTATAAGATTAACAAAAACTGAAGACTACAATAAATATGAAATGCTGGATCTGTCAAATCATGAAGCTGTTCACCGTATATCAAAAAAAAGGGGAATTATTAAAACGGAAGGATCAGAATCAAACTTTGGAGGCTATACCATTAGAAGTTCAAACACCAGTGCTAAAAATGAAAATGATGATGAAGGTCCAGATAGCAGCGGAGCCTAAGTTGTAAAATACATTTGACAGATCACAAAGCATCACGATATTTATTGAAATTAAAAATAAAACCGATAAAAAATGAAATTATTTAAGTCACTTACCACAATTCTGATTTTCGCTTTTAGCTCATTTTTGAGCTTTGAGAGTGCAGCTCAGCAATTTAATGACATGGATAAGAATCCACATGATATTGTTTATTACAGACCAGGAGAAGAGGGAACACCGCAAATTAAAGTTATTTACGGTCGACCAAAAGCGAAAGATGAAAAAGTTTTTGGAACGCAAGTTCCTTTTGGTAAGATCTGGAACACTGGAAGTAATGAATCAACTGAAATTAGGTTTTATTGTGATGTTATGTTTGGAAACAAATTTGTAAAAGCAGGAAAATATTCTCTTTACACCATTCCAAACGAAAACTATTGGATCGTTATCCTGAATGGAAAAACTGACACTTATGGTGCTCATTTTTATGATCCAAAATTTAATATAGCCACAATCGAAGTACCTGCAATGAAGGGGCAGAGTCTAGAGAATTTTTCTATTGGATTTTCTTCGCGAAATTACGGAACGCAAATGGTACTGGCATGGGCAGATACACGAGTAAAGATTCCATTGTATACAGAGGAAAGACTGATATCCAAAATATAATTATTGATTAATTTGTGTTGTTTATATCAAGGCATGGCCATATGCCTTGATATAAACTAAAAAAAGGGGACTATTGTACAAATAGGTTTATCTATAAATTAGATAAACCTATTTTTATATTTAGGAATCATCATGGTACACGAATTTTTTTTCCCAAACCATTTATATCTGTGCTTTGCAATAAGATCGTAGAGTTTGTCTCTTACTCGCGCAGGAAGATACTCAGCTGCTAAAAACATTTTCCAGGGCCATTTTAAATGACTGCAAATTTTCAATACGGCATCTGATTTTTCATAAACTTTTCCATCTTCAATTAAAAGGATAGAATCCATGTTATTTTTTTTCCATTTATACTGTAACAAAATTTTTTTTGCGGCGTCTGATTGTAAGGAAGCGAATAAGAACTGCTCTTTAGAATCTCTTTTGATAATAAATTGAACAGATACATTGCACAAATTACATATACCGTCAAAGAAAATAATTGATTTTTGATCCTTGAATTGCATATGGTAAAATTAATGAATTTGCACCTAATTAAATGGAAGAAACAAATTGTGTTAAAATAACAAAAAAATAACATCGAATGATCAAAATTCAAAATCTTCATAAATCATACCCGATGGGGGATGAATCACTTCACGTTCTCAAAGGCTTGAACCTGCATATAAAAGAAGGAGAATTTGTTTCAATTATGGGATCTTCAGGATCAGGTAAATCAACTCTCTTGAACATTGTTGGACTATTGGATATTCACGATGAAGGAGAATATTATCTAAATGGACAATTGATTGAAAACTTAGACGAAAAGAAAGCAGCCGTGCTCAGGAACAAATTTCTTGGATTTGTATTTCAGGCTTTTAACCTGATCACTTATAAAAATGCTTTAGAAAATGTAGCACTGCCCTTGTACTACAAAGGTGTTGGAAGAAAAGAAAGACAGAAAATAGCCTTGGAATATTTGGATAAAGTCGGTTTGAAAGAATGGGCAAATCACCTTCCAAGTGAACTTTCAGGTGGACAAAAACAAAGGGTAGCAATAGCGCGTGCTCTTGTCACGAATCCAAAAGTAGTATTGGCGGATGAGCCAACTGGTGCACTTGATTCTTCAACTTCGAGTTCGGTCATGGAATTGCTAAAAGAAATCAATAAGGAAGGGATGACTGTATTTGTAATTACCCATGAAGAAGATATTGCAGCCGAAACCGACAGAATAGTTAGATTGCGAGATGGTGTGATCATCAGTGATGAATTGACAGCAAAAACAGTAAAAGCATAAGAGATGTTTGATATTGATCGTTGGAGAGAAATATTCCAAACCCTGGGCAAAAATAAATTAAGGACTGCCTTGTCAGGTTTTACCATTGCATTTGCGATTCTTTTGTTTACGCTTTTGTTTGGTATTGGAAATGGTCTAAAACACTTCTTCGAAAGAGAATTTGCAGGCGACGCTACAAATTCTGTTTATATCTATTCTGGAAATACAACAAAGCCATATAAAGGTTTGCAAAGTGGTAGAAAAGTTCAGTTTAGAAATGATGACACAAAATTTATCAACGAAGAATTTGAGGAAGAAATAGACTTTTTTAGCCCGAATATCGAACGAAATGGGGTACAAGCTATCTATAAAGGAAATCAGAACAGGTACACGGTAAGAGGTGTTTATCCTGATTACCAGCCTTTAGAGTCTGCCATCATAGAGGACGGAAGATTTGTAAGTTTTCTGGATCTAAAGAAAAAAGCTAAAGTTGTGGCCATTGGTCGTCTGGTCGAAGAAGATCTTTTTGGAGTGAAAAGTGCCATGGGTAAAAATATTTCGCTTGATGGTATCTCTTATCAGGTTATTGGAGTCTTTACTGATCCGGGAGGAGATAATGATGAACGTATGATCTATACGCCATTTACAACGGCTCAAGGTATGTATCGTGAAAATGATGAATTAGATAGATTTGGTCTGACATATAATCCGAAATTAAGTGTTGATAAGGCGTTGTCCTTTACAAGTTTACTGGCAAGGGTATTAAAAGAAAAGCACAATGTAGATCCGCGTGATCAAGGTGCACTCCGAGTTATTAACTATGCAGAAGGGGCAAGAAATGTACAACAATTTATGCTGGTCTTAAATGTCATTATTCTTTTTATTGGTATTGGAACCTTGATTGCCGGTGTAATAGGTATAAGTAATATAATGGTATATATCGTAAAAGAACGAACCAAAGAATTAGGGATTAGGAAGGCCTTGGGTGCAACTCCGGGATCTATAATTTCTATGATCATGCAAGAGTCAGTATTTGTTACAGCGATTGCAGGTTATGTAGGACTTATGGCAGGAGTATTCATTTTAAAAGGTCTAGGTGAAAGTTTGGAAAAATATTTTATCGTAGATCCAAGTGTAGAAACTTATGTTGTGGTGGGAGCCACCATTGTATTGATAGTAGCAGGAACAATTGCGGGTTATATCCCGGCAAAACGAGCTGCAAGCATTAAGCCTATAGTGGCATTGAATGACGAATAAAGTAAGAAAGAATGAAATTTATTTTTGACCCCGATACATGGCAAGAGATTTACGGAAGTATCCGTAAGAATAAAATGCGTGCTTCTATTACAATTATAGGGGTGATGTGGGGTATATTTTTACTGATTGTATTGTTGGGAGCTGCAAGAGGAATGGAAAATAATTTTAATAAGTTATTTGGAAATTTTGCGACAAACAGTGTTTTTGTTTGGGCCCAGTCAACCAGTATGCCTTTTAAAGGATTTCAGGAAGGAAAAGGTATCAGGCTAAAATTGACTGATGCGGATCATATTATGAGCGAAATAGACGGCTTAGAATTTGTGGTGCCCAGACACCAAAGACAATCTCAAGCGGTCAATAAGTTTAAAACAGGAACTTTTGGTATTTATGGAGATTATCCGGCATTAGATAAGGTCGAGAAAAAAGATATGGTCTATGGTCGTTTTATCAATGATAATGACATACTTGAGAAGAAGAAAGTCTGTGTAATTGAAGAAGAAATTTTTAAACAATTATTTGAGGAGGATGAATATCCTGTTGGACAGTACATTAAGATCAATGATGTGAATTATAAAGTTGTTGGGATGTACAAACAGGGTCAACTCAGAATGGGAGGGCCTCAGGGAGCAATTCATATTCCCTTTACAACCTTTCAACAAGTTTATAATACTGGCGATTCCATGGGTTGGATGATGATCACAGGCAAACCAGGTTATGATATCAAACAAATTGAAGCAGATGTCAAACTATTATTGAAGACCTTGCATAAGGTGCATCCAGAGGACAATCGTGCCTTTGGTAGTTTTAATTTAGGAAATGAGATTAAAAAGTTCACAGGATTTTTAACAGGGATGCAGTTTTTAACATGGTTTGTTGGAATTGCGACTTTAATAGCTGGAGTTTTTGCGATAGGGAATATCCTATTAATCACTGTAAAGGAACGAACAAAAGAAATTGGAATAAGAAGAGCATTAGGAGCTAAACCATGGGAAATCAAGAGACATATTATGTTGGAGTCAGTATTCTTGACCAGTTTGGCAGGTGCATTGGGCATCATATTTGGCGGTCTTATTCTTATGGTGATTGATGCCACATTAGGTCGGGGAGACGATGCGGCATTATCGAATCCAACTGTAGATATACCGGTTATTCTAATTGCCGTAACAACGCTGATAGTTTTAGGTACGCTTATAGGACTTATACCTGCTCAAGTAGCAGTAAGTATAAAGCCTATTGAAGCTTTAAGAGATGAGTAATTAACAATCAAATTGAATAGAAAATAAAGAAAAAAAAAAAAAAAAGTTAATTTTTGGAAGTATT
>JAAESS010000070.1 GCA_024229195.1 Flavobacteriales bacterium | reverse complement strand
TCAGGTAAAGGAAACAGTAAAGAAGTTTGAAGACTACTTGGTTTCTAAAGGTGCCGAAATGATTTGGAAAGAAGATTGGGGCTTGAAAAAACTTGCCTACCCAATCCAAAAGAAAAAAACCGGATTTTATCATTTATTCGAATTCAAATGTCCTGGAGAAGCTATTTCTGCCTACGAACTTGAATTTAGAAGAGACGATAGTATCATGAGATACCTGACTGTAAGGTTAGATAAGCATGCTGCTGCCTGGGCTGAGAAAAGAAAAGAAAGAGTTAAATCTAGTAATCCTAAGAAGTAATGGCAACATTAGAACAACAAGCGAAAGGCGGAAGTAAAGGAGAGATCAGATATCTTACTCCTTTAGAAATAGATACCAAAGTAAAAGTAAAGTATTGTCGTTTTAAAAAGAACGGAATCAAATATATTGATTACAAAGATGCTGACTTTTTGATGTATTTAGTGAACGAACAAGGTAAAATCTTACCTCGTAGGTTAACAGGAACATCGTTGAAATACCAACGTAAAGTTTCTCAGGCAATTAAAAGAGCGCGTCATTTGGCATTAATGCCATATGTAGGTGATATGTTAAAATAAAAAACCGGATCGTATTATGGAATTGATATTAAAACAAGACGTAGCTAATTTAGGATTTAAAGACGATGTGGTTACTGTTAAGAATGGTTACGGACGTAACTATTTGATACCTCACGGATTTGCAGTTTTAGCAACAACTTCAGCAAAAAAAGTTTTAGCTGAAACGCTTAAACAAAGAGCGTACAAAGAACAAAATATTGTAAAAGAAGCCAATAAAGCAGCAGAAGCTTTAAAAGGACTTGAATTGAAAATAACTGCCAAAACTGGTGAAGGTGATAAATTATTCGGTTCTATTAGTAATGCCAATGTTTCTGAAGCCTTAGCTTCAGAAGGGCAAGAAGTAGAAAAGAAATTCATTACTATCGCTGGTGGACTAGTCAAAAGATTAGGAAAATACAATGCCTCTGTAAGATTACACAGAGACGTGATTGTTGACCTTCCATTTGATGTGGTTGCAGAGAAGTAAAAACTTAGGTTTTATTAACTTGGTGTAAAAAAGCTTGTTCATTAGAACAGGCTTTTTTTTGTTATTAATTTTAAATATTGTAAAATTGGAACATAATTAGAAATATGGACATAGGCATTAACATACCTGCAATTCCAAACATCATCCATTATGCGATTCCGTTTTTTATTCTGACTCTGATCATTGAGATTGTCATAACGAGTAAAAAACAAATGGCTTCTTATACTTTTAAGGATGCAGCTGCCTCCATTACAATGGGGCTTGGAAATGTTTTTATCGGATTGCTTGCCAAAGCAATGGTCTTGGCCGTACTTACTTATATTTATTTAAATTTCAGATTTTTCACCATTCCATTTGTATGGTGGGCATGGATTCTAGTATTTTTCGCTGATGATTTATGCTATTACTGGTTTCACAGAATAAGTCATGAAAACAGGCTGTTTTGGGCCTCTCATGTGGTACACCATTCTTCTAAAAAATATAACCTGAGTACCGCTTTAAGACAAACCTGGTCTGGTAGTTTTATGTCATTCATCTTTTGGCTGCCTATGGCGCTTCTCGGATTTCATCCCGTTATGATTCTGGCACAAATGTCAATTAGTCTTTTATATCAATACTGGATCCATACCGAACTGATCGATAAGATGCCAAAGTGGTTTGAAGCTGTATTTAATACACCTTCTCATCATAGGGTTCATCATGCAACAAATCCGCAATATCTTGACAGGAATCATGCAGGAATTCTGATTATTTGGGATAGAATGTTTGGCACTTTTGAACCAGAGGTAGAAAAACCGGTCTATGGCTTGGTAAAAAATATAGACACCTATAATCCTGTAAAGATTGCCTTTGTGGAATGGTATGAGATGCTTAAAGATGTATTTCAATCAAAAACTTCAATATCCAATAAATTAAAATACTTTATCAAACCCCCGGGATGGAGACATGACGGAACGGGTGCAGTTTCTTCAGACCTTCGACAAGAATGGGAAAAGCAAAATGGGAATAATAATTGATCATTGTAGAAGTTGATTGAGGATTGGAGATTGTTGATTTTCAATTTTTGAAGATTCGCACATTCATGCATTGTAGCATTGAATTAATAACAATCCACATCCACAATGACCTGTACGGCCCTAAAATCAGGGATAGATAAAAAGGAATCTTTAATTCTCTGGATCTGATCTTTTGATTGTTTGAGCGCTACTCCGGATGGAATTTTAATCAGAATTGATTTGATATACTTATTTCTGATTCTGCCTATGGATGGACTGGTAGGCCCTAGCACCTGATCTCCAAAACTATTCACCAAGGATTTACCCATCCAGTTCGCTGCCGTATCTACTTTGATAAAATCCTTGTGTTTCAAAACAATTCGAACCAATCTTACCAATGGAGGATAACTAAATTGATGCCGTTCATTCATCTGATCCTGATACATGGCAGGGTAATCGTGAACTGTTACCTGCTGTAAAATCTGATGGTAAGGATTAAAACTTTGAATAGCTACCTTGCCTCTTTTCTGATCACGTCCTGCCCTACCCGATACCTGTACCATTAATTGATAGGTGCGTTCATGGGCTCTGAAATCAGGAAAATTTAAGAGATTATCAGCATTAAGAACACCTACAAGGCTTACATTTTTAAAATCAAGTCCTTTGGTCAACATTTGTGTACCCACTAAAATATCAATATCATGGTCTTGAAATGATTGTAAAATTTTCTGATAACCGTATTTCCCTCTGGTCGTATCAAGGTCCATCCTGGCAACCTTTGTATCCGGAAACAACTCTTTAAGCTCCAACTCGATCTGTTCTGTTCCAAAACCCTTGGAATCCAGAGTTGGGTTTTCACAGGCAGGACAGGTTTTTGGCAATGCTTGCTGATGCCCACAATAATGACACTTCAGTTCATTATTGAACTTATGAAAAGTAAGACTTACATCGCAATTAGGACATTGTGGAGCTACACCACAAGTACTGCATTCTACCACGGGTGAATAACCCCGACGATTCTGAAAAAGAATGACCTGTTCCTTTTCGGATAGAGCCTCCTCGATCAAACTCAACAAACGATCCGAAAAATGACCTTTCATACGTTTTTTTCTGTGCTTTTCCTTAATATCAACCAATTCCATTTCAGGCAGCTGAACATTACCGAATCGTGTTTCTAATTTTACATAGCCGTATTTTGATTGCTTTGCATTGTAGAAAGTCTCTACCGATGGCGTGGCACTTCCCAATAAAACATTGGCCTTATGTAAAAAACCGAGCATAATTGCAGTATCACGAGCATGGTATCTGGGTGAAGGTTCAAATTGCTTAAAAGACGTCTCGTGTTCCTCATCTACAATGATCAACCCAAGATTACTAAAAGGTAACAAAACTGAAGAACGTGCTCCTAAAATGATTTGAGCCTTATCTGATCTGGTTAATAAATTATTCCAAACCTCGACCCGCTCATCTACCGAATATCTTGAATGAAACACTGAGATCTTGTCACCATAAAACTGCTGCAACCTATTTATAATATGGGTAGTCAAGGCAATCTCAGGCAAGAGATACAACACTTGTTTTCCTTGTTCGAGGGTTTGTGAAATCAAATGAGAATAGATCTCAGTTTTACCACTCGAAGTTACACCGTGAAGTAAACAAACCTCTTTCTCTTTGAATATAGTTTTGATCTGATCCAATGCTTCTTTTTGCGGTACACTCAAATCATGAATGGGTTGAATTTCAGTATCAAAAGAAACCCTGTCTTCTCGTATCTGTATTAGTTCAAAAACACCTTTTTTAACCAATGCCTGCACAACTGTTGACGTTGTATTACTTTTTTTGATCAACTCCTTGAATAAGACAGGCTCATTTGAGCCTTGTTTTAATTGAAAAAAGCAGAGCATGATTTCTCTTTGCTTTGGTGCTCTTGTCAGACCATCAAGCAATAGATGCAGACTTTCTTCAGTTTGATGATCTGCATGCAGTTGAATGTACTTTACATATTTGGGCTTATACTGTTCGTATATCTCCTCTTTTACCTCAATGGCTTCTTTTGCCAGTAATGAATTGACAACAGATAAAACACCTTTTCTATCAAGGATCTTTATAATATCCTGAATCTTTAATTTGGATTGATGCTCTAAAGCTTCCCAAATCAGATATTCTTCATCGGTCAGTGCGGCTTCCTGTTCAAATAAATCATTTTTTAAAACCAAGGTTTCACTTTCAAGCAAAAATGCTTTTGGCAAGGCAGCTCGCAAAACATCTCCTAAAGAGCACATATAATAAGAGGATATCCATTGCCATTGCTTTAACTGAATTTCAGTTACAATTGGTAATTCGTCTAAAATCTGATAGATCTCCTTGGCTTCATAAGCTTTAGGTTCTTCAGAATGCTTTTCAAAAACAATAGCGGTGTATATCTTCGATTTCCCAAAAGGAACGGCCACCCGTGAACCAATTTTTATAAAATCAGCCTCAGCTACTGTAATACGATAAGTAAACAGTTTCTGGAGAGGTATGGGTAATATGACATTTATAAAATTAATATCAGAATATTTTCTATTTGGATTGAAATAATGTTAGCTATCGTGTCTATTTCTCATCTTAAATTCGGAACCTTCAAACCTTTTGAGAGTCATACGAAACTAAAAGGTTTATTGCTTCTGTACAAGTATTCTTAATAAAAAAACACCTTCAAAAAAATGAAGGTGTTTAACATTGGGGAAATTGAAATTACTGTGTTAGTTAGTTTCGATCCATTCAACGATCGAAGGGTCTGTTGGCAACGTTCTTGGTTCAACAACCATAACAAGTTCACCTTGCTCATCCAACAAATATTTTTGAAAATTCCAGGCTACTTCAGAGTCCTGAAGACCATTCTTTTCTTTTTCAGTTAAAAAGTGATACACTTCATGCATATCTCCCCCTTTTACAGAGATCTTAGACATCATCGGAAAAGATACACCATAATTTTCTTTGCAAAAAGAAGCGATCTCAGCATCTGAACCCGGCTCCTGCCCACCAAAGTTATTGGCCGGAAATCCAACAATAACAAAATTCTGATCTTTGTAGTTGTCATACAACTTCTGAAGATCCTGGTATTGAGGAGTTAAACCGCATTCTGAGGCTGTATTCACTACCATCACTTTTTTTCCTTTCAATTTTGAAAAATCAAAATCTTCTCCATAAAGGTCTGTAACCTGATATTGATAAATATTTTCTGACACTTGTTCGTTGTTTTCGTTTACTGCTGGTTTTTCAGCATTATCTACTTTTTTTTCTGTATTACATCCTACTGCCACAAACAGCACAAGACATAACATAACAATTATTTGCTTCATCTTAACTTTTCTTTTTTTTCTTGTAAAACTTCTTAAATTTAATAAACGCTAAGATACTCAAAATTACTGATAGGCCTAACCATCCCCAAATCTGATTTGGAACAGCAGCTGATTCTCCTGCAGCATATGAGTGTAATCCGGACAGTAAATGATTCACTCCTAAATAAGTCATTAGAATCGACGCAAAAGCAAATACTGACATCATATTAAAAGTGTATTTACTCTTTAAACCAGGGATAAGTCTCATGTGCAATACAAAAGCATATACAATGATACTGATCAGGGCCCATGTTTCTTTTGGATCCCAACCCCAATATCTTCCCCAGCTCTCATTCGCCCAAATTCCTCCTAAAAAGTTACCGATGGTCAGCATAACCAAACCTATGGTTAATGACATTTCGTTAATTGTGGTGATCTCATTGATCGCCAGGCTCATTTTCTTTTTATTTTTCTTGTTGGTAAAAATATAAAGCAGGAGCGCTAACATTCCGAGGATCATTCCAATGGTAAAGGGCCCGTAACTAGCCACGATAATCGCAACATGAACCATCAGCCAATAACTGTCTAGTACTGGTACCAAATTTCCTATCGACGGATCCATCCAATTCCAATGTGCCACCATCAAAAGCATCGAAGTCACAAAAGTAGTTGCAGCCAAGGTAAGTGGTGATCTTTTGGCGAAGATGACTCCAAATAGCATGGTGGCCCATGATACATAGATCATCGATTCATACCCATTACTCCATGGTGCGTGTCCTGAAATATACCATCTAATACCTAAGCCAACCGTATGATAAGCAAAAAGTAGCAGGATTATTCCGATACATATTTTTATCAGCACACGAATCAGCTTCTTATCGTTAAATATATTGATGATCACCACGATAAACATGAGTAAACTCGCCAACATATAATAACTAAACAAAGATTTAAAAATGTCGTATTCATTATAGAATAATTCCAATTCAACCTTTCTTTCTGAAGGAACTACCGCAGACCCATATTTTCTCTGATACTTATGGATACTTTCCAGATATTCTTCAGCTCTTGAATAATCTTTTGATTTTGCTCCGGCCACTACTTCACCTGCGTAAAGAGGAAGAATATTGCTAACATATAATGAATCCTCTCCTTTAAAACCAGAATGTCTTACTTCGATAAAAGAGAACCATTTGTTATTCTCATCCTCAGGTAACGGGAAAAATTTAAAAATAGAACCTCCAAGAGCGCCGAATAATAAATTGGCACGTCCATCAATATTCAAAATACTTTCTTCGTATTTATCCTTTATCTTTTTCTTGTGGGCCTTTGAAACCTCATCGGTCAATTTATACTCTCCTTTTTCAGTGAACAGATCAGAAAATCTGGCATACTTTTGATCATGGGGTATACCGATCAAGTCTCTGACTTTCGTATTTTCTTTTTTGATGTAAATAAAAGGAACAAAATACCAGGCTCTTGGATTGGTCAGCATCGATACCACTACCTGATTCGCATCCATATCCTTATAACTATCCTTTTTACTCACTTTTCTGAGCAATTCAGACGCAAACGTATTAACAGGCTTCATTCTTCCTCCTTCGTCCTGAATGACCAGTTTCCCAAACTCTTTGGCATGTGATTTAGCCGACATTTGAACTTCTATGATTGAATCAATCGTTTTGTACTGCTGATCATGAGAGGTATGAGTTGCATGATCAGTTTGCCCGTATGTCATTCCAGTCACCAATAAAAGAAGGGTAACTAGTTTTGCTTTTTTCTTCTTTAGTCTATCCAGTGTTTTTCGCATCACTGCAAACCTTGTGTTTTTGTCAAAAATTGACCAGATCATCCCAAAAAATAGCAGGAAATATCCTAAATAAGAGGTCCAAGTACCGGCCTGGTCATAATTCACAGATAAAAAAGTCTGTTCTACTTCTCCCTGGTCATTGTAACTTGATTGAAAAAACCTGTATCCCTTATGATCAAGTACATGATTCATAAAAATTCTAAAATCAAATACATCATCACCATCCACCACAGTGATTTCACTGGCATAAGATTTAGGACTCATCGAACCCGGATAACGCTCCAATTGAAAATCTCTAAGTTTAACTGAAAATGGAAGTTGAAACTGATTTGAACCATATTTAAGTCTAAAATTCAATCCATCCTGAGAAAATACTTTTGGAGAAGATACCTGCAGCGCATTACCCATTAATTGGATATTTTGCTTCGTGTTTTTCGTAACGACTTCAACTTCAAGCATATCGTTGATATGTTCATCTTTATCTCCAGAGACCAATGTCATTTCTCCTTTCACTGGGGGTTCTGGAATAACGAACTGGTTACCACTCAACTGATAAAGTGATCGTAGATTAAACACCTGAACTGAATCCTTGACCACTTTACCTTTGGTCTGACTTGCCATGATCATAAATTCTCCATCGCTTGGAGCCTGGATCCTTAAGGTGTCATTTTCTGTGAAGATATTAATAGTGCCTTCAGTCCTATTCTCAAATGAAAATAAGGTATTGTGCATGTTGATGGTTTGCCCGGCTTTGATAAAATGCTCATGTCTTCCTCCTCCTCCGGACTCTACAATTTTCAGGTATATTTCACCCGCTTCATTTGGCTGAAACTCTTCAAATGCATTTGGGATATAATTGACATAATTGATTTCAACAGGATCTCCCTTAAAGTCAGTTTTAATTGAGAAATCGTTACCACCTCTTAACCAATTTAAAAACTTTGAAGTATTGTAAATAAAATTACTACTGTTCCCATAGGTTGAAGCAAACAAATAATGCTCATAAATAGGTGCTTTCTGTTCTTGATCATCATCTATATGAATATCCAGAAAGGCTTTATCTGACAACATCTTATTGGTAGTCTCACCCTCGTAAATGGGCATTACACCCTCATAACTTACGTAACGTGTGATTCCAGCCCCTAAAATGATCAAAACGAAAGAAAGGTGAAATAGTAGAACTGAAAACTTCTTACGTTGTAAAAGATTATATTTTTTGATATTACCGATAAAATTTACCATCAGCAACAGCATCACTAACTCAAACCACCAAGCATTGTAAACAAGTGCTTTTGATGTCTGAGTACCGTAGTCATTTTCAATGAATGTGGAAATGGCCATAGCTGCGGCAAAAATTAAAAATAGAATGCCCGTAAAACGGGTCGAAAATAAATAATTAGCAACTTTTTTCATCTAAAAAAAATTAATTCATACGCGATTGCAAATTTACTAAATTTTCTAGGATAAATTTTTCAAAATCGTCATTATGACTGCTTCTTTTTAAGAATCATAATAATAAAGATATTTATGTACTTTTTTATGTCTCAATTCTCTCATTTAGATGTGACATGAGTTACATTCAATTTATGACAAATATCATTATTTAACCTTATCTATCTCATTTTCAGTTTATTAAAATTTTCAAAAAATGATATTTGTCATATAAATAATGG
>JAAESS010000069.1 GCA_024229195.1 Flavobacteriales bacterium | reverse complement strand
ATGTCTCCTGAAGAGATAGTAGCAAAAATAAAGTCAAGTTTATGAGTAAAGAAAAGAGTGAGTTTGGTGTTTTTGGCCTGGGTGTAATGGGCAGTAGTATTAGTATCAATATTGCTGAAAAAGGTTATCGATTATCCGTTTTTAACAGAGCTGATGCAGGTGAAGAAGAGGTTGTGAATCAGTTTCTTTCGGATAATTCACATCTAGATAACATCCAAGGATTTACAGATCTCAAGAGTTTTATAGAATCCATAGATAGGCCCAGAAAGATTTTGATCATGATCAAAGCAGGTCCTACTGTTGATTTGGTTCTAAACATCTTAATTCCATTACTTTCTGAAGGTGATATTATTATCGATGGTGGAAATTCTCATTATATGAATACCAAAAGAAGGTTTGAACTTGCTGAAAGTAAAGGGATAAACTTTATCGGTGCAGGAATTTCTGGTGGGGAAGAGGGTGCCAGAAAAGGTCCTTCGATTATGCCAGGTGGGAAAAGAGAGAGTTATAATCTGGTTTCGGATGTCTTGGAATCAATAGCAGCTTTGGATGATTTTGGAAAGACATGTTGTACTTATGTAGGACCTGAAGGTTCAGGGCATTTTATCAAAATGGTTCACAATGGTATTGAGTATGTGGAAATGCAGTTACTGGCCGAACTCTATGCCCTGATGTCAAAAAGTATGTCAAATGAAGAGATTGCTGTGGTATTTGAAAATTGGAATAAAGGTCCTCTTTCAAGCTATTTGTTAGAGATCACTGTTCAGATATTAAGAAAAACGGAGGGAGATAAATATTTGCTCGATCTGATCCTGGATAAGGCTGGAAATAAAGGAACCGGCTCCTGGTCAAGTAAGGCGGCATTTGACCTTGGGATACCAAATACAATGATGTCAGCTGCTGTATTCGCCAGGTATATATCCTCTTTTAAGGATACAAGAATTAAAATGTCTGATTTGATTGAACCGGAGCAGTCCATGACCAAGGATATAAATCTCAAATCAGTTGAAAATTCATATAAATTTGCTAGATTGATCAATCATCAACAAGGGTTTAGATTAATGCAGTTGGCTTCTCAAACTTATGAATGGAACCTTAATTTTTCTGATATTGCCAGAATATGGTCAAATGGATGCATCATCAAGTCTCACCTCATGAATCAACTTCACAATGAATTTAAGGAGGCACAAGATCTTTTTGATATGACTCTTGTAAAAGGTGATTTGATCAATGCAGAATCAGACCTGTGTGAAACAATTAAATTAGGACTAAAATATAGAGTGTCAACACATTGTTTTTCAGCATCATACAATTACTGGGTAGATATGACAACAAAAAATTTATCGGCTAATTTAATTCAGGCCCAAAGAGATTTTTTCGGGGCACATACTTTTCAAAGGGTCGATGCACCTGAATCTGAATTTTTTCATAGCAAATGGTAAATTTATAATAAAACAAGTTTTTATTAATCTTTTTAATTTCATTTTTTTTATGTGCATATGTATTTGATCGAAAGCGATTTATAATAAAATAGCTATTTCTTTCGTTTATAATATAAATTGCGAATAAATGGAAAATGACAGAATTGGACTTTCTAAAGGGTCCGAAAAAAAACAGCGCAGCCTAAAAGATTTCTTTAACAGCAAGTCACAACGTCTTGCCGAAAAAGAATATGAAGAATATTACAACAAAATCAGGCAGTTGAGCCGAGGGCTCTGATCATTTACTCTTATAGAAATTTTTCACATAAGCCAGTTTCTGGTTGTGTGTCATATTTTCTGATGTTTGGGTATCTTTTAGCTTTACAGACAATTCAGGCATACTTAAGATAATTTTTTCTATTTTCAATTTCATTTGAGCTGGTCCAAATAACAAAATCTCATCAGCTTTTGATAATTCTTTGATCACGCGTAACAAGTATCGCTGGGTGTATTCTTTTAACTTATTTTGTTTTCCTTTTTCATCTACCAGGAATTGATCTCCGAATCTGCCAAATTGCTTGGTTTCACCTTCGATCCGAATCCGGGATTCAATATCAGAGTAAATTGTTTTAGTGTTAATAGCATTACTTGTCAAGGTGATCAAGTTTGCTTCCTTTTGATCGATCCATATTCCTACTTTACGCATAACGAAACAATTAAATTAATACTCTATTTTGTCCTCCTTTTCTTCCCAGGCCTTAAAGGCCTTCATGGCTTGTTCTTTATTGATTTGTTCAAATGGAATAGTTCTTTTACCTGGTTCCAGGTCTAACTCTTTATAAATAAAGTTATCATCAAAGCCAATATTGGCTGCGTCTGTTTTGCTGCATCCATAATAAACTTTTTTAGGTCTGGCCCAATAAATGGCACCTAAACACATTGGACAAGGTTCACAGCTGGTATATAGAACACAATCGTCCAGTTGAAATGACTTTAGCGCTTTACAGGCTTCTCTGATCGCCATAACTTCTGCGTGCGCAGTCGGATCATTCGTCGATGTCACCTTGTTGTTGCCTTTACCAATGATTTTTCCTTCTTTGACAACAATACATCCAAAAGGTCCACCTTCATTGTTCAAGACCCCTGTTATAGCGTTTTCGACGGCTTGATCCATAAATCTTCCGTGATCTATCAGATCCTTATCCGTATCCTGCTCCAAAGCTTTAGCCGCCTCATCGAGGAATTTCTTATTGAAACTGTTACACATAGATTTATTTTGTCTTGAAAGCAGGCAAAAAGAATTAAATCAGATCTTTTTACCTGTTGCTGTATTTATACTTTTAAACTTCCCACCATATCTTCAGGTCGTACCCATTCATCAAATTCTTCACCAGTCAAAAAACCAAGGTTTACAGCTTCTTCTCTTAGTGTTGTTCCATTTTTATGGGCTGTTTTCGCGATTTTAGCAGAATTTTCATAACCAATTTTGGTATTCAGAGCGGTTACCAGCATCAAAGAATTATTTAAAAGCTGTTCAATCTGAGGGTAATTAGGCTCGATACCATCAGCACAATTTTCTGTGAAAGAAACACAAGCATCCCCAATTAGTTGAGCAGACTGCAAAGCATTGGCTGCCATGACAGGTTTAAATACATTTAATTCATAGTGACCTGTCATTCCTCCAACGGTGACTGCTACGTCATTTCCAATAACCTGAGCACAAACCATTGTAAGAGCTTCAGCCTGAGTTGGATTTACTTTACCGGGCATGATTGATGATCCGGGTTCATTGGCCGGAATAATTATTTCTCCAATACCACTTCTTGGACCGGAGGCCAGCATCCTAATATCATTTGCAATTTTCATAAGAGAAACGGCTAACTGTTTTAGTGCTCCGTGTGTCTCTACAACTGCGTCATGAGCAGCAAGCGCTTCGAATTTATTTTCAGCTGTGACAAACGGAAGATCTGTAAATTCTGCGATATACTTGGCTACAAGTTCTGAATAACCTTCAGGGGTATTGATTCCTGTTCCTACAGCAGTACCCCCAAGCGCAAGCTCTGAAAGGTGACTTAATGTATTGTTCAATGCTTTAATTCCGTGATCAAGTTGAGATACATAACCAGAAAATTCCTGACCAAGTGTGAGAGGAGTGGCATCCATAAGGTGCGTTCTACCTATTTTAACGACATTGGCAAATTCAATAGATTTTTGTTGAAGGGTATTTCGCAGTTGTTCAACTCCGGGAATCGTCACTTCAATAATTTTCTTATAAATCGCAATATGCATACCGGTTGGGAAGGTATCATTAGACGATTGAGACTTGTTGACGTCATCATTGGGGTGTATAAAACGCTCTGTACCGTTTAAGTCTCCTCCATTGTTTAAATGGGCCTTATTGGCGATGACTTCATTACAATTCATATTACTCTGAGTTCCTGAACCTGTTTGCCAAATAACCAATGGAAATTGATCAAATAATTCTCCGGCCAGTATTTCGTCACATACTTGACCAATAGCGTCTCTTTTTTCTTTATTCATCACCCCAAGGTCATGATTTGTATAAGCAGCTGCTTTTTTTAAATAGGCAAAACCCTCAATGATTTCTTTTGGCATTGAAGCTTCAGCACCTATCTTAAAATTGTTTCTTGATCTTTCAGTTTGTGCTCCCCAATATTTGTCTGCAGGCACTTTAACTTCACCAATTGTATCGTGTTCTATTCTGTATTTCATGAGTAAATAATTTGTAATACTTATGCCTCAAAGATACAAAATAGCCGGCAGAAAAGGATTGTTAAAGACTTGAAATTTCCTTTTAGATTTGCCTTAAAAAGGACACTTTTGAATATGAATTTTTGCTAACCCTCGAACCCTTCTCCATCGTCTGAACCCATTCCTCCTCGTTGTCGTTGGCGTTGTTTTTTCTGATTGAATCTGTAAGTAAAAGAAAGTCTAAACTGCCTCTGTCTCCATTGAAATTCACTATTCTGATTAAAAGAATCTGTAGTTGTTTCGGATATTCTTTTTCTGGTATTTAAAAGATCATCTACATTGAAAACAAGGGTGCCATTTCCTTTTAAAATATCCTTACTAAAAGCCATATTCGCCATAAACATTCCCTGACTCTTTGATTGAGCATTCTGACGTGGGCCTCTAAACATTAAAGTGGTTTGCCAATCTATTTTTGCAGGTAATGGTATTTTAGATGTACCACGGGCGAACCAGCTATTGAAACTTGAACCAAAATCTACACCTTGGTATTCACCATCGATCGTCGAATTATAGAAGTTAAAACTTGCATTTAACCTCCAATTCTTTTTAGGTGTATAGTTTGCCGAAAATTCAAACCCATATCGATCATCTGTACTCAAATTTATAGGGGTTCTTCGTATGATTGGAATACCATCTTCAGTGGTTTCACCAGTATCTTCACTTATAAATTGAAAAACATCAGTGCTGTGTGTATAGTAAACAGAGGTGTTAAAGGTCACTTTTTGCCATCTCTTGTAATAGCCAAGATCTACACCATGTGAAATCGATGGATCTAAATCCGGATTTCCTTGAAATATATTGGTTCGACTTGATTGAGATGGAAAAGGGTTGATAAACCGCGATCTGGGTCTTCTGATTCGACTGTTATAACCCAAAGTTAAATTTTCGCTTTCTGTGAATTCATAAACAAGATTCGCCGTGGGGAAAACGTTGATATAATTTTTTTGATTTACTGAATCAATTTCCTTTCCAGTTGATCGAATATCAATATCAGTTCCTTCCAGTCTAAGACCTACAAGTGCAGAAAATTTACCAAATTTATTACCGTATTGACCATAAACTGCAGAGATGACCTCTTCATATTCAAAAAGATTTGTAAGGCTGTCATTGACTATAAAATCTCCATCCTCATTTTCATTGAAAAACTTGTAGTCCGTTTCTCTGTCATCATTATTGATCCTAAATCCTAATTCAACTTGCTGATTTTCAACAATGGGCAGTACATAATCACTTTGTATTAAAATCCTTTTTTGTGTTTCATCTGAGTCAACTTTTTCTGACAGTTGATCAATCATTTCAGGAAATGTCTCCTCGTTCGTAATCAAACTATTCTCATTGTCGCTATTGTTCTGATATTGAACATCTAGATCAATTTGATGACCTTCTTTTTTAAATTTATGCATAAAATTGAGGTCGTATTGAAACACTTTATCAATCGAAGCCTCATTTTCGATTCTCAAGGTAGCGTTTGCAAGTTCATCAAATTCATCGAATGCATCTGTCATATTTTCTGAAATACGATTTCGATCCGAATTTCTATATAAAAAACTTCCCGTTATTGAAGTTTCTTTTGCTATATAATACTCAACACCGAAATTAAGGTTCAAATTATTACCACTTCTGATATAATCTACCTGCTGATTTGTGGAGGCATATGATGCGTCAGGTGAAAAATATGTCGTTTCAGCACTTGAATTTCCGGGAGATTCTCTATCTGAATAACCAATATTAGTGAAAAAATTAACGTTTTCAAGCCTGTAATTGAGACTAGTCGAAAATCCGTAATGTTGAGGAACACCTAAATTGATAGTTCCCACGCCATTAAACCCTGTTATTTTATCTCTTCGTAAGATTATATTTAAGATACCAGCGGTACCTTCAGCATCGTACCGTGCAGAGGGACTTGTGATCACTTCGACTTTTGCAATCGCATCTGCGGGGAATTGTCTAAGTGCTTCAGTATCATTTAATCCAACCAATCCGCTTGGTTTTCCGTTGATCAGTATCCTCACATTTTCATTTCCTCTTAAACTTACAATTCCCTCAGCATCAACAGTAACAGAGGGTACATTATCCAAAACATCGCTGGCAGTTCCTCCTCTAACAGTCATATCTTTTCCAACGTTATAGATTTTTTTGTCAAGTTTTACCTCCATAGTACTTCTTTCAGCAATTAGGGTAACTTCTTCCAGCGATTCCGAATCTTCTTCCAAAAGGATCTCACCCAAATTCAAATCTGTAACAATGTCAATATTATTTTTTGTGATAGTTTTAAAAGATAAAAATTCAAAACTGATATTGTATTTTCCTTTAGGAACTTCGAAGGCAAACTTGCCCTTTGCATTCGTCATGCCGCCGAAAACTCGCCTTCCATTGAGTGGTTTTACAATGACTGTAGCAAATTCAAGAGGGGTGCCGGCTTCTTTTTCATGAATTACACCCTTTATCTCGAACATTTCTCTTTGTGCTTGCTCAGCTCTTTGTGGTCTTTGTCTTTCTTGAGACTGGGCTAAAAGCGAAAATGATAGTATAATGAGTAAGGTTAATATGATCTTCATGAGCTTATCTATAGGTACCTTTATAAGACCAGAAAGATAAAATTAAGTTTAATTCCTGTTTTGTTAATAATTTGTTAATTTAAAATACTATCAGAATTGATTGTCAATTTAAAAATATGTATTATTTTTGACCATCGAATAACACAAAAAAAAGTATATGGAACTTGGTCAATTTTTAGGGTTTTTAGTTTTTTTAACCATTTTTACTATGGGATTTTGGATGCTGATTTTCCTATTAACTACAGTTGTGCCTTATTGGTTGTTTGGAAATTTGATGGAGAACTGGAAATTAAAAAAGGAGGCGAAAAAGGCCAAATCAAAATAAAAAAGAAATTTTAAATTATAAAAGCTTGTGAAAACAAGCTTTTTTTATTTTAAAGGATCTTTTACTTCAAAAATATTCTTCTCCATATCCTTTGTCCTATTATGACTGTTTCTGCGACTACTCTTATTGAATCTGTAGGAAAATGATAAGAGAAATTGCGTGTCAAAAATAAAATCTCTCTGAGTTATAGTATTGGCCTCTAAGGAACTAAATTGTGCTTTTCTAGTATGGAAAACATCATTTATTTTCAGACTGAGAGTAGACTGTCCACCCCAAAAATCTTTAGAAATATTTAAATTCGTGTATTGAAATGCCTTTAATTCAGTTATGGCAGTTTTTTGAGCAGACTGGTAAACGTAATCAATATTTAACCTTAAGGTGTTATTAATTCTATATAAGAGTCTTAAGTTGCCATAAAATACCCAATTGTCATAATCATAGGCATTATCTCTTGTCTCCGATAATTGAGAAAAATATGGACTTATCAGACCGTATAAACGAATTTTATTAGTAGGATTATAGGTTGCTTCTATTTCCAATCCTGTATAATTAAGTGTTCCATTATTGATTGGTATTCTTTGATAAATATCGAAGCCATCACTGGTTTGTAAACCGGTTTTTTCAAGCACATTAAGTATTCTATCCGTCGAATTGGAATAAAACAAAGCTGTATTTAAGGATATTTTTTCAAATTCATGATAGTATTCCAGATAGAAGTAGTTTGTGTAATAGGGTTGCAAATAAGGATTTCCCAACAGAATAAATCTCTCATCTGTAAAAGAGTTAAACGGATTTAATTCAGAAATTGTGGGCCTGTCAATATATTTTGTATAGCCCAGAGATATTACATTTTTATCTTTAAATGAATAAGTTAATAAGGCATTTGGAAAAATATCTTCGTAATCATTAATGTATGGCTCTTCAATACTTTTTTCTGAAATTGTAGTCTTGGTAATTTCAGTTCTTAGTCCTATAGAAAAACTAAACTTATCGACTTGTTTACTATAATTGGCATAAAAAGCATAGATGTTCTCATTATAATCTATTTGGCTCGTAAAATTTGCATTAGGTTCAAAAAGTGATTTAAGTCGGTTTAGATTACTCGAGGAAAAGTCATTGTCATAATTTCGAAAATTTGTTTTAAATCCGGCCTCAAAACTAGTGTTTTCATTGAAAGGAAGCGTATAATCTGCTTTGATATAAAAGTTGTCAACGTTCTCATCTTTGACATATTTTTGTTCAGTAACATCGGAATCCGGGAAAGTTTCTGTGTTCAGAATATCTGTTTGATTATCTGCAAGGCTATTGTCGTATTTAATGTCGGCAGATAATTGATGACCCTCACTATTAAATTTGGTTGTAAACTGAAAATAGGCCTCTAAAAATCCTTCGTCAGAATTATCATCTACTTTTCGATAAGTTGATTTGATCAATTCTTCGATTGGCTGAAAGTCGTTTAAAAATAATTCCGAATCATAATTCTTGTTTGCGTTAGAGTACAAGATGGATGTTGTCAGGGTATTTTTTTCATCGAGATAAAAATCACTCCCAAGGTTAATTAAGAAACTGTTGCGCTGACGGTAATCTGACCTTACTTGATCAAAATTACCCGTTGGTTCCTGCATATCATCAAGAAAAATTTGTTGAATTTCAGTATCCTTTATCATTACTTGATGGTTAAAACTAACGGTAGAATACATATTGATCTTATCAGTTTTATAATTGACAAATGTTGAAACACCGTCGTTATCGGGTAATCCAACATGAGCCTCAATGGTGCCATTATACCCTTCGTTGGACCTCTTTTTTAAAATAATGTTTAATATAGCGCCGCCGCCTTCTGCATCGTATTTGGCAGATTGAGAAATGACTTCTACTTTATTTATTGTGTTGGCTGGAATAAGGCTTAAAACATCGGCATTACTTCTTTGTCCGCCATAAGGCTTGCCGTCTACCAAAATAAGAGCGGTATTACCCCTGATGGTAATATTTCCTTGAGTGTCAACTTTTACCGAAGGTGTGTTTTCTAGAACTGTAACAGCATTTCCACCAATATTTGCAATGTCTTTTGAGGCATTATATATTTTTTTTGTCAGGTTGTGATCAACGAGTTTATTTCCGGCGATAAGTTCAATTTCTTCTAATTTTTCGCTATTCTGCTCCAATTCAATTGTACCCATATCCATACCTTGTTGAATGCTAAGTACTTGAATTATAAATGGTTGGAATGACAAAGATTCAACGATACAATAGTATTTTCCGTTGGGAACAGAAAGTTCAAATTTACCTTCCTTATTAGTCACATCACCTACAAGTTCGCTTGTATTTATATCTTGAAGACTCACCGTTACAAATTGCAATGGTAAGTGCCTATCGGCATCTTTTACTTGACCGATTATTACGTTTGTTTCTATAGGTTCCTGACCGAATAAGCCAAAGGAGAGGAGAAACATGATCAGGGTACAGAGTATTTTCATTACAAAATTTCGCAACCCGATAAAAATAAACCATTCGGTTTTACTAAAAAATAGTGGTTTACGGGTATTTTTAGTCATTTACATTTTTCAAAAATATTATCAGATAAGTTCTTCTATTTTT
>JAAESS010000068.1 GCA_024229195.1 Flavobacteriales bacterium | reverse complement strand
TCTTCCTATTTTAAGATAAAATCGGTAAGGGAAGGCAAGAGTAAATTGGTAGAGTTTGACAAAGGAGTTATTTTAAATGAAGAGCCAATTCAAGATAACGCTTCCAGAAAAGGCACACAGGTCACTTTTATTCCTGATGGAGAACTTTTTGGAAAATACCGCTTCATCAATGAGTATGTAGAGAAAATGCTTTGGAATTATTGCTTCTTAAATCCTGGCTTAACCATACTTTATAACGGACAAAGATTCATTTCTAAAAACGGACTTTACGATTTATTAGAGCGAGATATTGATTCTGAAATTTTATACCCTATTATTCACCTAAAAGGAGATGATATTGAGGTAGCGCTTACCCATTGCAAAAATCAGTATTCCGAGCAATATTATTCCTTTGTAAATGGACAGCATACAGTTCAAGGTGGTACGCATCAAAGCTCTTTTCGTGAAGCAATAGCAAAAACAATTCGAGAGTTCTATGGTAAAAATTATGATGCAGTAGACATCAGGCAAGCTGTATATGCCGCCATAAGTATAAAAATAATTGAACCAGTTTTTGAATCGCAAACCAAAACTAAATTGGGCTCAAATGAAATGGAACCTTCTGGTATAACTATTCGGACATTTGTAAATGATTTTATCAAAACTCAATTGGATAATTACCTGCATAAACACCCTGAAACTGCAGTTGTTCTACAAAATAAAATTCAGCAAGCAGAGAATGAAAGAAAAGCCATGGCTGGAGTTAAGAAATTGGCTAGAGAAAGAGCAAAGAAAGCTAACCTGCACAATAAAAAACTAAGAGATTGTAGGGTACATTATAATGATTTAAAGAAAGAGAGCCGGACAGATACTACCATTTTTATCACAGAGGGTGATTCAGCTTCTGGTTCTATTACCAAAACGCGTGATGTAAGCACTCAAGCAGTTTTTAG
>JAAESS010000067.1 GCA_024229195.1 Flavobacteriales bacterium | reverse complement strand
CTAAATAAGACCGAACTCTTAGCTCCAACGAATTTGAGGGGTCTGTCCAATCAACTAATGTTGATATGTTTTCCGGAGCGTTTTCCAGGTATCCATATGATGTCCATTTTTCTATTTGACTCATAGAGTGGTCCCCATAATTTAAAATCTTGTTTAAATTCATTGGCTTGACTCCGGTGGGTGTATGAATGTCAGAAATTTTGTGACACGTAGCACATTCTGAGCCACTGGGAATTCTATAGTTAACTGTGCTGGTTATATTATTTTCCGTCCACTCTATTTCAAAGGAGCTCCCGTCCAAGTTGTAAACAGCCTCATTTTGCTCATCATTCCAAATATAATCTGCAAAAACCCAGCCATCATCTTTTTTGATCATCAGCCTTGTTTCAATGTTTTTTCTCACATTTTCAGGAGCGACTCCATTATAGGAAAAGTTTTTGATTAAAACCGTGCCTATTGGGAAATTCAATATTTCAGAATCACCGATGTAAAAAGCACTTTGTTCTTCGGGCATCCAT
>JAAESS010000066.1 GCA_024229195.1 Flavobacteriales bacterium | reverse complement strand
TGTATCATTTGTTGGATTTTAACAAAATCTTAGCAATTTCTATGACGTCACCGATCCAATGACGTCATATTTGGGCTATTTTTAGAATTGATTTATCTCAATTTTTTTCATTGATTTGAATTCAATCCACCACGCAGATTTTGAATTTGCAGTCGACGAGTAATTATCATGTACAAAAAAAGTATTTTAGGCATGTCATAATCCCCATTGTTTCGAACCATTGAGAAGTTACATGGTCTAAAAAACTTTTTCTGTGCATACTAATTGTTCATCGACTGCGAATTCGGAATCTGCGTGGTCGATTTAGTTGAAATCGATGAAAAAAATCGAGATAAATCAATTCTAAAAATAGCCCAAATATGACGTCATTGGATCGGTGACGTCATAGAAATTGCTAAGATTTTGTTAAAATCCAACAAATGATACATCAATCGAAAGATCTGATCAAGTGCTGTCTAACTAAACTACTTTCGAACACGTCAGACTTGCACATGAAGAGTTAAAGCGATTTCAGTTCTAAAAATGACAGTTATTGACGTCATCAAAAATGGCACTTCCGGTCAAAATCCAAAATGTTTTAAAGTCTTATTCGAATCTCCATGGTCGAAATAGTAGAAATCAAGTATAAAACCAAAGGTTAGGTAGTTGCTTCGATAGTAACAGGAAATTCCCTGTCTATATGGATCAAGAAGTCTTCTCCTAGAGATCATAAAGTTCAGTAGAGAGATAGCCTCTAAAACTACTCTAGGGGACTGTCCATTATTTAGCCTGGGGTTGGTATCGAAGAGAAATTATTCGATATTTGATATCAGAAAGCATTTCACCCAGCTGTGAGAATATAACAAACCATTTCTACCTGGTCTCAATCGATTAACGTTAAAGTTTTTTCCTAAGCGACTTTGCAATTGACCCAGAAAGTACTATTTTCAAGTTTCGAGAGAGTTACTGGTAGAGTATGTTTGTATCTTAGCAGGGCAAAAATAGTTTTGGCTTAAAAGCATAGACAGCTATTCTGTATTACATTATTTAC
>JAAESS010000065.1 GCA_024229195.1 Flavobacteriales bacterium | reverse complement strand
TAGAGGGTAGGTCTCTCGTCTTTTTAATAGACCAAAGAATGCATCTAATTGCTGCAGCCAGATCAAACAGGTAAGTATGCATCAATTCTTGTTTGCTGAATCTTCAAAACTCAAAACAAGATCTTAGTTAATGTTTTTAGTGTTTTTCCAGTCACTGAATCGGGAGTACTTAAAATGATTGAAACTAAAGCAGGCGAGCGCACAGGTGCCATATTTAGATTCACGCTGGATATTGCCTGTCAGAATGTGCTAGCAACGTGCCCAAGATATTTAGCTATTTAGAAAGCTAATTTTCTACACTTGCCACAATTCTGAATTTTGACTTTGTCTATTGATTCTTGGAAGGTTTTCCCTTTAAAAGTAGAAATCGGATAAAAAATACTACATGTGAATCATTTGCAGTGATTCTTTTTTGAAAAGCATTCATAATTTCATTACCGGTGTCCTCTATATTCAGAGGGTTTTCACTGATTTGGGCTTCAACAAGGCAGCCTAATAACAGAATGTATGATTTGTCGTGGCATGGGGCATCAGTGATGTTTTCGACCATCCTCATTTTGTTCTTCGCAGATTGGATGTTCC
>JAAESS010000064.1 GCA_024229195.1 Flavobacteriales bacterium | reverse complement strand
GTAAAAGCGCCGAATATTAATAAAAGTGTAATTAATTTGGTTTGCATAAACATTAGTTTTTTTGTTAATACAGCTTAAAATTACATGAATTCTAGGGTATCCTTATAAACTCATCATTATTTTAACAAAAGTTTATGAGGGATAGATACACGCCGGCAATCGATCAAAAATTAGTGGTATCGTCTTTTCCTCATAAAATTAAAAAGAAATCCAAATCCAAAAAGAATGATAAGAGGAAGAGCAAGGTTAATCAGCTGCCAATAGCCTCTTTGCTCAAAAACTTTTTCTTTGTCAAGAAATTGAATTTGTAGCGATTTGGACCTTAGGTTGAGCAGGCCGCTGTCATCGAGTAAATAATGCACACTATTTAAAAGGAAATCTATGTTTCCATAATTCTGATTGGTCCACTTATCTTTATCAAGAGGCAGTGGTTCTCCTCTAAAAACATCATTAACTGCGATGTCTCCGTCGCTGATAACGATCATTTTATTTTGACTACCTGTCCTGGTGAAATTGCCAATTTCAACAGGGGCAATTCGATTGGCATAGGCAGAAGTGAAAGCTCCCTCCAGTAAAACTCCAAAATTCGTATTTGAATCCTGAAACTCCTCTTTATTCTGTTCGATGGCGACTTCATTCAGGTTTATATTTGTAGGTGTCCCAATAATTTTTGCCAGCGGTGATGATTCCAATAATATTTTCTTCTTGATTTGATTTTGTAAAGTATCCAAACTACTTGGAAATTTCATCAAAACAGGATCGATATTTTTAGTAATGGAATGAGAGTTATCTGCAAAGATTAGAGGAAAATATGGCCATCTAAAATTTTCATATTGAACCTGATTACCGGTGCTCCCCGCTGCAAGACGGATACTACTACTATACAGGTCTTTCGTTATATTATAATTGATTCTGACGCCATAGCTAAAAAGCATGTCAGTAAGGTTGAGGTCTCGATTAAAAGCCAAAGATTTACCCGTAAGCATCAAACTATCCATTTCTGCATGCACATTGTCAAGTAGCCACAATGTTTTACCTCCCTGCATAATATATTGATCAAGTACAAACTTCTCTTTTTCATCAAATGATTGGGAAGGCTTTGCAATGATCGACAGATCATAACTCGAAAGTTCTTTTAAAGTCTTAAAAGGATTGTTTTCAACTGAATCCAGTGTGAACTCTGCCAATTGATAATATTCGCTCAGACTCTTCAAAAAACTGTACAGATATATGTCGTCAGGCTGTCCATTACCTTTTAAAATAGCAATTGACTTACTTTTTTCTTCACTTATTTTATGAATTGCGTTTGCGAATTCATATTCCAGATTTTCTATGGAGCTCTGGAGTTGCTGTTCTTGACTAGGTGAAATGGCATTCACCAGCAGAGGTACATTTGCTTCTTTTTCATCAAAATCAATTACAGCCCACGGAAAAATCAAAGCTTCAGATACTTTTCCATCTTCCTGTACAGTGAGACGACTGGGTTGCAATCCCTTTTTAATCAGGTCTTTTGACGAACTGATTGGATCAATGAATCTGAATTGAATAAGGTCGTTGATTTCACTCAATTCTTCCAACAACTGATCAGTTTCAAGCTGAAGCCTTTTAAATTCAGCCGGAAAATCTCCTTGCAGATAGACCTTAATAAATAAAGGTTTTTCGATCTGCTCCACCAACCTAATGGTTTCGTTTGACAAGGTATACCTCTTGTCTTGGGTAAGATCAAAACGCTTAGATAGGTGAGTTCCTGCAAAATTGAGCGCTATTAGTACAATCAGTACAATCAATACGGTGCTATATGATTTGTTTCGGATCATCCTAATTTCTTGTCTATTATTGTTGTTGATCAAAGTTAGTTTTTGTGATATACAGAAAGAAAAAGGTAACACTCACAAAGTATATCAGGTCTTTTGTGTCAATAACTCCTCTTCCAATATTTATAAAATGCGCATAAAGCCCAAAATTTTTCAAGTCATATTGTTCTGAATTGATCAGTTCATTCACAGCTTCAAATCCGTAAAACATAAAAAACGAAAGTGTCAGACCAATGATAAAAGCAACAATTTGATTATTGGAAAGGGTAGAGGTGAACATGCCAATAGCTGTGATTGCACTAGCCAGAAACAACAAACCAAAATATGATCCAATAATACTTCCAAAATCAATATTTTCAGAAGTGGCTGCTAACTGTGTGATCGTATAAACATAAATCAGTGTAGGGGTTAGGGCAATGATGATCAAAGTCAAAGAGCCTAAATATTTTCCAAGGATGATGTCCCAGGTACTGATGGGTTTGGTTTTTATGATCTCAATTGTGCCTAACCTGATCTCATCTGAGAACGTTCTCATGGTGATCGCTGGAATCATAAATATAAAAAACCATGGCGCGATAAAAAAGAAACTATTAAGATCCGCAAAGTTGGCATCCAGGATATTAAAATCCCCTTTAAACACCCATAAAAATAAACCGTTAGCTAATAGGAATATGCCAATAACCAAATAACCAATGGGTGTTGCGAAAAATAGATTCAGTTCTTTTTTTAAAATGGCTATCATTTATTTTACTTGGTGTTTTATTGCTTCAAACTTACGATTTTATCTACACTCCATGCCTCAGGCTTGCTTGTAAACATTTTTTTTGTGTGACTCCAGACCTCCTTGAAAAAATCTGAATTTCTGTAGCGATTAAGGTATTCCTCTGATTGCCAATAGCTATAGGTAAAAAAAATAGTGGAATCTTTTTTATCCTGATACAATTCAAGTAATTCACAGCCTTCGAATTCAAGAATTGTATGTTTTATATTGTGAAAACGAGTCTGAAATTCATCTGTTTTATTTGCAGAAAAGGTCATCTTTACAATTCTTACGAGCATATTTCTTAAATTATATAAAGCGGATGGTAATATTATCACGATAATCCAGTCCAAGCAGGTTTGAAGCACCACCAACAGTCTTTAAATTACTTCTGTAAATAGAAATTTCCAAATAGTTGGCACAATTAAAAATGGCTAGTTTTTTTCCATCATCCTGTCTTTTTTCAACAGGAACACTGAAATCAACAATGTCATTGTACTTTTCGTAAATTTTTTCGAATTTATAATTTCTTGCCACGATTTCAAATTCTCGGCCTTTACCCACATTGTGAAAGGTACTTCTCGAGATATTACTAATGACGTTCCCAAAATTATCAATGTATATGATGCTTCCCACGATCTGATTGCTTTCAGCATTAACCTGTGGCTGTATTTCGAAAATCTTTTTAATATCATCAATTCGCTTTCCGATGACCTCAAGCGTGCCTCCTCTTGCTATATGACAGGCTACTTTTATAAATAATCCAAGAATCGGTAGTTTCATGTCTTCCGGCTCCTGTATGGTAATCTCAACAATTTTTTCCGGATTAATCTCATTGGTGATCATAGAAAGGATACCATTGTCACAACAAATAAAAAACTGATCATCCATTTTTATGGCCAGTGGTTTGTTTTCTAAACTGATTTCAGAATCTACTCCCACAATATGAATCGTTCCTGCAGGAAAGTTTTTATAGGCATTTTTTAGAATATACGCCGTTTCAGTGATGTTAAAAGGAGTGATTTCATGACTGATATCAACTACTCTAATTTCATCTAATTCTCCGTAGATAGAACCTTTGACAGCACCAACAAAGTGATCTTTTGTTCCAAAATCGGTTGTCAAAGTTATGATTGGCATATTTTTTTTAATGGTTCAGGATGCAGCAATATAATATTACGAACAATTGGTAATTTACTGCTAAAATGTGCTATTTTTGTTGTACAAATCTAATGAAATTAAAATATTAAAAAAGCACTTAAGGCTTAATTTTTAAACTAAACATTTTAGGATTGAACGAAAGAATAATTGAACTGGAGGATATGTCTCCAAGTGAATTTTTTGGCCCGCATAATAGAAACATGGAGAAGGTCAAGAAATCGTTTCCAAAATTAAAGATTGTTGCAAGAGGAAACAAGGTGAAGGTCTATGGAGAAGCAATCATGTTAGATGCTTTTGAAAAAAAGTTCAATTCCTTGATTACTTTTTTTAATCGCTACAATAAACTTGATGACAATAGTATAGAAAGAATACTTTCAACAGTAAGTCAGGATAAAAACTCAAAGCTTTCTGATGGTGTATTGGTTCATGGAATTTCAGGTAGACTGATCAAGGCCCAATCGGTGAACCAGCGAAAAATGGTAGATCTGATCGAAAAAAACGATATGTTGTTCGCTATTGGACCGGCAGGTACAGGTAAAACATATACTGCGGTTGCCCTGGCAGTAAAGGCTTTAAAGGAAAGGGAAGTTAAAAGAATTATTTTGACACGTCCTGCAGTAGAATCAGGAGAAAATCTAGGTTTTTTACCAGGAGATCTAAAAGAGAAACTCGATCCTTATATGCAACCATTGTATGATGCCTTGAGAGATATGATCCCATTTGAAAAGTTAGAATCTTTTATCGAAAATGGAACTATACAGATCGCTCCTTTGGCTTTTATGAGAGGACGGACCCTGGATAGTGCTTTTGTTATTTTGGATGAAGCGCAAAATACGACTCATAACCAGATGAAAATGTTTTTGACCCGTATGGGAAAACATGCGAAATTCATTATCAACGGAGATCCTGGACAAATTGATTTACCACGACGTCAGGTTTCAGGATTAAAGGAGGCTTTGCTGACTTTGAAAGGAATCAAAGGAATTGGCTTTGTCCATCTTGATGAAAAGGATGTGATCAGGCATCAATTGGTCAAAGACATTATAGGAGCCTACAAAAATATTGAATCAGACTAAAAAACGACTAATTCCAATCAGATGAATACCATTAATAATACCGATTTTCATTTTCCAGGACAAAAAGATGTTTATAAAGGAAAGGTAAGAGAAGTGTATAATATAGATGATACATACCTTGTAATGATCGCAAGTGATCGTTTGTCAGCTTTTGATGTGATCATGCCACGTCAAATCCCTTATAAAGGTCAGATATTAAATCAAATTGCAGCAACCATGCTGGAAGCAACAAGAGATATCGTTCCAAATTGGCTGATCGCTTGTCCGGATGAGAATGTCGCAGTGGGTCATTTGGCTCAACCATTTAAAGTTGAGATGGTGATTCGAGGATATTTATCAGGACATGCCTGGAGAGAATATCGTGATGGAAAAAGAATGATTTGTGGGGTGGCAATGCCTGAAGGTATGAAAGAGAATGATAAATTTCCAGAACCGATACTGACTCCGTCTACAAAGGCTTCGGATGGTTTACATGATGAAGATATTTCAAGAGAAGATATCATTGCACAACAGATCGTTTCAGAATCTGATTATTTAGTGCTGGAAGATTATACACGTAAACTTTTTCAAAGAGGAACAGAAATGGCCGCAGAAAGGGATTTGATCCTGGTGGATACCAAATATGAGTTTGGAAAAACCAGCGACGGTACCATCGTCTTAATTGATGAAATCCATACCCCGGATTCTTCCAGATATTTTTACGCTGATGGATATCAGGACAGACAGGATAAAGGAGAAATGCAAAAACAGCTTTCAAAGGAGTTTGTGAGGCAATGGCTTATCCAGAATGGTTTCCAGGGATTAGAGGGTCAGGTGATTCCAGAGATGTCTGATGAAAAGATCAATGAAATTTCGGAGCGTTATATTGAATTGTATGAAAATATTACCGGTAAAACTTTTGAAAAAGCGAATACCGATAATATGATGGCCCGAATTGATCGCAACGTCAACTCATTTTTCGGAAAGATGGACTAAAACCCACTTTATTCAAAAAAACGGAATATATTGACTTAAATTTTTGCTAAAGTCAGGATCCCCAGACTTTCCATACAATATTTCATATCCTTGTATGTTCTCTCGATATGGTTGTCCAAACCAATTGAGAAACGTATAAGTCCATCTGTTAAGCCCATTTCTTTTTGTTCGTCTAATGGAATTTCAGATGAGGTAGCTGTTCCAGGGGCATTGAACAAGGTTTTATAAAAGCCAAGGCTTACTGCTAAGTAGCCCAGATTTCTCTCTTGCATAAGTTCCATGAGTTCATCTGCTTTTTCAAGTGATCCGGCATCGAGTGTTAGCAATCCTCCAAATCCGTACTCTTCATTATAAAGCGATTCGTAGAGATTGTGCTGAGGATGGCTTTTAAGACCAGGATACATCACTTTGTATCCATCTTCCTCGAATTTTTGCGCAAGGTACAAGGCATTTTCACTGTGTTTTTTCATCCTGATATGAAGGGTTCTCAAATTTTTAAGAACACTGGCAGAACGAAGACTATCCATCACTGGTCCAAGTAGCATGCTGGCTCCATCATTCACATTTCTAAGACTGTCAATAAAATCATTTGAACCACAAATTACACCACCAACTGTATCGCTTGTTCCATTGATAAACTTTGTCAAACTATGGATCACTACATCGGCTCCTAAAACTGCAGGTGAAATTTGCAGAGGTGAAAAGGTATTGTCAACTACGAGTGCAAGTTTATGCTCTTTCGCAATCTTTGATAAAGCCTTGATATCTGCAATTTCAAGTAATGGATTACTCACACTTTCACAATACAAAATTTTTGTATGCTCGTTGATCGAAGCTTTTACTTTGTCAAGATCAGTGATGTCTACAAACGAGGTGTCGATGCCAAATTTAGGCGTAAAATTCTTTAAAAAGGCATAGGTTCCTCCGTAGATAGTTCTAGAAGAAACAATATGATCCCCTTGAGAACACAATTGCATCAAAACTGATGAAATAGCTCCCATTCCTGAGGCTGAAACATTTGCCGCTTCAGTTCCTTCCATAGCCGCCAGGGCTTGACCTAAATACAAATTAGACGGGCTGGAGTGTCTTGAATACAAATAGCACCCTTCCAGATTTCCTTCAAAAGTATCCATCATCGATTTGGCAGCGAGAAACGTATAGGTAGAAGAATCTGATATTGAAGGATTGACTCCTCCAAATTCACCAAAATACTGTAGATCTTGAATATTGTCAGCAGGATTGAATTCCATAATAAAATGATTTTAGTTCATATAATATAAAGCAAAATTATAAAAATATAGATTAAAAATCAATCATATGTTTAATATTAGGAAAATAAAACTATTATATTTGATTAATTTAGATATATTTGAATTAAATAAAGAATTATATATACTTCTTTAGAAAAAACATCACCTATGTTAGATCAATTGGATAAACGTATTTTATCTTTTTTACAGAAAGATAGTAAGGTCACCATTAAGGAGTTGTCTGTTCATTTGGAGTTGTCGGCAACTGCTGTGTATGAAAGGATTCGTAAGATGGAGCGAAAAGGAATTATTGAAGCCTATGCTGCACGCATCAATAAGAAACTGGTTGATCTTGGTTTCGTTGTCTTTTGTCAGATCAAGTTAAAAGAACACAGGCATGAGTATCTTGTAAAATTTGAAAGGGAAGTAATTAAATTCAATGAGGTTCTGGAGTGCTATAATGTGAGCGGAGATTACGATTATCTTTTAAAAATTACGGTCAAAGATATGGGAGGCTATCATCAGTTTCTCAATGATAAATTAACCTATCTAGATCATATAGGAAGCGCGCACAGCACCTTTATTATTAATGAGGTTAAAAATACACATACCATAGAATTTGCATAAAAAAAGGGCCTGAAAGGCCCTTTTCTAATTTGTAAGATGAACTTTTACTTAACAGCATGTACTTCAACAGAAAGCTCCATGTCATCAGAAATAAATTTGTCTCCAAGGTCACTAAAGAAAGATTGAGACTTGTATTTGATATTCCATTTAGATCGGTCAATTTCAAACTTTTCACTTTTTAATAGAACCGATTCTCCATCTGTACTTACCTCAGCTAAAAAAGAAACAGGATGTGTAATTCCTTTAATGGTCAGATCTCCTTTCACTAAAAATTTCTCAGTTTTAGCTTCTGTGGAGGTCAATTTGAATATTGCCACAGGATGTTTTTTTACCCCAAAGAAATCATCATTTTTTAAATGCTTTGTAAGCTTAGCGTTTGAGCTCTCATCTGAAGGAATATCGAGTACAACGATAGAATTCATATCAATTTCAAAATCTCCTGCTGTGATCATTTTGTTCTCAACAGTAAAGGAGCCGCTTTTTACTTTAACAATGCCAAAGTGTTCTCCAGTTGGCTTAAATCCTTTCCAATTAATCTTTGAAGCTTCTGTGTCAGCTATAAATTGGTCTTGACTCCAAACAGCAATTGTGCTGAAAAGCATAAGACCGTAAATTGTATTTTTTATAATTTTTTTCATTTCAATTTTTCTTTTTAATTAGTCATTAACGGATTTCTTTTTGAAAGTGTCGAATTTCGAATCTTGTTCTTTTTTCGGCCAACTATTGTTATCCTGATTTACATCCGATGTGAGTTGATTTGGATCAATTACGATTGCTGTGATCTCTTTTTCAGAGCCCAATACTTTTCTCACTTCTTTATCATTGAATCTCCATATTTCTGCAGGGTAATATTTGTTTTCCTTGCTTCCATCCGCGTAAGTGATCTCAGCTAAAATAGGCATTACCAGTCCTCCTGGTTTTTCAAATACAATTTCATAAAAATACTTGGTATTCTTTAGCTCTGCTCTTTCAGCTTCCGTAAAATTATCTGAGAGATATTCTGTTAAAGTTGAGATGTCTGCATACGAATCAGCGCCAGTCGCTGTTGATTTTTCATTCGCATCCATTTCAGTCAAGAAAAGATATCTGCCTTTTAAATCGTCTTTAGTCATACCATACCTTTTATACATACTGATGGCTCTTTCACTTGGTTCATCAGTTACCTTGTATTTTTTGATATCCTTAATACCTATATCAGTATAGTCAGTTGTGTAGAACCATCCTCTCCAAAACCAATCAAGATCTGTCCCTGAGGCATCTTCCATGGTTCTAAAAAAGTCAGCAGGTGTAGGATGTTTAAATCTCCATCTTTCGGCATAGGTTTTAAAAGCTTTGTCAAAAAGATCATGTCCTAACACGACTTCTCTCAAAATGTATAAGCCCGCTGCCGGTTTAGAATAGGCATTGGCACCACTATTAAAAACATTGTCATGTTGCGTCATGATTGGAGTTATTCTACTTTGGTCTCCATCCATATAAGACACTACATTTTTTGGGTACCCTCGTGATGGGAATCCAGGTTCAAAATCTTGTTCTGCAAGCAATTGAGCAAAGGTGTTCAAACCTTCATCCATCCAGCCCCATTGGCGTTCATCCGAATTGATGATCATTGGGAACCAGTTGTGTCCAACTTCGTGAATGATCACTCCGATCATTCCGTTTCTGGTTCTTTCAGAATAAGTTCCGTCTGGTTTTGGTCTTCCAAAATTAAAACAGATCATAGGATACTCCATACCTTGTCTTTGAGCATGAACTGAAATGGCCTTGTGATAAGGATAGTCAAACATTTGCGCAGAGTAAGACTTTAAAGTACTTGCTACTACTCTTGTTGAATATTCACCCCATAATGGATTACCTTCTCTGGAATATAAGGAGATTGCCATAACTGAACGATCTCCAATTTTTACTGCCTGGCCATCCAAAATATATTTTCTTGAAGAAGCAAATGCAAAATCACGCACGTTTTTAGCTTTCAGCTTCCAGGTTTTGGTTTTTTTCGAAATTTTTTTCTCATTTTCTTCAGCTTCTTCCTGGGTCACAATCACAACAGGATCATCATAAGATTTCAAAGCCTTTTCATATCTTTTCCACTGCTTCGAAGTAAGCATTTCCTTGCGATTAGTGATTACACCGGTTCCGTCAAGAATATGATCGGCAGGCGTAGTGATATTGACTTCATAATCCCCAAAGACGAGTGCAAATTCACCTCTTCCAAGAAACTGAAGGTTTTGCCATCCTTCTACGTCATTGTATACTGCCATTCTTGGGAAAAACTGAGCAATTACATAATTGTTATTTCCATCTTCAAAATGTTCAAAACCAGATCTCCCTCCATCAATTACATGATTCGGAATATTATACCACCATTTAATTTTAAAGCTCACTTTTTCTCCTGTCTTTAATACTTTGGGAAGATCAATTCTCATCATTGTATTATTCACAACATAATCCATGTCTCCATCTGATGCATTTTTAACATAATCTATATGAAATCCTCCTGGAAAAGGTTTCCCGAGAAATTCTTCAGTAAATTTCTTTGGATTATACATGGTCGAAGCTCCAGATCCCTGCACATCATTTGTGATTGCATCCGGTGCCCTGATATTTTGATCCAATTGAACCCATAAATATTCAAGTTCATCCGGTGAGTTATTAAAATAGGTTATGAGTTCCTCTCCATAAATTCTCTGGTTTTCATCATCTAGGATGATATCCATTTTATAATCTGCTTTTTGCTGATAATATTCATGACCTGGAGCTCCTGATGCTGTTCTGTAGATGTTTGGCGTAGGTAATTCCTGCTTTAACTGTCTAAACTTACTGATATTATAATGTCCTTGTTGCTTTTCCTTGGTTGTTTCACCTTCCTGAGCAAAACCGATTGAACTGATCAATATTGCTGCGATAAATAATGTAAATTTCTTCATATCATGTAGTAGTTTTTTCAATGTCTCCGCCGAAAATAGCGATTTTAATATAAATATGAAAAATGCTTAAAGTTTTAACATTTCTTTCACATTAGATTTTACCAGAATAAAAGTTTTCTGAGTTTCTTCGATAGTGAACTTAATGTAATTTTGTTGTTCTGCATATGTTTCAAACAACATACTATTTTCAACTTCAATTGTATTGATTTTATCAATGTTTTGGAGTTCAATATAAAAGAACACTTCGTTGTTATCATATTCCTTTCCCAAAAAATTATAAGTCATTTCTTTTTCATCGATCCAAATCTTGAATTTTTGTCTGATATAGGTTTCTAAGTATTTATCAGCTAATTTATTTTCATATTTTGAAGCCAGTTCCATTGATTCTCCTATTCGGTTTTCCAATGCAAGTTCTATATCATCCAGAAAAAATTTCATGGTAATTTGAACTGCTTTTTCCTCTTTAATGAATTCTATTTTTGTAAGGCTGATATAATGTTTATGAATTCCAAAGGCAAGTAAAGGAATGATCAATAGCCAAATCATGTTGCGAAAGCGTGTCATCTGAATAAAAGTATTATTTTTAATGTTGCAAATGTACACAGACTATCAATTATAAATATCAAATAAAAAGTTAAACTTGAGCACAAATAAAGAGATATTAAAGCACCTTAAAAGAGATGAGATTTTATACAAAGCGATTGCGGACCTCAATATTGAGATACGTCCAGAGCTGAATATCGATATCTATCACTCTCTATTAGGTTCTATTGTTTCTCAGCAGCTTTCCACCAAAGTTGTAAAAATTATCTGGAACAGGTTTACGGATCTGTTTGTTCAGGGTTATCCGGATCCAGAGAGTCTTTTGTCGAAAGATCATGATATTCTAAGAGGGATTGGTTTATCTAACAGTAAGGTAAATTATGTAAAGAATGTTGCAGAATTCAAATTATCCAATGATATGACTTTTGATTATCTCCAGACAAAGTCAGATGAAGAAATCATTGATTACTTAAGTCAGATAAAAGGTGTAGGGAAATGGACAGTTCAGATGATCTTGATGTTTCCTATGGATCGTCCCAATGTTTTTCCTGTTGATGATCTAGGTATTCAAAATGCTATGAAAGCGCTTTATAAGATTCAACTTGAGAAAAAAGAACTCAAGACAAGAATGACTGACATTGCAAGAGTCTGGGATCCCTACAGAACGGCAGCTTCTAAATATTTATGGAAAATTTTGGGGACATGATCCTGATCATTCCGGTTCTGTTAGAGATTCAAAATAAGAGTCTTTACTTTTGAGTAAAATATCGATTACTTCAATGAGTCGGCCTTTGTCATACAGTTCTCCAATGCCCTGAGGCATACAATAAAAAATATAACTATTGATATGTTCCTTATCAATTTTGACAGACTTGATAAAAAAATCTTCTTGAAAATGATCCTTTATTTTAATGACATAATCCTGTTTTGAAGCGGTCATTCGATCTTCATCAATAAGTGCCTTGAGTTTTCGGTCGCGTTTTCTATTCCCGGAAATAATATTATAGACATCATCGATGCCCCCTGGTTTAAAAAGTAAGGCTTCCAGGATCACAATTGGAGTAGACTTCTGACTGTAGTGGTTTAGATTTCTCTCCAGCTTATTTAATGGTTTTTTTCCTGCATTGGGAAGTCCGAGTTCTTCAGACATATCATCAAATTGCTTAACAATGACCTCATCAAGTTCGTTAGTGAGCTCTAGTAAGTTGATTTCCAAATACTTGTTAAGTAAATTATCTTGACTGATAACAATTATCTTATTGCTATACTGTATGTCAGAGATCATCAGCGTATCTTTATCGGTCACTGAAATCTTAAACTGTCCCAATCGATTAGTGATGGTTCCTTTTTGGGAGTTTTTATTAATGATATGAACGTTTTCAATAGGAATAGAATCATTTTTTACTTTTCCTGTAATCAATACCCTGTTTTCCTGACCAGAGGCGGAAAACCAGATAAAAAGGAAACACAGAAGGGGGAACCGATTCATTATTCAAAGAAACGATTCTTAGGCCAAAATAAATATTATTGTCGTTATAATGTTTTGTTAAAGGATGACTTTACCTAATTTTGTGAAAACAAGAATATGAAAAACTTACTCGTAGCAAGTACTTCTACAATTTTCGGCGGCCATTTTCTTCAATACCTGTTACCTGAACTAAAAGAGCATTTTAAAGGAATTAATACTCTTTTATTTATTCCTTATGCCAGACCCGGAGGAATTAGTTATGATTCCTACACAAGTATTGTGGCAGAGGCATTAAAGGATTTTTCTTTTGCGGTAAAAGGCATCCATGAGTTTGATGATGCAAAACTGGCCATTGATCAGGCTGAAGCTGTTTTTGTTGGCGGAGGAAATACTTTTGTTTTGGTTGATCAGTTGTATCGTCAAGACCTGATCAAGCCTTTAAAAAAGCGGTTGGAAAATGGAATTCCTTACCTTGGAACCAGTGCAGGTAGTAATATCGTCGGCCTATCGGTAAAGACTACAAATGATATGCCCATTGTTCATCCTGAAACATTGGAGGCACTTGGTATGATACCTTTCAATATCAATCCGCATTATCTAGATCCGGACCCTGATTCCAAACATAAGGGGGAGACCAGAGAAACCAGAATTAAGGAGTTTCATAGTTGTAATAATACCACAGTGATTGGTCTGAGAGAAGGAAGCTGGATCTCAGTAAAGGATAAACAAATGCTACTAAAAGGAGAATTTAATGCAAGAATTTTTAAACAGGGTAAAGCCCCATTTGAATTACCGCCCAATAGTGATCTACAACAACTGATTTGAGTATTTTGCTATACAAACAAAGCGCTAAAGGCTCCAAAGAGAATGAGAAAAAAGTAAAGTGCAATAAAAATAATAAACAAAATCCCGATAAACTTGTAGTGAGATCGCAATTTCTTTAAACCAAAAGTCATTAGATTATGGTTATCTTCTACAATGGCTTGTTTTACTTTTTGACCAAATTGAAAAAGGAAAAAAACAGGAATAAAGTAAATTCCTGCAGCAATTAGATAGAAAAATGAAAAGAATTTAGGAGGAAGTCCTCCCAGTGATCCCTCCGGAAGACTGGCCAAAATAGTTCCAATTGAAAATGACATAATGATCAGTAATCCGATTGCAATAAATCCTACAATAGCTATAAAATTTGCCCATTTAGAGGCCTCTAAAAGATATTGTTTTGCTTGGTCGCTAAGTTGCATGGCAGTAGTTTTTTTAATTCAAAATTAACTAATTTTACGAATTAGCAATCACAAATAAAAAATATAGTACTGTTTTTTTAGTATTGATAAACCAAGGCATTGATATTCATACCAGCTCCTACAGAGGCAAGAATGATAGCATCACCTTCAGATATCTGATGTTCATCAAGTTTTTTATTGAGAATAAGATCGAGTAGGGTAGGAACAGTGGCAACAGAACTATTTCCTAATTTATTTATGCTCATGGGCATAATTCCATCGGGTACCTTCGTTTTGAAAAGTCGATAAAACCTTTTGATAATAGCTTCATCCATTTTTTCATTTGCCTGATGGATAAGAATCTTTTTTACTTTTTCAATAGGAATTCCTGATTTCTCTAATGCAAGTTTCATCGCCGAAGGCACCTTGTTTAAGGCAAATTCATATATTTTTCGACCATGCATCTTCAAATAAAAAGTATCATCACTGTCCTTCTTGTTCGATTCACCAAAAAATATATAATTTGATTCTTCTAAGGTAAAAGTCTGGCTGGCATAACTCATTATCCCTTTTTCCGGTTTGATTCCTTTTTCTAAAATACAAGCCCCTGCACCATCAGCATAGATCATAGAATCTCTGTCATTAGGGTCAATAATTCTTGAAAGTGTTTCAGATCCGATAACCAAACATCTCGAAGCTAGACCTGATTGAATGAATTGATCTGCCTGAATCATCCCCTGTATCCAACCCGGGCAGCCAAATACGATGTCATAAGCGACACAGTTGGGATTAGAAATGCCCAATAAATGTTTGACTTTCGAAGCAATACTTGGGAGCATATCTGTTTGTTTCCCATTTCCAACAAGATTACCAAAATTATGAGCAACAATGATCTGATCAATGCTTTCGGGATCAATATCAGCTTCTTTGATGGCTCTTTTGGCAGCTATTGCCGCGATATCACTATTATCAAGCTCATCAGACAGATACCTGCGTTCTTCTATTCCTGTAATCTTTTTGAATTTTTCAATAATGACCTCATTATTATCTTCAAGTGGAAGATGATTGGTATCATAAAATTCATTTTCAAGGAAAACCTTGTTTGACTGAATTTCTTTTGGAATATAGCTTCCGGTACCACTTATTATTGAACTCATTGGATGAGATTTATGACAAATTTGTCAGGCGTAAATATATAAAAATATATTATGCATGCATAGTAAAAAACACAAAAATTTCTAGCTTGTCTCAAGCCCTAACTTGATTTTCATCACTCTGGCTATTGAGAGCGCTCTGTTTTTCATAGTTTGGGTATTAACTCCTGCGAAATTCTTATCGATTGCTTTGGTTAATAAGCTTAGCCATTCATTGAAATGATCACTATGGATACTTTTTTTTTCATGAAGTTCAATATGCGGCTTCATGGCGTTTTTTTTGTAACTACCTGAATAGAACAATGTGTTGTCCCAGAAATCTACTAAGGTTTTCAAGTGTTTATCCAGAACTTCTTGATCTTTAAAGTCTTCAAAAAAATCTTTTAACTCATCACTTTGAAAAAGCAAGCTGTAAAAATCACGAACAACAAGCATCAAATCATCCCGAGAATGAATATCCTTTCTCATGATAACATTGAATTATCGAACATCCACGGAAGTAAATCTTTGATAGAATACGCTTTTACAATTTTGCCAACTTCACCGGTAAAAAAGATTTCGATGTCGCGTTCTTGTTTTACTTCATATTCAGCGATTGCCTGACGACAGGCTCCACAAGGAGCTACCGGTCGATCAACCGAAGTTTTTTCAGAGCGGGCAGAAATAAAGATCTTCTTGATCCTTCCCTCAGGAAAAGCTGACATGGCACTCCATATGGCAACCCTTTCAGCACACATACCTGATGGGTATGCCGCATTTTCCTGATTATTACCAACAATGATATCATTATTTTGCATGAGTACTGAGGCACCAACCTTAAAACCAGAGTAGCGAGCATATGCCGTATCTCTAACTTCTATGGCTCTTTTCAGCATCTCTTTTTCCACAACAGAAAGTTCATCTGAACTTTCATAAACGGTGAAATTCGTTGAAATTTTGTGATCATGCATATTGGAGTCTGCTAAAATTATTTCTTTAAATATAGGGTTTTCAATCCTAAAATTCAAAGTAAGAAATTTTAAAATACTTTAAGTCCAAATCTTTTTTTAAGATTACTTTATTATATCCTAGAAGTAAGCATATGAATCACCCAAGTTGATCGTTAAGGAGAATCTCAAGGTACTCTCTAGCGGATTGTTAACATCTGAGGCATTGATCAAATAAGAAACATCAAGGATTGTACTTCTGAATTTAAAACCTGCACCTAAAGTAAAGAATTGCCTGTTTCCTTTGTTGGCAGATTCATGAAAATAACCGGCTCTAACAGAAAATACCTCGTTGTATAAATATTCTGCACTGGCCTGCCATATAAATTCTTCCATTTCCTCTTCAAACCCTCTTGGTGCATCATACCATGATTGAAACATTCCTTGAAGGAAACCGACATTGTCATCTTTTCCTGAGATAATTTCTCCTGTGGCATTGTCTCGAATTGGAGGTGTTGGTACCAATAGCTTATTGATCTCAAGGTTAGTGGTGATCGTATTGGCATTATCCAATATAAAATCAAATCCACCTCCCATTTTTAGATTGGAAGGTATGAAGCTTTCTTGACCACCCAATACAAGTTCCACTTTCGGTCCCATATTGGATAAATTAACTCCGGCTCTCCATCTACCATTAAAACTATTGTAATTTTTTTCTTCACTTTGGTAAAACATCGAAACATCGACCGCAAAGGTATTTACAGTTTGAATTTCTGAATTATCAACTCTAACAGCAAGGTCAGAGTGAATAAATCTCAACCCTACGGCCATTGAGATAACCTCGCTCAACTTCAGTGAATAGGCGCCGTCAATGGCAAATTCATTTGGATTTTCAGAACCAAGGCTAATTCCCGACCCATCGGTCAACTCTATTGAGCCAAGAGAGAAATAAGTCAAACTTGATGACCAGGCACTTCTTTCATTGATTTTATTTGATACAAATAAACTCGTAAGACTCACATCATTAGTTAAATTTCGGAGCCATGGTGTATAATTGAGCCCGATCTTCCATTGTGATTCCGAAAAGGCATATTTCGCAGCATTATAATGCATGGAACTGGCATCTGAAGATGTAGCAGCTCCCATATCAGCCAAACCTCCGGCTCTTGCATCAGGAGCGATCAATAAAAATGGTGCAGCAGTTGTAATAGGGTTTACCTCATCTTGAGCATAGGAACTAAAAATTCCAAGAAGTGTAGCGATGGCAATTAGACTTAATTTTTTCATCTAATGATTCTGATTTTAGGGATTTAGATCTTAAATTGTTATTGTAATATGACAAGTTTTTCAAATTTTTCTGCTTTCGCATTTGATATTTGAGACCTAACATGAAGTTTGTATACATAAACGCCCTTACCAATTTTGTTGCCAAAATCATCAAGACCATTCCAGGAAATTTCTCTGGATAAGAGTCCGTCTGACTGCACAGATCGGTTAAGGGTTTTTATAAGCTTTCCGGAAACCGTAAAAATTTGCACCTGAACATCTAGTGTTTCATTTGGTTTATTGTGATTAAACCAAAATTCGGTGTAATTAATGAACGGGTTCGGATAATTCAATACATTACTTAATATTAAGTCATTGTCATTGACTACAATAAAAGTTAACGTTGATTCTGATGGATTATTGTATGTATCCCAACATTTTAATTTAATTGTATGTAAACCAGGCTCAAGGTCTCGAAAAGGGAACTTAACTTTCCCTTTTTGGAAGTCGTTTAACTCTGTTTCATAATAGTCATTTAAGATATATGGATTGTTATTGTCATCGTCTAAAATCGCGACTATATCATGATCCACTGCGGTAATTGAGGTGTTAATTCCCGAGGTATCTTCCAAAATTGCAAAGAGAAGAGGAGATGAGCTTGTATTACCCCCGTCAACAAATGATTCATCATTCATAAATAGCTTGATTTCCGGACCCTGAGAATCTGAAGGAGCATCAGGATTTAGGCCTCCAATAATGATACTGGGGTCCGAACCGTTTCGATCTGATATGATATTATCTGCATACAAAGAGATCTTTGCATTCCCATATGCAATTCGAATATCTTTGGGAACTATAAATTCAAAAGAAAATTCACCATTATCTACAGACGCCCGCCCGCTAAAAATTTTACTTTCAATGGCTGTAAACTCCATTGTTTTACCCAATTGATCATTGTCCAAGGTAATTTTATCAAGAGGTTTGTCGTATATAGTTGCAGACATTGAACCGTTAAAATCATTTATAAGCTGACCGTTTTGATCCGCAATGATGCCCTCAAACTTAATTTTTGATAAGGCTTTTAAAGTATCGCGACTTTTACTGATTTCGATACCATTCATTTTTGTTAAATTGATGCTGGGTTTTGGCAGAGCCAATTTCATAGCCGGATCACCAAAACTATACACAAAAAATCGTTGTGAGGAAAAGGATTGATGCTTCGTATACATCAAAACCTCTGATATGCTGTAATCCTCTTCTTCAGCGCTTAAGAGGTTGAGAATCAAATTTCGATTAAAATCGTTTCCTTCTCTGATAAAAATCTCTCTGGTTGTTGAAATCAAATGAGAAGTGCCGCCTCGTGCATTCCACATTGTGTATTCACCTGCTGAAAGTCTGCTAGGATTATCAAATCTTGTAAATTCACAGGTAACCGTTATAAAAAGAGGAAGATTGTTGACGTTATTCCAATTCTGTATCTGGGGAATTTCCAGGATTCTTTCTGCAGCCCAGCCATTTACTCCTCCATGCCCAAAATAATCCAAAAATAATGTGCCTGTTTCGACAGCATTATTAATGGCTTCATTTACAGCAGGGTATAGTTCCCCTCCAGCCGAAGATTCCTGTTGATAGGCGTCTGCGTAGATTTTTTTAATGTTAAAGGCAGGTTTTTTTTCATCAATTTCTTCGGTAATCAAATCAAGTCCTTTTTGAAGTATGAATTCCTCGTCATTATCAGGATCATCGGCTACAAACGTCAGGGTATTCCTCCAGTTTCCCAGAGAGCTATTCGCATAGTAATTAAGCGTTTTATCAATAGTTTCTCTTGCTTCTTTTAGTGAAGTTACAGGATAGCGGCCCGTGGCAACATCCTGTAAGTCAGCGCTTCCAAGATTTCCTTCATTGCCATCCATCATTCCAAAATAGTCATCAGTGACGTAGCCAGTAGCAAGATTAAAGCTTTCATATGATTGAAATGCCGGGATCACATTATTATTACCTGATATTCTATCTTTAAAATCAAATGAGGCATCACCAAAAAGACAGACATACCTAACCCGACTCTCCTCATTTGTGGCATTCAAATACAGAAATCTTATAAAATCGCGAATTGCAGTCAGATCAGGTGATCCGGATCCAAATTCATTATAAATTTCTTCCAAGTTTATCACCGAGACTGTTAATCCTGAATTTTCACGATGATAGTCGGCCAGACGTTCAGCTTCTGAAAATAAATAATCTTGACTGATAATAACATAATCAATGTCTTTCAAGCCGTGTAGATTCTGATTGGGCACCTCGTTTTCTTCAATGGTTTCTGGAACAAAATAAGATTCTGTTCCTTGTACAGCATAGGTTTTATTGCCGCCCTCGGCCCTGTACACAAAATCATTTGTGTCGCTTGTGTTAAGGATTTTTTTAGGATTGATCGGATCACTTATATCCCAAAGTTCCTTGACATTATCTGCATTCGAAATTGTATATGAATAAATACTTCCCGGATCATTTGCATCTGTATTTTGAAATGAAAACTGAGAACCCCTTGCTACAAGCTCGCAATTTCCGATGACTTCAATAAAATCAAGATAGCCCCTCGAAGATGGATTTCCTGCATTATTGTATATAATTTGAACATCAATCTGTTCATTATTAAGGAGAACGGTTCGGGCTTTTTCATCAGAGGATGCCTTTCTCAGAGAATTTCGTGGTATTGAAGGGTAGTATAAATCCATCAATTCTTTTCCATTTACCAGGATAGTCATTTTTGTATCAGAGCTCGAAAAGGCAACACCTCTGACTCGGATACTCACGTCTTCACTTGCATCCAAATCCTTGAAATCAAAAATAAAATTCTGGGATTCAGCAGAACTAAAATCTTCTCCGAGCCATTGCTGACCGTTTGCAAAAAGATTTACATTTTCTCTCTCATGAAAATCAAATTTGTGATAGCTATTGATTTGACTGTTTGCAGGCTCATTGATTGGGCTTGAGGTAGTCACTCTTTTACCCGGACCATTATCAGCTGTGATAAAATAGTAAGCGAAGTCACTGTATATATTTGTTGTGTGTTTTGAAAACTTAAACTGGTCTTGGTTGATATTCCAATGATGAGGTCCCTGTGCATAGAAAAGAATGTAATCTGAATCATCAAAAATCCCATCTTCTTCCCCTGCCACATGTATCGCATTTTCCTTCAAATCATCATATCTAAAATCACTATTAAGTTGCGCTAGCATTTTTCCACCATTGCCATAAATTCTTAAATTCTTGGGATTTAGATTCGATGTACTTATGCCAATTTGCTGTAAGAGGTCTTTGTCAATTTTAAAGAATCCGGTAGTGTCTACCTTAAATTTATACCAGGAACCATTTGAAAGAACGGATCGATCTATGTATAAAACCCCGCTTTTATTTTTAATCTCACTAGAATTATTGGTAATTAGCGTGTAGTCCAGCGTAAATGAAATGATTTTTTTTAAGCGTCCGTTTTCGTTTACAAGAGGGATCAGGTCCAGAATTGCTACAGAATTATTTTTTATTTTTGAGGTCTGAAATTCACTCTGGATTTTAGTTGGAATTTTGTTTAGCTGAATGTTTTTTGACTCGGAGGAGGAAAGGTCTGAAAATTTAACATTTTTTATTTTGTATTCCTGTACTATTGTGTTGTTTTGTACGTTGAATAAATGAGAGGAATGAGGAATATTATTTTCGTCGACAAAATTGCCGTCAACTATAGGTAATATTAGGGAAGTTTCTTTATTCAGATGGACTAATTTTTCATCATTCCATGACAAGGTAAATGTCTTGGATTCAGAAATTTGAGCATATGAAAGCAAGAGTTGAAAAAATAGGATAAAAAAAAAGAAATGCTTTTTTAGGGTCATACAGGTGTTAAATCCTTCAAAATTAAACATTTTATAATATTAAACATACTAAAGAAATAAAACAATCGTTATACAAGCATTGAAGTCGGAAAAATTTAAGAAATATCTTTAACGATCCAGTTCAATAGTTTTTGTATTTATCTAAAAAAATAGTCAATCAATAATTATGAAAAAGTTTAACAGTAACAAAGTTTTACTCCTACTAGTAGCAACTGTCCTTATGGTAAGTTGTTCAAAAAGTAATAAGAGTGTATCCACTTTAACGGGTTGGGAATATAACAATCCTAAATACGGTGGGTTTCAAGCGAATTCAAATTATCGCGAACAAGGACCTCCACCAGGAATGGTTTTAATCGAGGGAGGTACGTTTACCATGGGTAGTGTACAGGATGACGTTATGTTTGACTGGAATACAACTCCGGTAAAACAACAGGTTCGTTCCTTTTATATGGATGAAGCCGAAGTATCCAATATTGAGTACCTATTGTATCTTCAGTATTTGGAAAAAGTATTTCCACCATCTGACGATACATACAGAAAGATCTATCAGGCTGCTTTGCCCGATACATTGGTATGGAGAAATACATTAGGTTTCAATGAATTATTAACAGAAAACTATCTAAGACATCCAGCCTATGCTGAATATCCTGTAGTTGGAGTATCCTGGAGACAAGCTTCAGAATACTGTAAATGGAGAACTGACAGGGTAAATGAAAAAATATTGATTGATAAAGGTGTATTACATACTTTATTCGATATGGACTCATTGGATGTTGAAGGAGCAAATCGATTTGATACGGAAACGTATTTAACAAATCCAAACTTACTTTTTGATGGTGATTCAAGTATCTATTACAAAGGGATCAGAGATTTTTCGAAAAAAGATAAAAAACCACAAGGTTCTTTTACAGGACGTCATGTGAAAACATCAGACGGAATCCTTGCACAACGTTTCAGACTGCCTACAGAAGCAGAATGGGAATATGCTGCCAAGGCTGAGATCGAGAACAGAGAATACAATTCCATTCGTGGAAGAAAGAAATATTCATGGAATGGTCATTCAACTCGTGAAGAGTCAAGAAGATATAAAGGTGACCAACTGGCCAACTTTAAGCAAGGTAAAGGAGATTATAGTGGTTTAGCCGGTTGGAGTAATGACGGTGCTGATATCACAATGAAAATTAAATCATACAAGCCGAATGCTTTTGGTCTATATGATATGAGTGGAAACGTTGCTGAATGGGTAGCTGATGTTTACAGACCAATAATTGATAATGATGCTAATGATTTCAGTTACTTTAGAGGAAATGTTTTTAACAAAAAACAAATTGATAAGGAAGGAAATGTAGTTGTTGTTGATTACAATAACGTGGAATTCGATACCCTTGATAACGGTAAAATTGTACCTAGAGATCTTCCAGGTAGCGTTAAATATGTTCCTGTTACAAAAAGGGATGCCTTTATGAGAAACAATTATGAAAAGGCATATAACATTGATAATCGCGACGGTGACTTGGCTTCTACCAAGCAATACTTCAGAGATGAAGATGAATCGGAAGAAAAACCAAGAATGTACAATTCTCCAAAAATACCAAGACAGATTGGAGAAAGTGGATTGATCATTCAACAATACGATACCAAAACAAGAAACACTTTGATAAGTGATCAAACCAGAGTATTCAAAGGTGGATCATGGAAAGACAGAGCATTTTGGTTAGATCCAGCTCAAAGAAGATACTTACCTGAGTATATGGCGACAAACTTTATCGGTTTCAGATGTGCTACTGATAAATTAGGTCAGATGTCTTACTCAAGAAGAAGAAAAGAATCAAAATAAAGGTTCTTGTTCGATAAGATTTAAAAAACTCAATATCACTACTGATATTGAGTTTTTTTTTACATTTACTTTATGGGAATAGAAGAATTATATAACCTATACAAGAAGAGTTATAAAGTTGTGAAGGATACTAGAGAAGATGTCACAAACAGTATTTATTTTTCTTTAAAAGGAGAAAGTTTTAATGGTAATCAGTATGCACTTCAGGCTTTGGAAAATGGAGCAAATTATGCGGTAATTGATCAGAAGAGTTATCATACTGATAAGCGCATGATCTTAGTTGAGGATGTATTGACCTGCTTGCAAGAACTCTCAAATTACCACAGGCAGCAGTTGGATATACAGATTTTGGCCTTAACAGGAAGTAATGGCAAAACCACAACAAAAGAATTGATCAATGCTGTATTGAACGAGAAATACAATTGCTATGCAACCAAAGGTAATTTGAACAATCACATCGGCGTACCATTAACACTCTTATCAATGACACCTGAACATAATTTTGGGGTCGTTGAGATGGGGGCGAATCATCAATTGGAAATAGCGGATTTATGCGATATCGCCTTGCCGGATTTTGGTTTTATTACCAATTTCGGAAGGGTTCATTTAGAGGGTTTTGGCAGTTTTGAAGGTGTTGTGAAAGGAAAAACTGAAATGTACAGACATTTGCAGGCGCAAGGTAAAAAGGTGTTTGTGAATCAGGATGATCCTATTCAAATGGATAAATCAATTGGTATGGATCGGGTTTTATTTGGACCCAAAGGAGATGACTATCAGGTAACTTTTATTGGAGCAGATCCTTTTGTGAGTATAAGTTTTGAAGAAATAGAGATGGATAGTCAATTGATCGGAAGCTATAACTATGCGAATATTGCAGCTGCGGTAAGTATTGGAAAATATTTTGGCATAGAAACCAAAAAGATCAAAAATGCAATTCAAGGATTTGTTCCTGACAACAACAGATCACAAATCATCACACGTGATTCAAACAGAATTATTTTGGATGCTTATAATGCGAATCCAAATAGTATGGAGGTTGCCATAGATAATCTGAAAAATCTATCGGCAAAAAATAAAGTTGCTATTTTAGGAGATATGTTCGAGTTAGGGAAAGATGCTGATTTAGAACATCAGCGAATCACAGACCTTGCAGCTAATGCCGGCTTTGACCGTATATTCTTAATTGGTGAAGCATTTTCACGCACGAAAACTTCAGGAAAAGGTTTATTACAATTCAGTTCTTTTGAAAAGTTTACAGAATCGTTTGATCAATATGAATTTATAGATACAACTCTTCTTGTAAAGGCTTCACGAGGAATGGCTTTGGAAAGAATTTTAACTTATTTGTAAGGATTACCAATCATCCTCTTCAGGCTCTAACTTATTATTTTTCACATAATAATTTAGGCTGGCAATGGCTTTCATCATTTCAGTATCAATGGGCTCCTCAATAAGTATTTGGTAATCATGAGGAAATCTGTCAATATATTTCTTTAAGCTAATTGCTTGCAGGTCACCTTTGACCATTTTCCCAACTTTGAAGTTTTTGAAGTCATATTTGTACCGACTATCTTTTGATATAATAGTTACGTCAAAAAAGACATCAACATCAATTTTTTTGGTAATTAATTTCCAAGTAAAATGGAAAGTATTCAATTGCTTTACACTAATGGTGTCTGATTTAACAGGATTAATTTGCGTATAATAGTTTTTCAACCAGGACGCTGCTCTTTGGTTAATTACAGAACTACTTATTCCTTCTGCTCTCGCGACTTCTTCATATCTGTACTCGCCAGTTTCGCTATCAATCATTATCAATTGCGCCTGTCCGAGGTAAAAAGATAAAAATAAAATTAGAGGGATAATTATTTTTCTTTTCTTCATAATTGTTTTAATAAAAAAATACACCAAAGTTTTGATGTATTTGCTTTTGGATTAATGGTTCGAAGTTACCAATTTTTATTCTATTATTCAAAAAACAAGCATACTTTTAGCAGTCCATACCAGGTTACATTCTTTCTGGAACATCAATCCCCAATAACTTAAAAGAAGATTTTATAACGCAACTCACAGCATAAGATAATTGAATCCTTAGAATCTTATCGTCCTCATTATCGGCACCAAAAATTGGAACACTCTGATAAAAAGAATTATAACTTTTGACCAGTTCATATGCATAGTTGGCAACAAGTGCCGGACTCAAATTTTCGGCTGCGTTTTGAATAATTGTAGGATAGGTCTGAAGTAATTTAAGCAGTTCTTTTTCTTTTGCATGTAAATTTTCCACGTTTACAGTTTCTTTACCACTAAAATCAGCTTTTCTGAGAATAGATTGGATCCTGGCATAGGTATATTGAATAAACGGTCCGGTATTGCCATTAAAATCAATTGATTCCTTCGGATCGAAAAGAATACGTTTTTTAGGATCTACCTTTAAAATGAAATATTTTAAAGCACCTAGACCAATGATTTTATAGAGTTCGTGTTTTTCAATATCAGTGTAACCTTCGAGTTTTCCCAATTCTTCAGAGATGTCACCCGCAGTTTTTGTCATTTCGTACATCAGTTCATCAGCATCAACAACGGTACCCTCTCTGGATTTCATTTTTCCCTCAGGAAGATCTACCATACCATAAGAAAGATGGTGCAGATTCTGGGCCCAGTCAAAGCCCATTTTCTTTAGAATAAGAAACAAGACCTTAAAGTGATAATCTTGTTCATTACCTACAGTGTAAACCAGACCATCAATATCTGGAAAATCCTTAATTCTTTGTATCGCCGTACCGATGTCTTGTGTCATGTAAACAGCTGTTCCGTCAGCTCTTAGTACGATCTTTTCGTCCAGCCCTTCATCCGTCAGGTCTATCCAGACAGAACCATCTTCTTTTTTATAGAAAACACCATTTTCCAATCCTCGGGCTACAACTTCCTTGCCAAGTAAATAGGTATTACTCTCGTAGTAATTGATATCAAAATCAACGCCTAATTCTTTATAGCTTTGATCAAATCCTTTATAGACCCATTCATTCATTTTTTTCCATAATGCGACGGTGGCTTCATCTTCAGCTTCCCATTTACGGAGCATTTCCTGAGCTTCAAGTAAAATAGGAGCCTCTTTTTTAGCTTCATCTTCAGATTTTCCATCCGCAATTAAGATCCCAATTTCCTTTTTGTATTCTTTGTCAAATTTTACATAATAATTACCAACAAGTTTATCTCCTTTAAGGCCGGTACTTTCGGGAGTTTTACCTTCACCAAACTTCAACCAGGCAACCATGCTTTTACAGATATGTATACCTCTGTCGTTAATGATCTGAGTCTTATATACTTTTTTACCTGATGCAGAGAGGATCTCTGATACGGAGTAGCCAAGAAGATTGTTTCTAATGTGACCAAGATGAAGTGGTTTATTGGTATTGGGCGAAGAATATTCAACCATTATTGCCCCGGATTTATCATTGACTGCGCCAAAATTCATAAAGTCTGAAACCTTATTGAAATCATCCACATAGTATTTGTCAGAAATTACCAAGTTGAGGAAACCTTTGACAACATTGAATTCAAGAACTATCTCAGCATGCTCTTTTAGGTAATCTCCTATTTGAGTTGCTATTTGAACAGGATTCCCTTTGATAAATTTTAAAAGCGGAAATACCACAATAGTAATGTCTCCTTCAAAGTCTTTTCTTGTCTCTTGAAATTCGATCTTTTCAAGGTCAATACTAAAAATAGATTGAATTCCTTGCTTAACTATAGGATCTAAAATGTTTTGAACCACGATATTTACAATATTTAGATTCGCAAAATTAATTATTTTAACTTGATAATGGATAAGTTATATTACATTTGATTTCAGCGGCGTTTAAAATGGATAAAATTATTGAAGAATTACCGGGTAAAGCAAAGGAAAAATGGATAGAGAACAAAAAGTATTTTGCCAAACTTAAGCGCAAGAAACAAAAAAGACTGGATCTTTTGATGCAGGAAATTCATAAGGAGGAATTTGAACATACTGATTGCTTAACCTGCGCCAATTGCTGTAAAACAACAAGCCCAATTTTTACTGAAAAAGACATCAGTAGAATTTCCAAATTCTTAAAGATGAAAGAGAGCCGGTTTATAGAACAGTATTTGCAGAGAGATGAAGATGACTTTATGGTCCTGAAAAGCGCTCCCTGTTCATTTTTAGATCATGATAATACTTGTTTTATCTATGATGTCAGACCCAAGGCCTGCAGTGAATATCCACATACAAATAGAAAGAAATTTGTTCAGTTGACTGACCTGACATTAAAAAATACCGAGGTCTGCCCGGCTGTTTTTAATATGGTAGAAACATTAAAAATAAAACTACCGCTCTAAGTTTCGAATAAGAATCTCCTGTTTTTAAAACTATGGGTAGAGCAAATAATTTTCCCTTATTTTTTTAAATTTTTCAAGATCCGTTTTCCAGGTATCTCTTATTTCCTCCGAAGTCATTCCCGATTCTATTTGTTGTCGCAAATTCTCATTACCAGCATGGATTGTAAAAGTTTCACCGAAAAATGCTTTGTCTTTTGGTGTTTTTTGGAAAGCATCGATAAGCCAAACTAAATTAACTTTGTCTTGTTGTTCCGTTTTACTTAAATCGACTCCAAAACATTTTTCTCCTTTGAACTTTGGGTATTTTGCACCAAAATTTGCCTCAGGAGTGTAAAAAAATTGATCTTCCGGAAAAAAGGGTGCGCCATAGCGCTGAAATTGAAACTCAGTTCCTCTACCTGCATTAATAACGGTTCCTTCGAAAAAGCCAAGGCTGGGATATAGATTGATTGAGTGATCATTGGGAAGATTAGGTGACGGTCTAACCGGTAAACTATAATTACTCGAATGGGTATAATTTAACGCTTTGATTATTTTCAGATCACATTGAATCTGATCTTTTAACCAACCTTCCCCATTTACCATTAGTGCATATTCACCAATGGTCATTCCGTATACAAGTGGGACCTCATGCATGCCCACGAATGAACTAAATGCTGAATCAAGCATTGGGCCATCAATATAATGACCGTTTGGATTCGGACGATCTAATACCAAAAGAGGAATATTCATCTCGGCGCAGGCTTCCATGACCAGGCTAAGTGTTGAGATATAGGTATAGAACCGAACACCAACATCCTGAATGTCAAATAAAACATAGTCAATTCCTTTTAATTGATCGGGAGCCGGCTTTTTATTTTTATCATAGAGCGAAATGATGGGTAAACCTGTTTTGATGTCTTTATCATCAGCAACCTTTTCACCGGCATCAATTCTTCCTCTAAAACCGTGTTCAGGTGCAAAAACTTTTTCAATTTGAATCGCATGAGTCAATAAGGTATCGATCAAGTGGGTAAAAGATGGTTTGTCCAGACGTGAACCCTTTTGAATAATACTGGTCTGATTTGCGACAACTGTAATTTTCTTTCCTTGCAATAAGGGTAAATAAGAATTCATCAGATCTGCTGCGGGCAAGATGATCAAGCTGTCGGCAGCCCTAAACCTAATCTGTTTTGACAACTTATCCGTATTGATGTTTTTCCTTACAGAACTATCAAAGGAAGACATTACAAAAAGGAAAATGATTAGTTCAGTTACTAAAATTAAATATGTATTTTTGAACCGAATCAATCTTTTCATTTCAGTTGAATTACGAGTTATTTATAGCCAAGCGGATCATCGCTTCAAAGCAACACAAAAATAGTGTTTCATCGCCTATAATAAAAATTTCAATTCTTGCGATTGCAATAGGAATTATCGTAATGCTATTTTCAGTTGCCACCGGGGTTGGACTTCAAAAAAGGATCAAAGAAAAAATATCTGGTTTTAATGGTCACATACAGATAGTCAATTATGACAGTAATAATTCCAGAGTAACTGTTACTCCTGTTTCGAAAAATCAGGATTTTTATCCAAATTTTAACAGTATTCCCAACGTAAAAAAAGTTCAGGTTTATGCTACTAAGGCAGGTATTATAAGAACTCCAAATGAATTTGAAGGTATAATTTTAAAAGGGGTTGATCAAAATTATGACTGGTCATTTTTCAAGGAATATCTCGCGTCTGGAGAAGTGCCTAAAATTGGTTCAAAAATTTCTAATGATGTGCTTATTTCCTCTAAAACAGCAGCTCGATTAAGCCTTGGTGTTGGGGATGAGTTCCATATATTCTTTGTAAAAAACGATCCAAATAAAGCGCCCAATTCAAGAAAGTTCGCAGTTAGCGGTATTTTTAACTCTGGTTTTGAAGAGTTTGATGAGGCTTTTATGATGGGAGATATCAGACATATTCAAAGAATCAATAAATGGGATGAGAATCAGGTTGGAGGTTTTGAAATATTTGTGAATGACTTTGATCAATTAAAACAAACTGGATTTGAGGTATATGAACAAATAGATCCATCATTGAATGCTTACACGATTGCCGAAAAATTTCCTGCTATTTTTGAATGGTTGTCGCTTTTTGATACAAATATCATTGTGATCATTGCAATTATGATCCTAATTGCAGGGATCAATATGATTACGGCTTTACTTGTTTTAATTCTGGAAAGAACCCAAATGATAGGAATTTTAAAGGCTCTAGGCAATCACAATTGGAGTATTCGAAAGATATTTTTGTACAATGCTGCCTTTCTGATTGGAAAGGGATTGCTTTGGGGAAATTTAATAGGAGTTGGTTTTCTGATGATTCAAAAATACTTTGGTATAATTACACTTAATCCAGAAACGTATTATGTGAATCAGGCACCAGTTTATCTCAGTATTTCGGCCCTCGTTTGGATCAATTTGGGCACCTTATTACTTTGTGTGCTAATGCTTATTGTGCCTTCTTTTATAGTTAGTAAAATTAGTCCCGTAAAAGCCATAAAATTTGATTAAATTTGCATTCCGAAAATCGGTATGATTAGATGTCAAGCCGATCTTGAAATAAAAACAAAATTTTTTGAACATATGAAATACGATATTATTGTTGTTGGAAGCGGTCCGGGAGGATATGTAACTGCCATCAGAGCGTCTCAATTAGGTTTTAAAGTAGCTGTTGTTGAAAAAGCTGAATTAGGTGGTGTTTGTCTTAATTGGGGATGTATCCCAACAAAGGCCCTTTTAAAAAGCGCTCAGGTGTATGAGTATTTGAAACACGTTGATAGTTACGGTTTAAAGGCCAAAGAAATAGATAAAGATTTTTCTGCGGTAGTGAAAAGAAGCCGGGGAGTCGCTGAAGGAATGAGTAAAGGTGTTCAATTTTTAATGAAAAAGAATAAAATAGACATCATTGCGGGATTTGGTAAAATCAAAACCGGAAAGAAAGTTGAGGTTACAGATGAAAAGGCTAAAGTAGCTGAATATGACGCTGACCATGTGATCATTGCTACGGGTGCAAGATCTCGTGAATTACCATTTCTTCCAATTGACGGAAAAAAAGTAATTGGTTACAGACAGGCCATGGTTTTACCAGAGCAACCCAAGAAGATGATCATTATCGGTTCAGGAGCCATTGGTGTTGAATTTGCTTATTTCTACAATTCAATGGGAACTGAAGTAACTATTATAGAATTTTTACCAAATGTTGTGCCTCTGGAAGATGAAGAAGTTTCAAAGCAATTTGAAAGATCTTTGAAAAAGTCAGGAATCAAAGTGATGGTTAATTCAAGTGTTACCAAAGTTGATACGGCCGGAAAAGGAGTTACAGCAACTGTTTCGACAAAAAAAGGTGAGATTAGCCTTGAAGCTGATATCGTTTTGTCTGCTGTTGGTATCAAATCAAATATTGAAAATATTGGCTTAGAAGATGTTGGTATTGTCACAGATAAAGATAAAATACTTGTCAATGATTTCTACCAAACTAATCTACCCGGTTATTATGCGATTGGTGATGTTGTGCCAGGCCCTGCGCTTGCTCACGTAGCATCAGCTGAGGGAATTACTTGTGTTGAAAAGATTGCAGGTTTGAATCCGGAACCTATTGATTATGGAAATATTCCGGGATGTACCTATGCCAGTCCTGAAATCGCCAGTGTCGGATTGACAGAAAATCAAGCAAAGGAAAAAGGTTTTGATATCAAAGTTGGTAAATTTCCTTTTTCAGCTTCAGGAAAAGCTTCTGCAGCAGGAACTAAAGAGGGTTTTGTAAAAGTGATCTTTGATGCAAAATATGGTGAATGGTTAGGTTGCCATATGATTGGAGCAGGAGTTACCGATATGATCGCTGAGGCGGTTTTAGGTAGAAAACTTGAAACTACAGGTCATGAAGTTTTGAAGGCAATTCATCCGCATCCCACAATGAGTGAGGCTGTGATGGAAGCTGTAGCTGATGCCTATGATGAAGTGATACATCTATAAAAAGAATTTTTTTAAAGAAAAGGAGGCCCAATAGCCTCCTTTTTTTGTCTTTAATTGAACGAAGCCCAACTTGACTCTGTTTAGAGCTATTTTTAAAAAATCACATATGGTGTAAACTCACCTAAAATTCTCTTGTCTCGTTCTGTCATAAGAAAAATCTATTTTGTCATAAAAATTTCAGATCAAAGCTGTCGATAAAAGATCAATTTTGACGTATTTTTGCACCGATAAAAAAAGAATATTTAATCAATTATTAAAATTAATAAATTATGGCTTTAGTAGGAAAAAACTTTCCAGATTTTGATGTAGACGCAATGAATGAAATGGGAGATACATTCAAGATCAATGTATATGATGAAGCGGTGAAAAATGGAAAAAAAGTACTTCTTTTTTGGTACCCGAAAGACTTTACATTCGTTTGTCCGACAGAGATCAGAGCTTTTCAAGATGCATTGGGAGAATTTGAGAAGAGAAATACAATCGTAATCGGAGCTTCAGTAGATACTGCAGAGGTTCACTTTGCATGGTTGAACACCTCAAAAGACAATGGAGGTATCGAGGGTGTTACTTTTCCTTTATTGGCAGATACAAATCGTAACCTTTCTTCTCAATTGGGAATTTTGGACATTGTTTCAGAAACTTTTAATGAAGAAACCGGTAATGTGATGATCGACGGTTCGTATGTAACATACAGAGCGACTTACTTGATCGACGAAGAAGGAAAGATCTTCCACGAAAGTGTAAATGACATGCCTTTAGGAAGAAATGTTGGAGAATATCTACGTTTGATCGACGCTTATACTCATGTTCAGGAAAAAGGAGAGGTTTGTCCAGCAAACTGGGAAGAAGGAAAAGATGCGATGACAGCCAACAGAGACGGTGTAGCTTCCTATTTGAGTTCACACTAAATGATCTAAATAAAAATCAGATTTATGTTAACAGAGTTAAACAGTGATACTTTAGCTGAAATAATAGCAGACAAACCAAAAGTGGTAGTTCAGTATTCAGCTGGCTGGTGCGGTAATTGCAGAATTATGAAGCCTAAATTCAAGAAACTTGCCAGAGAGAATGAACATGCCGAATTTATTTTGGTTGATGCGGAGAAATTTCCTGAATCAAGAAAATTAGCGCTTGTTGATAATTTGCCAACTTTTGCAACTTTTGTTGATGGAAAAAAAGTGAATCAAACTCAAACCAACAAGTTTGAGGTGCTAAAAGAATTGGTAGACGAAATCGTTTAAAATAACATTTAAGAACAGATCATTATGAAATTACCCTTGATCAAACATTTGAGCACTTTTATTGACAATAACGATGAAGATTATTTGGTGGAAGCCATTGAGGTTTTAGAGGATCTTACGGAAGTAAGTTCTTTAAAAGACGAAGAGTTGGATGTTATTGGAGAATTGATCTCAAATATGTATGGAGCTTTGGAGGTGAATGCAGAGGTAAAAAAAGGTGTAGCAAAAAAGGATGCACTTAATGGTTTTATGAAAAGGGTGATGGGGTCTATAGATCAATGATTTATTTTTGACATGTTTAGAAATAAAAAATGGAGACTTTCAAGTTTCCATTTTTTTTAAATGAATAACCGATACAAAAAACTCTCTAATTGTTTAGGGAGTTTTTTATTTTACGTAACTTTGGTTTAGAACTTAAACATGAACAAAAATGACAAAAATAACACTTAAAGGAAATCAGATAAAAACCATTGGTAAATTACCTAAAGTTGGAAAAAAAGCACCAAAATTTAAATTGGTAAAAGCTGATTTATCAACAGCGAAATTAAAAGATTTTAAGGGTCAAAAGGTTTTGATCAATATTACACCTAGTATTGATACCGGGATTTGTGCAAATTCACTGAGAAAGTTTAATGAGGAAGCTGCTGGATTAGACAATACGGTGGTATTAAACGTTTCAAAGGATCTTCCATTTGCTCATTCTCGTTTTTGTGCAGCAGAAGGAATAGACAATGTGATCACCTTATCAGATTTCGTCTCAAGTAAATTTGGAAAAAGATATGGTGTAACAGTAAAAACTGGACCAATGAAAGGGCTCTTGTCAAGAGCGGTGGTTATCGTAGACGAGAATGGTCTGGTAACGTATACACAACAGGTGCCTGAAATCGCTCAGGAACCTGATTATGAAGCTGTGTTAGCGGCCTTAAAATAGAAATTTATCTGGCATCATTTAGAAGAGCAAGTAAACATATCCATGAATAATCAACAAGATGGTTTTGTAAAAGGTAGGATCAAAAGCTTGAAATTCGCTCTTAAAGGATTATGGTTATTGATCACAACCGAACATAGCATTATGGTTCAAATGACCCTTGCTGCTGTGATGACTTTCCTTGGATGGTGGTTGGATATTTCAAAAACAGAATGGTTATTTCAGATTCTCGCTATCGGACTTGTTTTGGTAGCGGAATCTTTGAATACAGCAGTAGAAAAGCTTTGTGATTTTATCCATCCCGAGTACAATAAAAAGATTGGTTTTATAAAGGATGTTGCAGCTGGGGCCGTGAGCTTCGCAGCAATTAGCGCCATAATAATCGGGCTATTCATATATTTGCCTAAATTTCTTTAGATTTCATTTAGTTTGGTTTTGAATACTTAGGTTTGTAAGCTAAATTATTTATGTACTTTTGTGACCTATGTCTAAAGGGAAAAAAACAACTTCCAGAAACAAGAAAAAGAAAAAAAAACCGTCAAGGATTGTCGGCTTGTTCAAAAGTCAGCAAACACACTTGGTATTTGGGGTTTTGGTATTTTCATCGGCAATTTTTTTGCTCATCTCTTTTTATTCATTTCTACAACATTGGAAAGAAGATCAAAGTATCCTGAATAGCTTTTCAGATAAATCACTAAATGCAAATAATTTATTAGGAAAATTAGGTGCGAATCTTAGCAATTTCTTTGTTTTTGACGGATTTGGTGTTGCCACCTTTATATTTCCCATCCTATTATTTTTTACGGGCCTTTACATCATTTTAAATATTCCTGTAAAACAGTTATTCAAATCATGGTTCAATGGACTATTAATTATGATTTGGTTATCTCTTGGTCTTGCTTATCTAAAACCGGACTACCCTTTAATGGGAGGTAAGGTAGGTTTTGAGATCAATGAATTTCTTCAGATTTATATTGGAGGAATTGGTGTTCTATTGTTTTTATTGATTTCATTATTTGTTTTTCTGATTGCAAGTTTCAAGATCACACCCGCCAAGATCAAGTCATGGATTCCGAAACCTAAACCAAAGCTTAAAAAAGAAGGGGCAATTGATGACGATGTAACTGAGGATGGTTTTTTGAAAGCAACAACTTATGATAGTCTGGAGAATGACCTTGAGTTAGAATTGGATTCATTTGAAACCGTGACTAATGAGCCGACTCAAGAGGAGGCTGTTATTCTCGAGCCAGAAGTAACCAAAACCAAAAATGATCCAATCGATACGATTAAATCTTCCGAAATTGGATCAGCTGAAGAAGATATTGAAATCGTTGTTGAGAATCCTGTTCATGAAGAGCATACTGAAAAAAATCTGGCCAACAGTTTGGTAAAAGATTTTGGTGAATTCGATCCGAAACTTGAGCTGGCTCGCTATAAATTTCCGGAACTCAATTTGCTGAAAGATTATTCTAATCAAAACATTAATATCAATAAACAGGAACTGGAAAACAATAAGAATAGGATAGTTGAGACGCTCAACAATTATAAAATTAGTATTGCCAGTATAAAAGCAACCATAGGACCGACAGTAACCCTTTATGAGATCGTACCTGATGCAGGAGTAAGGATCTCAAAAATTAAAAATCTTGAAGACGATATTGCTTTGTCATTATCAGCCCTGGGTATAAGGATCATAGCTCCAATACCGGGAAAAGGTACAATTGGGATTGAGGTTCCAAACAAGAACCCTTCCATTGTTTCCATGAAATCAGTGCTGTCATCTGAAAAGTTTCAGAATACAAAAATGGATTTGCCCATTGCACTAGGAAAGACGATTTCAAATGAAACTTTTGTGATCGATCTGGCGAAAATGCCGCATTTATTGATGGCAGGGGCAACCGGTCAGGGAAAATCTGTAGGATTAAATGCAGTGTTGGCCTCTTTGTTATACAAAAAGCACCCTGCTGAGGTGAAGTTTGTTCTTGTAGATCCTAAAAAGGTTGAACTCACCTTATTCAATAAAATAGAAAGGCATTATTTAGCCAAGTTACCGGATACTGAGGAAGCCATCATCACAGATACCAAGATGGTGATCAATACTTTGAATTCACTTTGTATTGAGATGGATAACCGATATGATCTTCTCAAAAATGCTTATGTACGAAATATCAAGGAATACAATGCCAAGTTTATAGCACGTAAACTAAATCCGGAAAATGGGCATAAATTTTTACCGTATATCGTATTGGTCATTGATGAATTTGCAGACCTTATTATGACAGCCGGTAAGGAGATCGAAGCTCCAATTGCACGATTGGCTCAACTGGCAAGAGCGATTGGTATACACTTGATCGTAGCTACTCAACGCCCATCTGTGAATGTTATTACAGGTATTATTAAAGCAAACTTTCCGGTAAGGGTAGCTTTTCGAGTTACCTCTAAAATTGATTCGAGAACCATACTTGACTTTCAGGGTGCAGATCAGCTTATCGGAAAAGGAGATATGCTTATTTCAACAGGAAATGAATTGACAAGACTACAATGTGCTTTTATTGATACGCCTGAAGTAGAATATTTAACAGATTTTATCGGTTCTCAACGGGCTTATGCCACGGCTTATAATCTTCCGGAATATGTTGGTGAAGAAAATGGCACAGGTCTTGACATAGATATTGACGATAGAGATAAATTATTTGAAGAAGCAGCGAAATTAGTGGTGATTGCGCAACAAGGATCTGCTTCTCTATTGCAAAGAAAGTTAAAATTAGGATATAACAGAGCGGGAAGGATCATCGATCAGCTTGAAGCAGCTGGTATTGTAGGTCCTTTTGAAGGAAGTAAGGCAAGACAAGTTCTTGTTACGGACATGGTTTCGCTCCAACAATTATTAGATGATGAAAAAAATTAGATTAAAATTTGGGATTTGTATAGCACTTATATTGACTGTGCTTTGCTCTAATCTGGCCCTGGCACAAGGAGATGCGATGGCAAAATCAATTTTAGATAAGGCTTCAAGCACCATGAAAGCTTATAGTAATTTATCGATGGATTTTGATTATGTGCTTGATAATAAAGCGGAAGATGTAAAGCAAGAAATGTCTGGTGATGTAATTCTTGAAGGAGAAAAATATGTTGTAAATTTATTTGGTTCTACTCAAATATTCGATGGAACAAATACCTATACTATTATTCCGGAAAACGAAGAAGTCAACATTTCAGACTCAGATTTAGATGAGGAAAATACTTTTACTCCTTCAAAATTTTATTCTTTTTATGAGTCTGGATACACTTATGTCTTGGGTGAGTTAAAGAAAATCAATGGTAAAAATATACAATTTGTAAAGTTAACTCCCATTGATACCAATTCTGAAATCACCAATATTTTGGTAGGAATCGATACAAAAACAAATCACATTTATCAGGTGATTGAGATTGGAGTCAACCAAACACGGACTATTTTGACGGCTAAAAATATCAAGACCAATCAACAGATCAATGCCTCCGTTTTTTCTTTTGATCAAAAAAAATATGAAGAATTAAATTATATGATCAATAATTAAATCGATCGTTATATGATGCGTAGTGCTGTATGAAAATCCTGAACAGATACATCCTTAAGAGTTTTCTTGGGCCATTTTTAGCAACGTTTTTTATCATCCTGTTTGTGCTGATCATGCAGGCCTTATGGTTACAGTTTGATAAAATTGCCGGAAAGGGTATCAGTGTGCTGATCATCCTTAAATTTCTGGGTTATATGGCGCTTATGATGGTACCAACAGCATTGCCCATTGCCATTCTTTTATCTTCTATCATGGCACTCGGAAATATGGCAGAGAATTATGAGTTTGCCGCTATTAAATCTGCAGGAATATCACTTCAGAAATTTATCAGGCCATTGGTTATATTGATGTTGGTGCTCAGCTTTTCCAATTTTCTGTTTTTGAATTATGTATTTCCCTATGCTTCGTTAAAATCGAAAAACCTGATTTATAATATGAAAATGAAAGAGCCTGGTTTGGCTCTGGTACCTGGTACTTTTAATACAGAAATTCCAAATTACAGTATAAAGTTTGAGGAAAAATATGGAGAAGATGAAAACTTGTTAAAAAATGTATTGATTTATGATCTAAGATCAAATACTGTCAATAATAAAGTGATTACTGCTAAAAAAGGAGAAATTGTGTCTGAAGAGGGAAGTCGATACCTTACCCTTATATTGGAAGATGGATATTATGCTGAGGATATGATTGCTAATAAGACTACCGTTGAGTCCAGAGCCAAAGCACCTTTTACAAAAGCACATTTTGACAAGTATGAGGTAAATATAGATGTTTCAAGTATCGGAGATTTTGATCCTGATGATGTGAAGTATAAGACAGGTAAGGAAATGCTCAGTCTGAAACAATTAGATTTTTTTATTGACTCCCTTCAAACCCCCTATCATGACTTTATAAATAATAGAGCAGATCGTGTTTATAAGACATTAAAGGCAAATATGCTCATGAAAGATACAGTTGACGGAGAAATTCTTGAAGCTGAGGTGATTGACAATTTCACAGATAAAGACAAAAAGCTAGTGGCAAAAAACGCTTATATCGCTGCTCAGGGAAACTTGCAAAACCTGAAAAGTTTTAAAGAAACTTTAAAAGATAAACGCAAAATCATTAATGGCTATAATGTGGAGTTTCACAAAAGAATTGCTTTTTCGATTGCCTGTCTGGTTTTGTTTTTTGTGGGAACACCACTTGGGTCAATTATTAGGAAAGGTGGTTTCGGTCTTCCGATGATCATTGCTGTTTCCATATTTGTGATCTATTTCTTTATTTCAACATTTGGAAAGAATATGGCTGAACAAAGCAGGGTTTCTCCATTTGTTGGCGGATGGCTGGCAACTTTTATTTTGCTTCCTTTTGGGATTTTATTGATGATTCGAGCGACAAATGATAAAGGTATTTTCAATTTGGATGCGTTTTTGCAACCTTTGGTTAATTTCTTTAATAAAATATTTAAATTAGATAAAAAATAATTCGGGATTTATGGAGAATAAAACTAAACCTGTGATCAAACTCAATTCAATTGAAGAGGCTATTGAAGACATCAAAGCCGGAAAAATGATCATTGTTGTAGATGATGAAAGCAGAGAGAATGAAGGTGATTTTGTTGCGGCCGCTGAAATGGTAACACCCGAAATGATTAATTTTATGGCGACTAATGGTCGCGGATTAATCTGTGCGCCATTGACCGAAAACAGATGTGAGGAGCTTGATCTTGAGTTAATGGTTGGTAAAAATACTGTTCTTCATAACACCCAATTTACAGTATCTGTCGATTTGATAGGTCATGGTTGTACCACTGGGATATCAACTCATGACAGATCAAAAACAGTAAAAGCACTGACCTTAAACGAAACTAAGGCAGAAGATCTTGGGAGGCCAGGACATATTTTCCCACTAAGAGCCAAAGAAGGTGGAGTGTTAAGAAGAACAGGACATACTGAGGCAGCTATTGATCTGGCGAGGCTAGCTGGATTACAGCCTGCAGGACTCTTAGTAGAGATATTAAATGAGGACGGAACTATGGCACGCTTACCTCAATTGATGATCGTTGCTAAAAAATATGACTTAAAGATCATATCAATTGAAGACCTTGTTGCCTACAGAATGAATCATGATTCCTTAATTGATAAAATTGAAGATTTTGGTGTTGAAACAAGGTTTGGAAAATATTGTTTAAGGGCCTATAAGCAAACGACAAACGGACAGATTCATCTTGCACTCACCAAAGGAAGTTGGGACATTGGTGAAGAAGTGTTGGTAAGGGTAAATTCAACTTTGATCAATAATGATATTGTTGGAACGCTAATGAACAACCCTGATGATAAATTGGCTAAAATGTTTGATATTATCAATGAAGAAGGTAAAGGTGCGATTGTTTTTATCAATCAGGAATATCCTTCATTTGATCTAATCAACAGGTTAAAATATCTAAAAAATATTGAGAGTGGAAAGAAAAGTCCTGAACCCTTATTAAAAATGGATGATAAAGACTTTGGAATCGGGGCTCAGATACTTCATGATCTTAATATAAATAAGATCAAATTGATATCTAACAGTAAATACTCAGGTAAACGAGTTGGAATGATCGGTTATGGTCTGGAGGTTGTCGATTACGTTTCTTTTTAGTTAATCCGTAAGGATTTTTGTACTTTGTCGAAGTGAATTTCATTCGAAAAATATTATATCCTATTTCCTTTTTGTACGGACTCATCACAAGTATTCGTAATATGGCATTTGATATAGGCTTATTAAATTCGCGATCCTTTGATATCCCAATCATAGCAGTTGGTAATCTTAATGTTGGAGGAACCGGAAAATCGCCTATGATAGAATATTTGATACGACTTTTTAATGAATCCTGTCATACAGCTGTATTAAGTCGTGGTTACGGAAGAAAAACTAAAGGATTCTTAATGGCAACAAGCGATTCTACAGCAGTAGACCTTGGAGATGAACCTTTTCAATTCTATCGTAAGTTTAAGAATTTGGATGTTGCAGTTGATGAAAAGAGGGTAAGAGGAATTGAAACACTACAGCAAATAAAACCTGATCTTGATTTGGTATTGCTTGATGATGCTTTTCAGCATCGTTATGTAAAAGCAGGAAAGTATATTCTGTTAACAGCCTATGATGATTTGTATATAGACGATTTTATGTTACCAACAGGAAATCTCAGAGAACCGATAAACGGAGCAGATAGAGCAGATTTGATCCTTGTGAGTAAATGTCCTTCAAATTTGAGTGAGACCATACGTATGGATATCCTGAAAAGGATTGATCCCAAAACGCATCAGAAAGTATTTTTCAGTTCGATTGAATATGACAACTGTATTTATTCAGGAGACGGTAAAATTGCTTTGGATGAATTGAGCACGTATAAAATATTGTTGGTTACCGGAATCGCAAATTCAAAACCCTTAGTAGAATTTCTTCAGAATAATAGATTGGATATTGAGCATATAGAATTTGCTGATCATCAGTTTATCAATGCAGACCAGCAAAAAAAAATCGCTTTGAAATTTAATAAGATGAATGGCGAAAGAAAACTAATTCTTACCACAGAAAAGGATTATGTTCGAAGTTTTCTAAAAGTAGAATTACCCGTCTATTATTTACCTATCAAAATGAGCATATTGGGAGGTAATCAAAAGTTTAATGAAATCATTCATAATTATGTACGAAAAAATTAAAGAAACTGCCAGATTTTTAAGGGATATAGGTATCGATAAACCAGAAATTGGTATCGTTTTGGGAACTGGTCTCGGAGGTATTGTAAAAATGATCAATGTTGAAAAGAAAATTCCGTATCATGATATTCCAAATTTTCCAGTGAGCACCGTTTCAGGACACTCAGGGACTTTAATTTATGGAGAATTGTCAGGAAAAAAGGTTGTGGCCATGCAAGGAAGATTTCACTACTATGAGGGTTGGGAAATGTCTGAAGTGACCTTTCCAATTCGTGTAATGAAGTTAATAGGTATAGAGAAATTAATGGTGTCAAATGCTTGTGGAGGCGTCAACCCTGAATTCAAAGTTGGCGACGTTATGATCATAAAGGACCATATCAATATGATGCCTGAGCATCCATTAAGAGGTGAAAATGAAGAAAGATTTGGACCTCGTTTTGTTGATATGCACGAGCCCTACAGTTTGAAAATGATCAGATTGATGAGATCCATTGCTGTAGAAAATAAAATAGATGTAAAAGAGGGGATTTATCTCGCTTTGCAAGGACCTACGTTTGAAACTCCAGCAGAATACCATATGGTAAAACTAATGGGAGCAGACGCGGTAGGAATGAGTACTGTGCCAGAAGTGATTGTAGCCAAGCATATGGGTATGGAATGTTTTGGATTATCTGTAATAACTGACCTGGGTATAGAGGGTAAAATTGAAGAAGTTTCTCACGAAGCTGTTCAGATCGCAGCGAAATCTTCGGAAGATATGATTAGTAAACTTGTTCAGGAGTTTATTAAGAAATTATAAATCTTTAAAAGAAGAAAGCACTTCTGGATACAGAAGTGCTTTAGCTTACTAACTCAAAATGAATCATTAATGAAGACAAAATATTGTGAGGCATTTTGTCGTTTCGAAACTAATAAATTATTAATATATTCACAAATAAATGATGAATTAAATTCATAAAATGTGCAATTATTGCATTTTTGACTATAAATCACTATTATTTTTAAACATTCATAGATAATATGCAAAAAAAATTAAATACCTTTAAGAAGTCTTAAAACGAAAAAAGCACCTTTAGTATAAAGGTGCTTTTAGCTTACTAACTCAAAATTAATCATAATAAAAACAAAATTAGTGGGGAATTTTGCTTTTTTTCTAAACTGCAAATCTTATGCCAAAATCAATTCAAAATGTTAAAATTTTATTAAGAAATGAATTTGTTGATGCAATTTATCATTCAGACTAAAATTTTAATAGAAATTATTCAGATTTCATAATTCTGGAAAATAGTTATCCAGTTT
>JAAESS010000063.1 GCA_024229195.1 Flavobacteriales bacterium | reverse complement strand
TCAGATCCGCTGGGATGCATCAGCAGAAATACCCAAACCATAATTACCTGAACGTGAGATACACCGGGACGTGAGATACCACACATACTTGGATATGCTCACTTCATACGTCAGATTTCACCTATGTAAATGTACTGTAAGGGTCTGTAAAAAAGTGACAATAACTAGCGGAGGCCTGATAGGCCTCGGACTGCTTGAAAGCCAGGAGTAAAATTTTATACATGAAGGACCGCTCCATGAATTTTTATGGAATATTTTTGCAAATGTATTTTTCAGCAATCATACATTTTTCATATAAATAATTTGAGATTTATACAAATAATATAAAAGTACAAACTTTTATATATGCGGGTATTAAACTTCTACAAATGTTTTACAGCTGTCTGCAATCAACAGCAATAACGGTCTGAGCATGACATGTCTGGACAGCTACCGGTTGAGAAACATTCATTTGGTATATTATATCTAATGAATGTACTGTACCTATCATCAGATTCTATATAAAATATGAATTTTGCAGATAGTGACTTTGGTCGGAGATTTTACGATCTTACTCGTAAACTCAGTTCGGGTGGCGCGTGACGATTTCTGAACATTTATTTCTAAAAATCAGGACACGGTATGTTGTTCAGTGCTATAAACATACACTGTAGTGGGATGTCGCGATTGACACTGATTGGGTTGTATCAATGTGTGTCATATTCACATCTTCTCTGTCGCATATCGAATACTCAAACTGGACTCCTGATAGCTTGGCGAACGGATATCAGACCTGTAGGCAGCCGGTAGCAGAATTATAATCGCAAAATGCAGCTACTGAGCTCAATATCTCTGTCTGAAATCTGATACATCTAGTCTTAGATTTTCAAAACAATTATGCAACGAGGCTTGTTGGACTGTAGAACGCGGATGAAGTTCTGAATGAAGCTTTACTGATTCAGAAGTAGAATACGCTCCAGAACGCACGGATCATGATCCAGTTCAGACGTTTGGTAGAATAAATGCTTTGCAACTTCGTTCCAAGCAGATTAAATCGCTTAATCAGATCCGCAATGGTTGATTTAGTGGGGGTAAGTGCTATCTAATTTTTGATTAGGTATTTTAAAATGCCTCTACGGAGAAAAATGTACTTTTTTTGCGAAAAAAACATTATAAAAGAAATAGTAAATTTTAAAAATCACTCTCGACTAATTTTTTTATGTTTTAAAATCCCCATGAATATT
>JAAESS010000062.1 GCA_024229195.1 Flavobacteriales bacterium | reverse complement strand
TGATGCCTCATTTGCTTATCAAGGCGGAGGAAGAGAACTGGATATAGAGAGAATTTCTGAGTTAGAATCATGGGTGCATGGAGAATTTCAACCAGACCTAACTATCATATTAGATATAGAAACTATATTAGGTATGCAGAGGATTGAAACTCGCCCTGAAAAAGATCGCATTGAACAGGAAGATTGGTTTTTTTTTGAACGAGTCAGAAAAGCTTTTGTTGATAGAGCAAAAAAATATCCTGAACGCATTAAATTGATTGATGCAGCTTGCTCGATTGAGGAAGTGCAACAAAAAATAAAATCACTGCTTGAAGATTTATGATACTTCCTTGGCATCAAAACGCTTTTGCAAAACTCAGTCAAATGATTGATCAAAATCATTTGCCTCATGCACTATTGATTACTGGTGTAGAAAAAATAGGTAAGTTTGAACTTGCAAATCAACTAATAAAAACACTTCTTTGTAAAAACAAGTCTTGTGGAGAGTGCAAAAATTGTCTCTCTCTTGAAAAAGACAATCCAAAAGAATTGCTCGACCACAGCGCTCTTATTCGCAGATCGCATTATCCAAATATGATTTATTGCACTAATGAATTAAATGATAAAGGAATATTATCTAAAGAGATAAGAGTTGATCAGATTCGAACTTTCTGCGTGTCATTGGAAAAAACTGCAAAAGAACTCCAGATAGGGATGATTTTTTATGCTGATCAGTTAAATATTAACGCTGCTAATTGCCTGTTAAAGACTCTAGAAGAGCCACGCAAAAATACATTAATTATTCTATTAGCACACAACCCTAGTTCATTGCCAGCAACAATCCTTTCTCGTTGTCAGTCTGTTCATATCAATCCAACCTTCGATGAGTCAACTGTGGCCTGGGTGTCTAATCATATTGATGAAGATAAGCGTGAAGATTTCAGTGCAGTTCAACTACTAGAGAATTCCCATGGAGTACCTTTTAAGGCGGTCGAAGACTTAAAAGGAGATTATTTTTTACAGTACCAAAATTGGCAAAATCATTTACTAGAAATAGCAACAAACCCAGTTAAAGCAAATGAATCTGAAGTGTTTGATGGACAGGAATTGGAAATATTGAAAT
>JAAESS010000061.1 GCA_024229195.1 Flavobacteriales bacterium | reverse complement strand
CCTTTTGACAGTAATGCGAAAAGACACACTTCTTTTGCCTCTGTATATGTCTATCCTTTAGCTGATGATACCATAGAGATTGATATCAATCCTGCTGATATCACCTGGGATTTCGCACGATCAGGCGGGGCAGGAGGACAGAATGTGAACAAAGTGGAAACCAAAGCGATTCTACGTCACAAACCTTCAGGAATCATGGTGGTTAATTCAGAAACCCGTTCACAACTCGAAAACAGGGAAAAAGCTATGCAGATGCTGAAATCACAACTTTATGAAATTGAACTTCAAAAGCAGAGAGAAAAACGTGATAGTATTGAGGCAGGTAAAATGAAGATCGATTTTGGTTCCCAGATCAGAAATTACGTGATGCATCCTTATAAATTGGTCAAAGATGTCAGAACCGGAGAAGAAACTGGAAATGTCGATGCTGTCATGAATGGAGAGATTGATAATTTTATCAAAGCTTTTTTAATGGAGAATTCTGATAAGGCCAATTCAAAAAATGAATTATAAGTATGCATCAATCAAATATTGATACCATTATTTTTGATCTAGGCGGAGTTCTTATTGACTGGAATCCGGAATATCTTTACACGAAAATATTCAAAAATGATCCTAAAAAAATGGACTGGTTCCTATCGACAGTTTGCACACCTGAATGGAACATGGAACAAGACGCGGGTAGAACACTCCAAATGGGTACTGAATTATTGATTAAAGAATTCCCGGATTACAAAAAAGAAATCTCAGCCTTTTATGATAGATGGGAAGAAATGCTTAATGGTGAAATTACAGATACAGTGCTTATATTAAATAAGTTAAAAAATTTACATAAAGTAAAACTTTATGCTTTGACCAACTGGAGTATCGAGACTTTTCCGATAGCTTTAAAGCGATATGACTTCTTAAAACAGTTCGAAGGAATTGTTATTTCAGGTGAAGAAAAAACACGAAAACCTCAGCCAAAAATCTATAAAATAGCACTTGACAGATATAAACTTTCACCAGAAAAATGTCTGTTTATAGATGATAGTTTAGACAATGTAAATGGAGCAAAAAAACTGAAAATCAATGCTTTACATTTTACAGACCCCTTACAACTGAGGCTAGATCTTATGGAGCTCGGACTGATCTGACCGTCAAAGCCCACTTTCAACAGAAATAAAAATACTTTTTTTATCAAAATATCACCTCTGTTTTTCTGACTCGATCTGAGAAAAAAAGCACACCTTAAACTTGTATTGAATTTATTCTAATAATTCTATGATTTAATAGATAAATAGGCTCGAAATTAGCCGATTATCTATCATAGATATTTCTTATAACGAAGGTCTTTTTAGTTTATTATCAATTATTTATACATGCTACCGAAAGTTATAATTTAACATAAGGAATACTTTAGTCAAATTCTAAAATTTAGCTCAATTACAAAGGAAATATTGAATAAATCAGCTTCAAATCATCAGTTTTTATCAGCAATATCTTAACAAAAAATACCTCTGTCTGACCTCCATTTTTTATGCCATTAGTCGACAAGTTTTACCCTTCTGTCTAGATATAGCCTCTTCCCTTAATTTTAATTTTTATTTTAGCTTTATCAATTCCGAATCTTAAAATTTTTCTTATGCCACTTCTGATTGTCCTTTTAGGAATCACTTTACTGTTCTTACTAATTGCAGTATTTAAATTAAATGCCTTTTTATCATTTATAATTGTTTGTCTTCTCGTAGGAATTCTTCAGGGAATGGAACTGAATAGCGTCATACAATCGATCCAAACCGGAATTGGCAATACACTTGGCTTTCTTGTTTTGATTCTCGGTTTAGGTGCCATGCTGGGAAAATTAGTGGCCGATAGCGGAGCTGCGCAACGCATCACGACCAAGCTGGTAGATAGTTTTGGAATAAAATATATACAATGGGCGGTTGTTTTGGCTGGATTTATTGTTGGAATACCCATGTTTTACACTGTTGGGTTTGTTATCCTGATTCCTTTGGTTTTCACTGTTGCGGCAGCAACGAACCTCCCTTTGATCTATGTTGGGCTCCCAATGCTTACCTCATTGTCTGTTACACACGGCTTTTTACCTCCTCACCCTGCTCCCACTGCCATTGCAGGAATGTTTGGAGCGAGTATTGGAAAAACCATGCTATACGGAATCATCGTAGCCATACCGGCTATTGTAATTGCCGGTCCCTTATTTTCAAGAACGATTAAAAATGTAGTCGCCACTCCCCTTCCTGAATTTTATAATCCTGTAATTCTAAAGGAGGAAGAAATGCCGAAAATGGGAGTTAGTGTTTTTACAGCCCTTTTACCCGTGATCCTTATCGGGATATCAACCTTATTAGACTATATTTTACCGATGGATTTTCCGGTGAGAAATCTGATTATTTTTATTGGAAATCCGGTCATGGCCATGCTTATCTCAGTATTAGTCGCTATTTACACCTTAGGATTATCAAGAGGAAGAAAAATGAAAGAAGTAATGACTTCTGTTGCAACTTCTGTTTCAAGTATCACAATGGTCTTATTGATCATCGCCGGTGCAGGAGGTCTTAAACAGATCCTTGTCGATAGTGGTGTAAGCGATTATCTGGGCGATCTTCTCAGAGACTCGAGTATTTCGCCACTGCTTTTAGGATGGCTAATCGCCACAATACTCAGGGTATGTATAGGCTCGGCAACAGTAGCAGGACTTACTGCTGCCGGAATAGTTTTACCACTGATTTCAGGGACAGCTGTAAAACCAGAACTGATGGTTCTTGCCATTGGATCAGGAAGTTTAATGCTCTCACATGTTAATGACGGAGGATTCTGGCTCTTTAAAGAATATTTTAATCTTTCAGTAAAAGAAACACTTCGCACCTGGACAGTAATGGAAACCATGGTGGGCATCATCGGTATTTCCGGTGTACTTATATTAAATCTATTTGTTTAACAAAACCAATATATTATGAGCAAATTAGTATCCGAACGCTTAAAGGAACTCGACCTACAATTTCCTCCTGCACCAAAACCTGCCGGAGTTTATCGACCAATCTTGGTGATTGATAAGTTTTTATATGTATCCGGGCAGGCCCCGGTTAATCTTGACGGCTCTTTAATGCAAGGTCGTGTTGGAGATGACCTCAATCAGGAAGAGGGCTATCAGGCAGCGAGACAAGTTGGCCTTACCATGCTTTCTACCATACTCACACATTATGGAGACATAGATAAAGTCAAAAGAATTGTAAAAGTTTTTGGTATGGTGAATTGCACCCCTGATTTTCAAAGACAACCTCTGGTAATGAACGGTTTTAGTGAATTAATGGCTGATGTTTTTGGAAAAGAATACGGTATTGGAGCCAGGAGCGCAGTTGGCATGATGCTTCCTGATGGAATTCCTGTTGAAGTTGAGGCTATGTTTGAGCTGTATTAATTGCTGATTATGGAAGATAGTCGGTGGTATAAATTATCTGAAAAGAGTAAGGTTTCGAGCCCATGCCTACTGGTTTATCCTGAGAGGATACAAAGTAATGCTGAGCTTATGCTGCAACTAGCAAAAGATAAGAACAGACTCAGACCTCATATTAAAACTCACAAAATGGCTGAAATCATAGAGATTCAGTTGAAACTTGGCATCCATAAGTATAAATGCGCGACCTTGGCAGAAGCGAAACTTTTGGCTGAGACCGGAGCACCTGATGTTTTATTGGCCATGCAGCCTGTTGCAGTTCACCTCAACAATTATATCGACTTGATCGAAAAGCATCCTAAAACGGAGTTTTCGACCCTGATTGACAATAAACAAACACTTTTAGATTTCAAGCAAATTGCCATGGCTAAAAACATGAGTTTATCAGTTTGG
>JAAESS010000060.1 GCA_024229195.1 Flavobacteriales bacterium | reverse complement strand
TAATATTTTCATCACACCAATACTTCCAAGAATTCTCAAACAAAGATTATTGAGTATTCATTTTCGATGATCTATTTCACACAAAGACAAATTCATTACTATATTCTCGTTGTCTCGTGAGATTTTCTTGACTCGGACCGTTGCGCATTTTTTTACTGATTAGATACTTAAAACTAATGCACTTTTTATGTTGAGGCAAGAAATTTGTATTTCTTTAATGGACCTTCGCATAATAAATAAGACCGTTACCATGAAACATATCCTTTGTTTGCTGACTACTCTGGCTTGCAGTTTCTCTGTACTTGCACAAAATCCGGGAGAGACTCTTCAACAGGGAGCGACCTCTGATTTCCTTCCAAGGACTCGTACTGTACTTGCCTCAAATGATGCGACAGGTACTCAAAGTCAAACAGGCCAGAAAAAACCAATCAAAAATCTTGCCCGAGCAGCAGAAGCCCCAAAAAATGGTGATCGATATGTTTATAAAACCGTTGGTGGAATTGATCTACCACTTTATGTATTTCAACCCAATCAAACACAGGCACATGAAAAAAGACCCGCGATTGTTTTTTTCTTTGGTGG
>JAAESS010000059.1 GCA_024229195.1 Flavobacteriales bacterium | reverse complement strand
CTCGGGGTCGAGCGCGAGGATAAAGTAGTAGTCGCCGACCTCGAAATGAGAAAATACTTATTGATGCTTGTGTTATAAAACCAGATTATGATCAAATTGATGAAAATACTTTTAATCTTGATGCGTATTTGTCAGGACAATATGAAGGTATTATGGCATGTGGAATAATAAATTTAAACCCTACCTTAGGAGAAGAAAAAAGAAGAGCAAGAATGGAGGATGGTCTTTTGTTGCCGAGATATCGTCTGCCAACAGAAGCGGAATGGGAATTTGCTGCTCTTGGATATATTGGTAATACAATAGATGAAAATATTAGTGAGAGAAGATTACACCCTTGGAATGGTTCATCAGTTAGGAATGCTAATAAAAAGAATCAAAATCAGATAATGGCAAACTTCAAAAAAGGAAGAGGAGATAATATGGGTATTGCAGGAAATTTGAATGATAATGCTGATATTACGGCTCCTGTTCGTTCTTTTTGGCCAAACGATTATGGATTGTATTGTATGGCTGGCAATGTGTCTGAGTGGGTAATGGATGTTTATCGCCCTGTAATAGAACAAACAACCACTACTGACCATAGACCATTTAGAGGAAATGTTTTCAAAACTCAAAAAAGAGATGAGGATGGTTTTATTGAAGAAAAGGATAGTTTAGGAAAAATTACAATGGTAGATGTGAATGT
>JAAESS010000058.1 GCA_024229195.1 Flavobacteriales bacterium | reverse complement strand
TGAACAATACTTCTGTAAAAAATTCTGCCAGGGCTCTGAAAAAGTTATTTGAAATCATATTTATTTTTTTAAAATCAACCTAAACCTCCCGGCTCATGTTGTAAAAGTTTTTACATTAGCTTTTTATTGCAGCAAATATAGTTGAGTTTGTGATTTACTCAGCGGCAAATTTAAAAAATATCATCATGATAGCCAATTTTTTCAATCAAACCAAGCCAATAAATTTTTTGCTGCTCTCAATTTTGGTGTTTTTTATTTATTTGGTGGCTCTGATCAATGTTGATTCAGCCCCCTTGAATTTTTTCTTTTTTGCGAAAAACAGCTTATTTATATTTCTTGCGATACTAAGTGTATTTGTCATTAATTTTATCATCAGGAAAAATGCCTTAACCGAAGACAATTCCTTCGCGATACTGTTTTATATTTTGATGTCTAGTTATTTTCCGAATTCCTATATCAATGACGGGTTATTTATCTCAAATTTTATTTTGCTATTTGCTTTTAGAAGAATCTATAGCCTTCGCTCATCAATTGAGACCAAAGAAAAGATTTTTGACAGCGCTTTTTGGATAGGAATTGCGAGTTTATTTTATGTATGGAGCCTGTTTTATTTGTTATTAGTCTATGCCGCAATATTGATTTTCAGAAAAATTGAATGGCGAAACTTTGTAGTTCCGATATTAGGAGTTCTCACTCCTGTCTTTTTGTCTTACACTTATTTATTGGCATTCGATGATCTTGAAAGATTCAATAATTTATGGAAATTAAGCTTCGACTTGAACTTTCAGGCTTACAATTCTTATCATTATATGATTCCTTTGGCTTTGATTGGAATTTTGTCAATTATTGCAATTGTTCCTACAACCAAAAGATCATTACTTGCTAAAATTGATTTTAAAGCAACATGGACTCTATTGATTGCACATATTTTGATTTCTGTAATTGTGGTAATGTTTGCTCCGGAAAAGAATGGCGCAGAATTAATTTTCCTTTTCTTTCCCTTAAGTGTTCTTTTTGCGAATTATGTTCAAGTGATTAACCGCTACTGGGTCAAAGAATTAATCATCTACATTTTTATTCTGATGATACTGAACAACCTTATTTAAAGGATTATAATTTATTTCCATAGGCAAGATCACCGGCATCTCCTAAGCCAGGAACAATATAGCCCTTTGAATTTAACTGTTGATCTACCGTAGCTACCCAAAGGTGTGTATCCTTAGGAAAATGATTTGTAATAAAATCTATGCCTTGTTGTGCAGCAATAACGGAAACAATGTGAACCTGTTTGATATTCCCAGTCTTATTCAAGACTTCATAAACAGCAGCCAGAGAGCTTCCTGTAGCAAGCATTGGGTCGGCTAGAATCAGAACTTTATTTTCTAAAGAAGGAGAGGCCAGGTATTCCACTTTAATTTCAAATTCTTCTGGAGAGCTATGTTTTCTGTAGGCTGATATAAAGGCATTTTCTATTTGATCGAAATAGTTTAAAATTCCTTGATGAAGCGGTAAGCCAGCTCTTAAAACTGAGCAAAGCACAAGATCATCCGCCACTTTAGGAATAACTTTTTCACCCAAGGGAGTCTTTACCGCACTGGATTGAAAGTTTAATTCCTTACTCATTTCATAACTAAGAATTTCGCCAATTCTTTCAATATTTCTTCTAAACCTCATCGAATCTTTTTGGATCTCATGATCTCTGATTTCAGAAATGAAATGGTTAAGAATTGAATTGGTTTTATCTAAATTGTGAATGTTCATACGTGCGTGAAAAATTAAAAATTTATCATTTCCAATAATCTGCTACCCAGGGGGCAGGTCTGACATACCTGTAAGGTTTCCCCCAACCTCCTTTAATGGCTTTGTGCGGGTTGATTTCTCCGTGAAATATAATGATTTTCGAACCCTTTGGGATCTCCGGAATTTTCCAAAAGTTAAAAGGAATTTTGGAGTGACAATGATACTTAAAACTTGGGCACCATTCTTTCGGCCAATATTGTAGGATGTTTTTCTCGTGAATTGCAGCAGTCAAATACTCTTGTTCATTTCTGTGTTCATTCCTGATCTGGTCAAAATTTGAGATAAACTCATCAAAAACATAACCATGTTTGCCTATTTCAAACCGATACACCGATGAGTTACCTGTAATTCTCCAGTATTTCATATCAGGATCCTTTATTATCCTGAAATCTCCTTCAATTTCGAAAAAACAATCAATATTTTCAAAAATGACTATATCTAGATCCAAGAATAAAGCGGTTCCCTGAAGTCCGTAAAGAACTTCCTTAAAAGTGGTTAATTTTTTCCACATTCTTTCGGGTAAGTTCCCGGGAAGATCAATCTCCGGTATGGGGAAACACTTAACCTCTTTTCTAATACCAACTTCATCATCAGTAAAACAAACCATTTTAAAATCAAAGGATAAGTTTCGTTTTACCATTGCATATAATGTATTCACGTATTCGGCACTGTACAATGTGCCCCATTTCATACAAAATATATATTTTTCAGACATTCCTTGGTATTTGGGATTCTCGTGTAAAGATAAGAATCCCAACCAATAATCAGTTAATCAATGATAATTAACCGTTGATAATTTCTTCTTGATGAGCAATAGATTCCTGGTGGATGGCCTTAAAGATTTTCTCTATGAAAATTTTGGACAAGCCTTGACTTTCTCCCATTTCAATCACCTTGCCTAATATTTCATTCCATCTGGTGTTTTGCAAAACGGCAACATTATTTTCTTTTTTTGCTTTGCCAATATTCTCAACGATCTGCATTCTTTCGGAAAGCGTCTCCAGCAATTGCTCATCTTTAGCATTGATCTCTTTTCTGAGAGCACTCAGCTTTGAAAGAGATGCCTCTTGTTCAAAACGTGGCTTTCGTACTTTTAGGTCGTCCATTATTTCAACCAATCGCGACGGAGTAATCTGCTGTTGCGCATCACTCCATGCTTTATCAGGATCACAATGAGTTTCAATGATCAATCCGTCCATTTTAAGATCAAGCGCAGTTTGAGAAACGTCGAAAATTCCGGTTCGATTTCCACAAATATGAGATGGATCATTTATAATGGGTAAAGTTGGATAT
>JAAESS010000057.1 GCA_024229195.1 Flavobacteriales bacterium | reverse complement strand
GTTGCTGTCTTAATTGTTAATCCATTTTCATCCCAGTTGGCAATTGCTGCATGTGGCTCGGTAAATCCATGATTAACTCCTTCAAATTCAAACTCTCTTTCTACTTTATGATGTGAATTGTCATATCCTTCTTCTTGATTTCCGAATCTCAATTCCGCCTTTTTATGTATATTGTTATTAAACCTAGAATGAGAGTGAATTTGCTGGTTCTCTCCAACATCTTCAATAGAATCCATCATCTCCAGATACTCCTTAATTGGCTCATATTCTACCTTTATTTTAGAAAGTGCTTGTTCTGCTATTTGTTCTGTTTCTGCAACTAAAGCCACAACAATTTCTCCAATATATCTCGTTTTATCAACTGCAAGTGCTGTTTCGTCTTCCGAAATTGGAAGAACTCCAAATTTATTTGGTAATTCTTTCCCAATAACGACATCTACAACACCATCCATTTGTAATGCTTTATCAAACTCAATGGATTTTATTTTTGCGTGTGCAAAAGGACTTCTTAAGAACTTACAATGTAATGCATTCTTCTCAGGTATATCATCTGTATAATCAGCTTCTCCTTTAACCTTCTTAGTAGCTTCAATATAGGGCCTTCCTTCTCCAATCATTTTAAATTTATCAGAATCGATTGCTGATTTTTCTTCAGAATATTCCTTGATTGCATCAATAATCTTTTTATAACCAGTACATCTGCACAGATTTCCTGAGAGACCTTCTTCAATTTCTTGTCTTGTTGGGTTAGGATTTTCTTTTAAAAAATCTAAAGTTGACATTATCATTCCCGGAGTACAAAAACCACATTGAAGAGCTCCTTTTTCTATAAATTTCTG
>JAAESS010000056.1 GCA_024229195.1 Flavobacteriales bacterium | reverse complement strand
TATCTAACGTTGCCGTTCATCGGCGTTTGTATGGAGTTAATTATAAATTAACTTTTGAGTACGGACTACCCATTTATAATTAATGGAGTGCAATAAGTCTGCTGTAATGTCTTGTTAGGTTTGCGAAAAATTTATGTCGATTTTAAGAGGATATTTCCAAATCCTATGCTGTGTCTGATGTAAATACTATTCACTTTCTCAAAATTTGATGTCGCCACAACAATTATTTCAATGAAAATCTATGTAATATCAGGGAAGTGGCCACAAAAATGTCACGAGATTTGGTCAGCCATTTAGGATAAATCGAATACGAAATTGATTTTGTTCAAAAATTGATGAAGCGCAACGAGAAAATCTATTGCTAAAATCTCAATGTGATAGAAAAACTGACCACTAAAATCTTACCATGAAAATCTTGATAGGGAAGATGGTGATTCCAGTGCTTCGTTAGATAATGCTTTACTGAATCTAGAGAATGAATCTGACCCAAAATTGAAAAATCGAACCTAGGGTCTCTCGATGAATCGGAAAAATTGTGATCGGTTAAGTTGGAATTTGAACTTTATTCTATCAATGATGATAATTGCCAAGCTAAATCTAACGTTGCCGTTCATCGGCGTTTG
>JAAESS010000055.1 GCA_024229195.1 Flavobacteriales bacterium | reverse complement strand
TCTCAGGATAAGATGAACCAAGTTGTTGTCAATAATTAATAAAATATCAAAAAGTTAGAATATGTCAGATCATCATCATAAAGAAACTTTTGTAACTAAATATATCTTTAGTACGGATCACAAAATGATTGCCAAGCAGTACTTGATTACTGGTATTATAATGGGAGTTATTGGGGTTTTTATGTCCATGCTATTTCGTTTACAAATCGCATGGCCAGAGCGTTCTTTTAGCTTAATTGAAGCCTTTCTTGGTAAATTCCAAGATGGTGGAGTTATGAGCCCTGAAATTTACCTTGCACTGGTAACCATTCATGGAACCATCATGGTATTCTTCGTTTTGACTGCCGGTTTGAGTGGAACCTTTTCAAACCTTTTAATCCCATTGCAAATTGGTGCAAGAGATATGGCTTCTGGATTCCTTAACATGATTTCCTATTGGATGTTCTTTTTGTCTTCTGTGTTGATGGTAGTATCTCTTTTTGTGGAGGCTGGACCAGCTTCATCAGGATGGACTATTTATCCGCCTTTATCTGCACTACCTCAAGCTATAGGAGGATCGGGTGCTGGTATGACACTCTGGTTAGTTTCGATGGCGATTTTTATCGCATCCTCTTTAATCGGATCT
>JAAESS010000054.1 GCA_024229195.1 Flavobacteriales bacterium | reverse complement strand
TTTTTTTTACTTTGCTCTTTCAGTTTTAGCGCAAAATCGATTCCTCTGCCGCTGGGTTCTCTGACAGTTGTAATTCCGTGAGCCATCCAGAGTTTAAAGACATAGTCAGGCTCAGCTCCCTGAGAAGTACCACCAATATGACCATGCATATCTATAAACCCTGGCATCAAGTACATGCCCTCAGCCAATAACTCTTCACCGCCTGCTTTTAATTTTGGTCTGTTATTTGGGTCTATAGCAAGGCCAGGATACCCTACCACTTGTATTTTTGTTATTTTATTTTGCTCAACGACAATATCCACAGGTCCTACAGGGGGTGCGCCATTCCCATTGATAAGTGTTACACCTCTTATGATCAGTTGGTTGAATGGTCCTTTACTCAACTCCTCGCTTTCTTGAGCATGAACTTTATCAGAAATATTGAAGGATACAATAAGTAAAAAAAGAAAAATATTTTTAAAATTCATGTCTTCAGAAATTTGTTGTGATGGTTAAAAATACAATTTTCTATTCTTTTTCATGCTGGGTTAAGTTTATTCAATGGCAAACAGCTTCTCGCGGTACAATTAAATGAGATGATCGTTAGAGATAATATTGATTAACTTTGGTATAGGATCAAAATTAAACCTAGTTGATATGAAACACTTGACATTATTTTTCACCATGGTAACTTGTCTCTTTTTTACATTTCATTCAATTGCTCAGGATGAACCTCAGATGAGTGAAGAACATGAAATGAGTGAAGAACATCAGATCAAATTTCTGATCGATACGTTATTTGATGGTATGAGAGAAGGGGATAGCGCAAAGGTCGCTTCAGTTTTTCACACTGAGATCAATATGTTTACTTCCTACACGAATCAAGAAGGAGACAACATGATTAAAAAAGGGTCACGAGATTTATTTTTAAAAGCAAAAGGAACTCTACATGAGGAGATTTGGGATGAAAAAATATGGAATACCAAAATTGAAATTGATGGCGGTATTGCTCAAGTGTGGACTGATTATGCTTTTTATGTTGGATCAGAATTTAGTCATTGCGGGGTTGATGCTTTTCATTTGATCAAAGACAATGAAAAAGGTTGGAAAATTATTCATCTGATGGATACCAGAAGAAAAAATGGATGTGAGACATTAACCAAGCAGCCTTAATGAATAATTGAGTTTAGTCTTTATGAAATGGAGTAAGTGACTTATACTGTCAACTGACCAAATTATCATTAGAAAAAATTGATTTAGTTTATAAAAAATTATATATTTAGTTGAATATTAATTTTTTATCCTCAAA
>JAAESS010000053.1 GCA_024229195.1 Flavobacteriales bacterium | reverse complement strand
TTGAAGACAGACTCAGTAAGCACATTGAAAAAAATGCACTTACACAGAATTTGTTACACGCTCAGTCTTAAAGTTCAGGTATTTATGTGCGGAAAGCAAGATAGATCATATTATTTAACAAAGTAAACGTGATAATCTAATAATCTATTCAGTTCCTCCATAAACTCCGATATGTATCCTTCATAGACATCTTCATTCAGTCCTTTTTTCATTGACGTTATATCAATTGCATAAACCCTGTCCGTATTTTCGTCATATATGAAATTATTAAAGGTCATATCAGCATGAACAATACCTTTATTACGTAAATCAATAATGCAATCAAAAACCAATTCTCTGAGATTTTTAGGTATTTCATCCGAGGTCAATGAACAAATTGTTTTGCCTCTAACTTTTGCCATAATTAATGCTTTCCATGCATCAACAGTTCCCATCTCAGCAGAACCTTCACCATAAACACAATTAAATAGAATTTTCTCCTGCTCTGCTACTCCTTCTTTATATGAGTTTTCAATGAAATATTGATTAAATTCTTTTACAACAAAAAATGGATTACCGCGTATAGAATAAACATTTGCATTGATTCCGCCGCCAATTCTTTCACCTAAATCAGAGCTAGATAATATCGTAGGAATTTCATCATATTTAAAAGCCTCTGATAATGATGCCGCTGAGGTAAGTGGTAATTTCTCATGGTACGGTGAAAGAATATCCTTAACTGTAAACCGGTCTATTTGTTTGTATTTTCCAGCAGAACCATATGGTTTGGGTGTTATTAACCCTATCAGTTTTTTTGTTAACATGTTATTGGCTTGATAGTTATAAAGTCTTGATTATTCTAATAAAATAAGAAGCATGCCAGATGTGAATTAACCTGAAATCGGGATAAAAATAAGTGAACTAAAAGCTGGTTCCGCGATCAGCTCTCTTTCGACTAAAAGAGAACTATCGCAAAGGAACCAGCTATGCATAAATTAGTGGACTTATTTTGTCATGTCGATGACTTTTATAAGGTCTTCTTACCCCAATGGAAAAAGCTTCTGATTGAAAACGGCGAACGAAAACGCAATCGCAAAGGACGTATGTCTGAAAGCGAAGTGATGAAAATAATTAGCGCTTTCCATATGTCATATTATCGTGATTTCAAAAACTTTTACCTTGGGCTTGTGAGTCGCCACTACACTCTGCCTATGGTTGAAGGGTGAACCTTCAACCTTTGTGCAATCTTTGCATGTGAAAGTCCATCTTCTTTTAAAATAG
>JAAESS010000052.1 GCA_024229195.1 Flavobacteriales bacterium | reverse complement strand
AGAAACAAAAGAAAAATTATTTTTTGAGTCGGATATCATTTTTTGTTGCGCTTCTGCGATTGCCTCTAACGCAATCCTTATGCAATCTAAGTCTGAAAGATTTCCGAATGGTTTAGGTAATGATAGTGGCGAACTCGGCCATAACATAATGGATCATCATTTAGGTGTAGGAGCTTATGCATTGGTTGATGAACATCAGGATGACTATTATATTGGCAGAAAACCTGGAAGTATCTATATCCCGAGATTTAGAAATCTGGATGAACAAACGAAACGTTCAGATTATATCAGAGGCTATGGCTATCAGGGAGCTGCGAGCAGGAGAAATTGGCAGAGAGGAGTTGCTGAAATGAGTTACGGACAATCATTAAAAGATGACTTGGTCAAGCCAGGGCCATGGGTCATAGGAATTTCCGGTTTTGGAGAATGCCTGCCATATCACGATAATAAAATCTCTTTAAATTATGAAAAATTAGATCAATGGGGCTTACCAACAGTTGATTTTGATGTAGAATTTAAGGAGAATGAAATTGCGATGAGAAAAGATATAAAAAAGGAAGCTGTAGCGATGCTTAAAGCAGCCGGTCATACCAAAGTGATGGGGTTTGATGATCCTAAAAAATTTGCCCCTGGTCTTGCCATTCATGAAATGGGAGGTGCCCGGATGGGAAAAGATCCAAAGACATCTGTATTGAATAAGTATAATCAAATACATACTGTACCAAATGTATATGTTACAGACGGCGCTTGTATGACTTCTTCAGGATGTCAGAACCCATCCCTGACCTATATGGCATTGACCGCAAGAGCGGCGAATCACGCAGCAAAAGAATTTAAAAAAAATAACAAAGCAGAATCATGAATAGAAGAGATTCGATAAAAGGAATAGCGATGAGTTTGGGCTATGTTGTAGCAGCTCCTGCCGTAATTAGTGTTTTAGAGTCTTGTACAACGAAGAATAAAACTTGGCCAACTGTTTATTTTAGTGAAAAAGAGCAGCATGTTGTTACTTATTTGGTTGATATCATTTTACCTTCAACCGAAACTCCGGGTGGATTAGACGTTAATCTGCCTCAATTCATTGATATGATGAGTCAGGATATGTTTAGTGCTGAGGAAAAAAGTATTTTTAAAGAAGGAAGCGAAATTTTTGCCAGTAGATTTAATGAAAAATTTGGCAAAGATATAAGTGCATCGAATCAAAAAGATGTTGCTGAATTATTTGCTGTTTATTTTGATCTTATACCTGAGGAACAAGGAAAAATACAATTCATGCAATCTAAGCCAATAGATGAGGTTACCGCTGAAGAAATGGACAACTATAAAATGTATAAGTTTTTATTGAATATTAGAAGTCTTGCACTTTTAGGTTATTTTACCTCAGAAAAGGTTGGGAAGGAAGTACTGAATTTTGATCCGATTCCGGGGAGATATGAACCTTGTGTGCCCGTATCAGAAATTGGTAATGCATGGACCATTTAATTGGACCAATAAACATCCCTTGGCAGGTCCATTATTTAGGGTTAAACCGGGAGTAGAAGATGAGGTAGATAAACTTTTTGGTAAATACATATGATCATTCAAATTATAGGAGTTAGCGGATGCGGTAAATCAACTATTGCCCGAAAATTGTCAGAAAACCTTGGTATTCCATATTTCGACGCTGACGATTTTCATCCTAAGGCAAATATTGACAAAATGAGTTCAGGACAGCCGCTAAATGACGCTGACAGAGCTCCATGGTTGGCGATTCTTTCAAACAATTTAAAGCAATGGGAAAAAGAAGGTGGTGCGATTTTAGCTTGTTCTGCCTTGAAAGAGAGGTATAGAAAAGTCTTATCAGAAGGTCTTGATACTTGTACTTGGATATTTCTTGAGGGCTCTTATGAATTGATTTTGGAAAGGATGCAGAAAAGAAAAGGGCATTATATGGGTGAGAAGATGCTGAGATCTCAGTTTAAGGCCCTTGAAGTTCCTGATTACGGGATACATATTGATATTCAAATGTCTCCTGAAGAGATAGTAGCAAAAATAAAGTCAAGTTTATGAGTAAAGAAAAGAGTGAGTTTGGTGTTTTTGGCCTGGGTGTAATGGGCAGCAGTATTAGTATCAATATTGCTGAAAAAGGTTATCGATTATACGTTTTTAACAGAGCTGATGCAGGTGAAGAAGAGGTTGTGAATCAGTTTCTTTCGGATAATTCACATCTAGATAATATCCAAGGATTTACAGATCTTAAGAGTTTTATAGAATCCATAGATAGGCCCAGAAAGATTTTGATCATGATCAAAGCAGGTCCTACTGTTGATTT
>JAAESS010000051.1 GCA_024229195.1 Flavobacteriales bacterium | reverse complement strand
TTACCACATGCCGATCCGGCTCCATGATTTGGATATACAATGATGTCATCCGGAAGCGTCATAATTTTATTTCGAAGAGAATCAAATAAGAATCCGGCCAAGTCTTTTTCTGTTAATTCATCTTGTTTAACAGCAAGATCAGGTCTTCCTACATCACCGATAAACAAGCAATCTCCAGTACATACATAAGGAGTATTTCCTTCACCATCAGTAATTAAGTAAGAAGAAGATTCCATAGTATGTCCAGGTGTATGTAATAAAGTCAATTTACCTTCCCCGAGAGGAAATTCTTCACCATCCTTGGCATTATATATGTCATATTCTGCTGTTGCATTTGGGCCGAAAACTATTTTTGCACCCGTTTTTTGCGCCAGATCATATTGTCCTGAAACAAAATCAGCATGAAAATGAGTCAAGAAAACATATTTTATTTTTGCATTATCAGCCTCCGCCATTCTCAAATATGGTTCGGTCTCACGAAGAGGATCAATAACAGCAGCTTCTCCATTTGACTCAATATAGTAAGCCATTTCAGCAAGACATCCTGTGAATAATTGTTCTACTTTCATTGTTTTTTAGTTTAAATTTACTCAAAGTTAATGAAAGGTACCTTATCATATGTAACACATGTTACCAGTTCCTTCCATTTTTTTATCGATTCGATTGTTTCGTATACTCCTGATAACTGTATCCCTTAGGGAGTTCAAAACAGTTTTCTTTATAACAATCAACAGCCTCCTGAGTACTCATAAAGCAATGATCATACCGAATTTTTTTCATGAGTTTCGATTTGACCAAAGTGTCTCTCACCGGACCTTTCAAACCTGTAAAAACGATCGTAATCCCTTTTGATGAAAAATAGTCATGTACTTCTTCCAAGGCGTAAATGGCGCTACTATCCAATGCATTTAAACTTTCTCCATCAATTACAAGCAATTTCAATTCAGAGCCCTTGTCCAAAGCAAATTCTTTCAGTTTATCTTTAAAGAATTGGGTATTTGCGAAATATAACTGAGCATCAAATCTTACAATCAAGATTTCGTCCTGAATAATCACCTCACTAAACCGGTTTATATTTCTGTAAAAATGCGTTCCCGGCACATTTCCGAGTATAGCCATATGGGGTTTGGTTGATTTATAGATCAGCATTACAAGAGAAAGAATGATACCAAAAAGTATACCTTCTTTAATTCCGATAAAAATGGTGATCAGTAAGGTACTATTCAAAATGATCAGATCTCTGCGGTTATAACTTAAAAGATTTTTGGGCAAGGAAAAATCTAAAAGTCCAAATGCAGCAACAACTATAATAGCTGCGAGTACCGCTTTAGGTAAAAAGAAAAAAGCAGGCGTCAGAAATAACAAAGACAGAGCAATAATCAAAGCAGCGATCAGAGACGAAAGTGGGGTCTTTGCTCCAGATTGATCATTCACAGCTGTTCGTGCAAAACCAGCGGTCGCAGGATAGGTTTGAAAAAAGGAACCTACCATATTTCCAAAACCTAAAGCAATCAATTCTTTATTGGCGTCTACACGATAATTATTATGCTTGGCCTCAATAGATTTTGCTATGGATATAGCTTCCATAAAGCCGATAAGACCAAGTGTTAAAGCCAAGCCTGAAATTTCTTCGATAAGGGCCCTATCAAATTTAGGAATAACGAACTCAGGCAGCCCTTTTGGGATCTCTCCCAATATCATTATTCCTTTTAAATCAAGTTGAAAAATATAGACCACTAGTATTCCTAGAACGACAACGATTAAGGCCGCTGGAATTTTTTTACTGAGTTTTTTGAACGAGAAAATTAGAATAACAGAGAGAATTCCAATCAATGCCGTGGGCCAATGTAAATCTGAAATTGATTGAATCATTTCAAGCAATAAGGAATGCATTTGATTGCTGCGTTCAAGTTTGATTCCCAATAGATTTCCGATTTGATTCATCCCAATAATTATGGCTGATCCTGATGTAAATCCACTGATGACAGGCTTTGATAAAAAGTTTACTAAAAATCCCATGCGGAAAAGGCCAAATAGCACTTGAAAAAAGCCAACCAGAAAGGCGAGTAATACTGCTAAAACTAAAAAGTGTTCCGAACCAATGCTCGCCAAAAGACCAATTCCTGATGCGACGATCAATGAATCCATAGCGGCAGGTCCAATAGCAAGTTGTCTTGAAGTTCCCAGAATCGCATAGACGATTTGCGGAATCATTGCTGTATATAATCCATAAATGGGCGGAAGTCCTGCAATAATGGCATAAGCGATACCCTGAGGAATGAGGATTACACCAATTGTTAATCCAGCGAATAGATCATTTTTTAACCAGTCTCGCTTGTAATTTGGTAACCATTGTAATATGGGGATATGCTTCTTTATATGCATAAACTATTGAAAGTAAGTAAGTTGAATCTTTATAAAATTGATATGAAAAGGCTAATTAACATTCGTGAAAGATACGAACTTTACAATTGGCACATACTTCCTTATCCAGTTTGTTATAGATATCGCTGATGGCACTTGGTTTGTCGATATAAAAATTTTCTTCTCCTATTTCTTCTCTAAATCCTCCTTTTTTCAAAATCTGCTGACTTACGATTTTCAGTCCGCTAAAATAAATACCTCCACCTCTTTTCTGCCATTTTTTAGCCTCATAAGCTAACCATGTAGCCCCGGCAAGATCAATAAAATTGATTCCTTTTGCAACGATCAATACATGTTTTACCTCCCCTTTTTCATAGAGATTGGAAAAAAATTCAGAAACGACCTCAAGTGCGCCAAAATAAATAGAACCATCTATTCGAACAATTTTAAGCTGCGGGCATTCCTGTACATCAGGATCTCTGATGATATTGACAAATCGATGTGATTTTGTGGTTCCTAAAATAGCAATATTGGGTTTGGCTGTTTTTTCCAAATAGAAAAACAAGGAAAGACCTATTCCTGAAAATAATGCAGTTTCCAATTCAAAAAATAAGGCACCAAACAGAGTGGTTCCTAAAACAATTAGTTCCCTGCCACTGCTTTTGAAGACTTGCTTGATATGATGAAAATCGATGAGGTTATAACCGACAAGGAGTATGATTCCGCCCATAGCTGATTTCGGTAAATAGGAGGCATATGAGGAGAACAATAACAATACAACCATCAGAAAAAGAGCGGCAAAAATAGCGGACATGGGTGTTTTAGCTCCAGCCTGATAATTTACTCCTGATCTCGTGAAAGAGCCTGAACCCATATAACTAGAGAAAAAACTTGCTACTATATTTGAGATTCCCTGGCCCTTGAATTCCCGGTTACCATCAATTCTTTGATGAGACGAAAGGGCAATTGATCTTGCTATCGCTACTGCTTCTATCAAACCAAGAAGTGCTAAAGTTAATGCACCGGTGCTCAGCTCCTGAATATTCGTTAGAGAAAATGCAGGAATTTTAAATCGAGGTAAGCTGGACGGGATTTCTCCAACATTTTCTATACCACTTGCCTCACCGCCCAAGGCATAGGCCAGAATACTACCGAGTACCATTGCAATAAGCATATAAAACTTTGAAAGTGGTTTGATAAATTCTTTGATGATGATAGCGATGATCATGGTGCCAATGGCAACCCCAAAAACATACCAATTGGTTTGATCTATATTAAGTACGATTGTCTTTAGAATTGTATAAAATGAACTTCCTCGCGGAATTTCCAATCCAAATACATGTTGAAGCTGTTTAAAAGCGATCAGAACTCCAGCCCCGGCTGTAAACCCTATAATGACTGAATGTGAAACAAAATTCACGAGCTTACCCATTCTTGCCAATCCCATTGCCAGTTGAATTACTCCAGCCATAAAAGTCAATACCAGTGTAAGGGCGACATAATTTTCGATATCATTAGGATCTGTCATCTCGCTAATTGTAGCAAATACAACGATGGATATGGCTGTAGTTGGACCAGAAATCAGATGGTAAGAAGAACCAAATAAAGCGGCAATGACGGGGGTGATCATGGCAGTGTAAAAACCATATACAGGAGGTAATCCCGCAATTATAGCAAATGCTACTGCCTGTGGGATCACGATTATTGTTCCGGTTAATCCGGCAATCAGATCATCTTTCCAAGACTTTTTTGCCAAGGGCAACCAAGCTAAAAACGGGAATATTTTCTGGAGCATTAATTATGGTTCTAGACTTAAAAAATAAATCAACATATATACTCATTCACTGTTCTGAGCATGGCCCGAAACAATCATGAAACAAGCAATTTTTTTATTTAAACTTAACTTTCAGACCAAAGATAAAATTTATTCTACTTTTTAGAATCCTTTTTATCCTCTTTTACATAATAAGTTGATTCATCAGGTTTAAACGCTCTCTTGAACCAAAGAGGCCTTCTTAGACCATCAGGACCTGGAGCAGGACGTGTCATAGCCATCCATTCTTTATAAACTTCATGTGATTTATCCGTATCAACAAAAATATCACCATAGTGATCATCAGGACCTGGTTTTTCAATTCTTACACGTTGATGCCAGGTGTGCATACCACTAATGGGATCGGGATGAACTGCATGAGTTATATTCTGGTGAACTCCGCCATCTTTCCAAAAGATTCTTTTGGAGTCTTTATCATTTGATTCAAAAGGTTTGATCCCGCGTTTCGTACTCATCTTCCATTTTCCGGATGATTTGTTTTCAATATCCACTGTATTTGTGGCCCACCGATTTCCAATTTTGTCTTGTTCTCTTCTCCATCTTCCAATATGGTGCGAACAAGCTACAACTCCTGGTTTCATAGATTGGGTTACCCAAACTTTATCAACAAAATACCCTATATCAGTATTCATTTTAACCAGATCTCCGGTTTTAAAATTCCATTTAGCAGCATCCTCAGGATGCATCCAGATTGGATTTCTATTTGAAATTTCCACGAGCCATTTCGCATTTCCTGATCTTGAGTGAATCAGAGTTGGCAATCTAAAGGTAGGGACCAGTACATATTCTCCCTTCGATTTATCTAATACGTCATTATGGATATGACTTTTGATATAAGTTGGCGTGGCATATTCCGGCCAGTTCCAATCAACCATTGTCTGAGAATAGAATTCATTTTTTCTCGATGGTGTTGGGAAACCAAGCATGGCTTTTCCCTCGATCATAACACCAATATCTTTCCCATTCTTTCTGATGACCCCGTTTTTCTGGTCTGTTTCAGATCCTTCCAACTGCGCTTTACTTAGAAGCGTTTCATTTTTATTATAAGACTCTCCTTTTTCAATTTCAAAGGCCCCGTATTTTGACATATATTCAAATTCTGTCAATCCTTCTTTCTTTGCAGCTTCAGGTAAACCATTGATTCGTTCAAATATATATTGATAGTATTCTTCGATGGTAATTTTTTCTCCGGGACGGTTTGGAGATTCAAAATGCTTTCTAATACCCATACTTCCATCTGGGTCAATTCTCCAGCTCAATTCGATCCAGAATTCGTCTTCTTCCCAAACTTCACCGGGATTTGCTTCGTAGGTATATTGTACAGGTTTCCCGTTTCTTCTGGCAGCTTCCCTTAAAACGGGTTGTCTAAAAGCCACCCAGGTACCTCCGTGTGTTGCGTAGGAATTAATATCATGTCGCTCCGGGGCTAATCCCATAGGTAATACCAGATCTGCAAAAAATGCTGTTTCATTCCAGGTAGGAGTTAAAGCTGTATGCAGGCCAAACTTCGATTCATCCATAAACATTTCCATCCAGGTAAATCCATCAGGATAGGTCCAAACAGGATTAAATACTCTTGAAAAGTAAACATCCATTTTCCCTCGTCCTTCCTTAAGAAAATGAGGGAGCAACTGACTCATTTCGAAAAAGGCCAATGGATATTCTTTAGGGAAATGTAATTCATTCCACTTTTTCTGAGGCTTTGGCGGGTTCGGAACTTCAGGCTTAAATTTATTCCAGGAGTTTGGAGATGTACCTCCTTTTGCTCCGACCGCACCTGTAAGAACAGTCAGAAAATGAAGACAACGAGCAACGGCCCATCCTCCTAAATTCGAGGCTCCTGCACTTCTCCAATTATGACTGGCAAAACGCTCTCCGGCTTCTCCGATTTTTACTGCAATTTCACGGATCATTTCTGCTTTTACACCAGATTCCTTTTCTGCAAACTCAGGAGTAAATTCTTTGTATTCCTCCTTCATCGCCTCGATATAATTTTCGAAAGTAACTTCTTGATCAGGATGTTTGGCTTCAAGATATGCTTGCCAGTTTGTCCAGTTTTCCAGATATTTTCTATTGTATAGCTTTTTTTCAAGGATGATCAGGGCCATGGCTAAAAGAACCGCAGCTTCCGTTCCCGGATAGGAAGGCATCCAATAGTCGCTCATCGAGGCTGTATTGGATAATCTTGGATCCATTGTGGCCAGTTTGGCACCTTTCATTTTTCCTTCTATGATCCTTTGGGCATGAGGATTAAAATAATGCCCCGATTCCAAATGAGCTGAGATCAATAAGATAAATTTTGCCTCTGCATGGTCAGGAGAAGGTCTGTCATAGCCATACCAGATATTGTAGCCAAATCTGGCTCCTGATGAGCAGATATTAGTATGAGAATTATGACCGTCAATTCCCCAAGCAGGTAAAACCCAATTCATAAAACCTTCATGACCCGGTCTTCCAACATGATAGACAATTTCATTATGTCTTTCTTCTTTTAAGGCTTTTCTGATCCTGTCAGCAATCGTATCCAGCGCTTCATCCCAGGAAATTCTTTCCCAGTCGCCCTCTCCGCGCTTTCCTTTTCTTTTAAGAGGAAATAAAATACGATCCGGATCGGTCACCTGATTTATGGTAGCAGGTCCTTTTGCACAGTTTCTTCCTCGACTTCCGGGATGATAAGGATTCCCTTCAAATTTTTTGATCTCGCCGGACGATTTATCAATAAAGGCTGTCAATCCGCAGGCGCTCTCACAATTGAAACAAGTTGTTGGAACAACTTGATAATTGGTCTTCTTTTTTTTGGGCCACGCCTTTGGATCATATTCTATCCAGTCGTTCCACTTTTCAGGAGGCGGAAAGTTTTCATACATTTCTGCCACTTGCTCATCAGTAAAATGACGCATATCAGCATCATGTTCTTGATAACCCTCTTTGTGAAGATCAGGAATCAGCCCTATTTTCTCTGCCAGATTTTCTATAAAGGATGCTTTTTTATAGCCCATGTTTATGTGTTTATAAGTTCAAGACTTATCTTAAAGTCTTTTATTTTATTAAGCTAGAGGAATTCTTTGAGGAGCCTCTACCCAGATTTTTTCAGTTATATATATACCAATCAGAATTAAAATCCCTGCGCCGGCAAGGCTTAAAGTTCCCGGGAAAAATTGTATCAGTACCAGAGGCAGTAGATTTCCTACTATTACAGTTCCAAACCAGAACAAGCCTTTATATTGCTTTTTCAGGATCATATGAACTACTTTTTTTGCTGCCTTGGTAGGATGAGTGATTGTCAATTCAGACACTAGCGTAAGCAGATTGATCAGCAGAGAGATACTAATGATAGTTCCTAAAGTCTCCATCCAACCTTCAGGTTCTAAAATAACTGCTAAGATGGCAAAAACAGCTGCTCCTGCAAGCACACTGTGTACCAACATATGAATTGGTAGCGTGGGGCTTTGCCAAAAATCTCTCCCCTTTGCCTGAGCAAATAAAAATGCAGTATAGATGGCCAGAATAACCCCGAAAAAGGCAGTTAGGCCGAGTAGTATATTTTCCGGAATATTCCATTCAAAAAATGTTGCAGCTCCCCAAAGGGTCATTAACAGTCCGAAAATGGAAATAGTATAACCTCCTTTAACGAGCCAGGAATTCCATTGTGGTCTGAGGAGAACATTGAGAAATCTGTCAGGCCTGTCGAGATCCATAACTAAAAATAGTCCTGTTAGTCCTAAAAAGACCAATGATAATCCAACAGATATCAGTTTTGTTAAGCTGGAAACTTCATAGCCCAGCATGATGACCATAAGAGGGATCAAAAATGCGCCGGCTGCAATCGCTTTGGTCGTTACATAGGCAGAAACTTCCCATCCCCACAAAATACCTTTGTCAGGGGTGTCATAAACCCTCCTTGCTTTGCCATTAAGCACATCAATATAGTTTGGATTTTCAGTTTCCTTTTTCTGATAAGCAGACTGTATTTCGTTATCAATACTCATTTGTAGTAAATTGATATCGTCATTGGTATGCATCATTTTTTCTGCTGCTTTGGCATAATGTCCAACACCTCTTGCTTGAGAATTCCAAAGGCCTGGTCCTGATTTTGCTGTTGTATCCGGATCAAGGGATTGATAGTCGCCGTCAATATAGAATAAGTTAGGTTTTGTTCCTTTCTCCGGCTTTCTGACCATGACCTGTTCTCTTGAAAGTAACATTGAAATTTCAGTTTCCGGATTATCCATATCTCCCGCAATGATCGCATGCTCCGGACATACATCAACACAGGCAGGTGCTCGACCTACTTCAACTCTGTGGGCACAATAATTACATTTTGCTGCTGTATTGTTATCGGGATCAATATAAAGAGCATCGTAAGGACAGGCTTGCATACATGATTTACATCCGATGCAACGATTATTGTCAAAATCGACAATACCATCATCTCTCGTATATAAGGCCTCTACAGGACAAATTTCTACACAGGGAGCATCGGTACAATGATTGCACCTCATCACCGAGAAGATTCTTCTTGTGTTGGGAAATACTCCTTTTTCGACTTGTTTTACATAGGTTCTGTTGACTCCTACAGGTACGTCGTGTT
>JAAESS010000050.1 GCA_024229195.1 Flavobacteriales bacterium | reverse complement strand
GTATATTTTGAATTAATTAAAAATTTAAAATTATGAGTAAAATAATTGGAATCGATTTAGGTACTACAAATTCATGTGTCTCTGTTATGGAAGGTAATGAACCTGTAGTAATACCAAATGCTGAAGGGAAAAGAACTACACCATCAGTTATAGCATTTGTAGAAGGTGGTGAAATTAAGGTTGGTGACCCAGCAAAAAGACAAGCGGTTACAAATCCAACAAAAACAGTATATTCTGTAAAGAGATTTATGGGAAACAAATTTTCTGAATCTAAAAAAGAAACAGGGAGAGTTCCATATAAGGTCGTAAAAGGGGATAATGACACTCCTAGAGTTGATATTGACGGAAGATTATATACACCACAGGAATTATCAGCCATGATCTTACAAAAGATGAAAAAGACTGCTGAAGATTATCTTGGAACTGGAGTTGATGAGGCAGTTATTACTGTTCCAGCATATTTTAATGATTCTCAACGTCAAGCTACTAAAGAAGCAGGTGAAATTTCAGGGCTAAAAGTAAAAAGAATTATCAATGAGCCTACTGCAGCTGCATTAGCATATGGTATGGATAAAAAAGGAAAAGATCAAAAAATTGTAGTTTTTGACTTTGGAGGAGGTACACATGATGTATCAATCCTTGAACTAGGAGATGGTGTATTTGAAGTTCTAGCAACTGACGGTGATACTCATCTAGGAGGAGATGACATAGATGAAAAAATAATCAACTGGCTAGCTGATGAATTTAATAAGGATGAAGGAATGGATCTTAGAAAGGATCCAATGTCACTTCAGAGACTAAAAGAAGCTTCAGAAAAAGCAAAGGTTGAATTATCATCATCTGCACAGACAGAGATTAACCTACCTTATATAACTGCTACCGATAGTGGTCCTAAACACTTAGTTAGAACACTAACAAAAGCTAAATTTGATCAATTGATTGATGATTTAGTTAAAAAAACAATTGATCCATGTAAAGTAGCATTAAAAGGTGCAGGATTAACTAAAAAAGATATAGATGAAATAATTTTAGTTGGAGGATCAACTAGAATCCCTGCAGTTCAAGATGCTGTTCAAAAGTTTTTTGGAAAAAAACCTAGTAAAGGTGTAAATCCTGACGAAGTAGTGGCTGTTGGAGCTGCTATTCAGGGGGGAGTATTTACTGGTGATGTAAAAGACGTTCTATTATTAGATGTTACTCCACTATCTCTAGGGATCGAAACTATGGGTAATGTAATGACAAGACTAATAGATGCAAATACAACAATACCAACAAAAAAATCTCAAATTTTTTCAACTGCTGTTGATAATCAACCTTCTGTTGAAATTCATGTTCTTCAAGGAGAAAGACCAATGGCTGCAGATAATAAAACAATAGGAAGATTCCATCTTGATGGGATACCACCATCTTCAAGGGGAGTTCCTCAAATTGAGGTTACTTTTGATATTGATGCAAATGGTATTATAAATGTGTCGGCTACAGATAAAGCTACTAATAAAACACAAGATATTAGGATTGAAGCTTCATCTGGATTAACAGAGGAAGAAATTGAGAAAATGAAGAAAGATGCCGAAGCAAATGCAGATGCAGATGC
>JAAESS010000049.1 GCA_024229195.1 Flavobacteriales bacterium | reverse complement strand
ATATCCATAAAATCACCATCACTGGTTTCCATTCTTTCTCGCTGGAAGCCAAGCTCTATTTTATGAAACAGGGTTCTGTAAATGGTATTAAAGTGCTTGCTTTTAAAAGCAATAGCAGGTTCATATGTTGAAGTGTGGATCAAGGCCATTAATAATTATTTAAATAAAAAGCTAGTCTTCACCGGCTCTTTCCAATAAATTAGGAGGTAAAGACTTTTTGGTTTTAGCACCCAGTGCTTTTAGATTTTCAACTCTTGAAATAAGATTACCTTTTCCTTCTGTTAGTTTGTTCATGGCCGATTTATAACCTTCCTGAGACGCATTGATTTGTTTACCTACTTTAAGAAGGTCCTGAGCCAGCCCTTCAAATTTGTCATATAAAGCACCGGCCTGTCTTGCTATTTCAATCACATTTTTCTTTTGATCTTCCTGCTTCCAGATAGACGCCACTGTTGATAATGTAGCTAAAAGAGTAGAAGTAGATACCATGACCACATTTTTGTCAAGTGCCTGTAAATAGAGGCCTTGATCCTGTTGCAATGCAATCATTAGAGCCGGTTCAATAGGCACAAACATGATTACATAATCAGGGCTGTTGATACCGTATAAATCGGTATAATTTTTTGTTCCTAATTCTTTGATGTGTTTTTGAATACTCAGCACATGGCTTTTTAAGCCCGCTTTTTCCTCGATATCACTTTCCGAATTAAAAAATCGCTCATAACCTGTTAAGGACACTTTTGAATCAATAATCAGATGTTTGTTATCAGGAAGGTTGATAATGAGATCAGGTTTTTTTAAGCGTTCTTCCTCGTCTCTGTAGCCATCCTGGGTTGAAAAATGAACATCCTTTTGTAATCCGGCTTTTTCCAGAATCGTCTCTAATTGAAGTTCTCCCCAATCACCTTGCTTTTTGGAGTCACCTTTTAAAGCTTTGGTAAGGTTTACGGCATCTTTACTCATTTGCTCGTTGAGTTCCTTTAAACCTAATATCTGTTGCCTCAGAGCGGACTGTTTTTCGATACTTTCTTTATGGGTATCTTCAACTTTCTTTTCGAATGATTTGATCTTTTCCTGCAGGGGATGCAAGATCTGCTCCATATTCTCCTTATTCTTTTCAGTGAATTTGCTCGACTTGTCTTCAAGAATTTTACTGGCGAGAATTTCAAAATCCTTGGAAAATTTTTCCTGTAATTTGGCAACATCTTCCTGCTGGCCTTTTAACTTTTCATCAGCATGTTCTAAAGCGGCCTGCTTTTTTACCAAATCCATTTGCAACTGTTGAATCTCTGTTCTCAAGCCTTCGGTTTTCTCATCCATTTGCCGCAGATCCAGATCTTTCTCTTCTTTTTCATGGGTCATAGAGGCAATTCTTTCCTCTAGAGTGGACATTGATTTTTCAAATTTCAGTTTACTGAAGATATAGGTAAGTACAATGGCCAGGACAATAATTGCTAATATGATCAAGTAAAATATAGAATCTGACATGATGATTAATTAAAATTGATAAGTTGAAACCCCTCTGATTGATATTTTACCAAAGCTGTCAAAGCCGATAGAGAAATCTTCACATTTTCTGAAATATGCTTGGCCTCATAGCCTTTGCTCTTCATGGATTGACCGCAGAGATAAACTTTAACATTCTGATCAACCAGCGCATCGATCAATTCAGCATTAGGATGTTTGGTGTTAAGTTCTTTTTAAAATGCCTTTTCTGTCAAAGCATTTTTGGTAGCAGCTCCATGAAGCACTAGCACAATATCCATTTGAGAGGCTGCT
>JAAESS010000048.1 GCA_024229195.1 Flavobacteriales bacterium | reverse complement strand
TGGTGGGACGAGTTATCTTTGGGATACAGGAGCAACCACAGAGAGCATAACGGTTAGTCCAAGTTCGACAAAGACCTATTCAGTTACCGTAAGAAAAAACGGTTGTGAAGATACAGATCAAGTTAAAGTAACAGTTAATCCTGTTGAAATATCTGATTTATCTGACTCTTACACGATGCCAGCAAGTAATGAAATCCTAAGTTTGGACATATATCCTAATCCTTCGGATGGAATTATTAATATAAATGTGGAGAATTACGAGCAGGATTTTAATATTTTGATAAACGATTCTAAGGGTAGTTTAATTTATTACGAGAAGTCAAACAATCAACAAGATAGGTTTTCAAGAAATGTTGATTTATCTCGGTTTACTGACGGGATATATTTTGTAAGGCTTCTTAGTAGTGATCAAAACTTAGTTAAAACATTAGTTATTATCTAAATAGAATAATGATTAATCCTAAAATTTTAATCTTAAGGTATTAACCTATCTGAATTATATTATGGCAAATACTTCTTTGGAATTGGATTATCTAATGTCTCTCCTACTCCATCCCAAAATACATTAATAATCCACCACCTATTGTCATGGTATAATAATTGGATACTATTGATTCCTCGACTATGTGGTTTATCATCTTTTTCGTTGCTAAATGCAGCATAAGTACTGAAAACCTGAGCTATTTTTCCAAAAACCTCTATTTTTCGATATATTTCTTTTTCGAAAAATCCGGTTGTCAATTCTGTCTCTTGCTTATTACCAATAGAATTAATATAAAAATCTGGAGACCAGTACTGAGCACGTGTGACTCCTTCGACATCAGCGCCATAGTAAACTAATTTTGCTCTTGGATGAAATAAATATTTAAATAATTTCCAATTACGTATCTCTCCTTTATCACCTGAAATCACATCATACAAAGTGTCTAAAAGACATTCTATACTTTGAACTTTGTCATTGTCCATATTATAATCTTGAATTAATCTTATATTTTCACATTTTACTTTTTATAAGCTCTTTTAGTCCAATGATAGTCTCGGAATTGTCTATTTCTTCAGCAGATAACTTAACGTTGAAATCACTTTCACAATAAGCAATGATTGTTAATATAGTTAAAGAATCCCATGCATCAAATGAGTCGAGATCGTCTTCTGAAGAAATTTTGTCAACTTCCAATATTTCTGCCATTGTTGTTTTAAAATTTTCCATAGCATTTATTTATAATTAATTGTTTTACAAAAACTTAACTTTTCTAATTTCAATATAAGAGAGGCCCAGCTCAACCCAACTCCAAATCCAGCTAAACAAACTAAATAAGAACCGTTTAGTAATTTTTCCCCCAGATTGTATGAAATATTTATTGGAATGGTTGATCCACTTGAATTTCCAAAATTTTCCACTATATTATTTGGCATTTTTTTGTATTCAATTCCAATTCTATCCGCAAGCTTTTTGAGCATAAATTTATTCGGTTGGTGGAATAAATAATAGTCTATATCGTCTTTAGTCAAATTAGCTTCAATCAATAATTTTTCAATCATTGGTGGAACTTTTCTTTGTACAAAACTAAAAACTTCATCTCCTTTCATAAATAAATGATCCAACGAGCGACTATTTCCAGAATTATCCTCAATTAATTTGGCTGTTTCTGTAGTGGATGGTAATTTAAATCCACCAGCTGGAATAATCAATACATCCGCACCCTTTCCATCAGCATACACAGAACCATAAATAGTTGATTTAATATCATCCTTTTCAATTATTGTTATTGCTGCTCCATCACCTATTTGAGGCCGACTATTTCTATCATTTTTAGAAACCTTTGAACTAATAATATCAGCATTTAATAAAACTACTTTGTTGATATTATCTTGCTCCAATAATAAGAATGCTTGATTAAGCCCAATAATATATCCTGAGCAACCTTGATTAATATCTAAACATATCATATTCTGCTTTAAGTCAAGTTTACCATGAATAATGTGGCTAGTTGGAGGAGAAAAATGATCAGGTGACTGAGTAACTAATATTAGAGCATCGATTTCCTCTTTTATTAAAAGATTATTTTCAAAAAGATAAGTCATGCCATGTACGCATAAATCTGATACTGTTGTACCTTTTTTAACAACCCTCCTTTTGTCATAACCCATTATTAATTTGAGTTTCATTGACTGACCCTTGGAAAAATTATAATTATCAATTTCATCATCAAATCTGACTTCATTCTCGGGTAATATAGTCAGTATTCCCGTGATTTTTTTATTTTGAAATTTTAGATTCATGTTGAGACATGATTTTTGATTAATAGTTGTGATATATTGTCAATACTTGAAAAATTTTCAGGTAAAATATCTAATCCATTTATTGAAATTTTAAATTCTTTATCCAAAGCATCGACCAATTGGACAATATCGAAAGAGTCTAACATACCACTTTCGATAAAATCAGCTGGTTCAGAGAAATCAAATTCAGGTCTAATTTCTTTTAATAAGCTTTCTATTTTTTTCTTCATTTCAATCATAAAAAATTTCCTATTACAAGTTTTTATTTTCACATAAATTTATTAATAAAAATATTATCAATGAACATATTCTTTTAAATTTATATGAAGTTATTTTTCAATTTCACTCTATCGATTTTGCCACTATTCGTATACAACATTGTATCCATTTTTACATAGCGAGTTGGAATCATATATTTGGCGAGAGACTTATTCAACTTGAAGCGAAATTCAGAGATAGGAATATCAGCTTTAGATTCATAAACAAAAACAATTTCATTCAATCTATCGTCATAGAGCACGCATCCATTAATTGAGTCAAAAACACTTAAAATTGAATGTTCAATCTCACCCAACTCAATTCTATATCCTAAATGTTTTATCTGAAAATCTTTTCTACCAATAAAAATAATTTCTCCTTGTTCATTTTTAAATACCTTGTCACCAGTTCTGTAAATTTTATCTGCATACATAGTATTTAATGGATTTTGAATAAAAACAGAATTCGATTTTTCAAAGTCTTCCCAATAGCCTAAAGAAAGGGAAGAACCTCTTACACAGAGCTCACCTTGTTCATTAGTTGTGCATAGTTGGTTTTCTTCATTTAATATTAAAATATCACTATTTCTGCATGGTATCCCAATAGGGAGAACTTCATTGTCTTTATAGACTCTATCAATAATATGATAAGTACAATTTACGGTGATTTCTGTTGGACCGTACATGTTTGCAAATAAGACATCTTTATTTAAGTTTTGAATCCAATAATTCAAGTGTTGAGTCGGCATAACTTCACCACCAAATAAAACTTTTTTTAAGGAAGTTAATTTTATAAAATCTAACAATTTTAGATTTGCAATATTAATATAAACAGAAGGAACCCAGCAAATAAAATTTATTTGATTATTTTTTACATATTTCAGTAGATTAGCAGGAAACATAAAAAATTTCTCAGATATGAGATGAAGAGTTGCTCCTGTAAAAATCATAAGATATATGTCTAAAGTTGATGTATCAAAAATAAAAGGACTTTGATTGCCAATAATTTCATTAGATGTGATTTTAAAAGCGTCAATCATCCAATTAGCATGATCAATAACAGAGCCATGTGATATTACCACACCCTTTGGAGATCCAGTTGATCCGGATGTATGGATTATATAGGCTGGATCCATATCAATGCATTTTTGATAATTGTAACTGATATCATCAATAGAATCGGGTTCTATGTCATCAATATTGAGAATATCTATTTTCAAATTACATTTTTCTAGGATTTTGAAAAATTTATTATCAGTTATGACACATAATGGTCTTAAGATCCTCAGGATGGATTCAATTCGATTAATTGGATTTTTAATATCCAGCGGTGCATAACAGTTCCCACTATATAGGGCACCAATCATTGAAACAAGAGCTTTATTAGACTTGGGTAGATATATGGCAACAGGTCTGTTAATTACATCATATTTACGCGAAATTTCAGATGAAACAGATTTGGATTTGTTCCGCAATTCTTTAAAACTTAAAGAGAAGTTATCATCACGGATAGCCAATTTATCTGGAAATAAATCAACTGTTTTTTCAAAAGAATCTATTAAATTCACTTTCAATTAAGGGGGTTTGATTGGAATTCATTTCAAATTTAATAAAAATACAATTAAATGAAGCGAGATACATGATTAATATTGTAATTTGAGAAAGAATTCAGTTCAAATTTTTTGCCAAATCGAAATAGAATTTTCATTTCTATTCTTCCAATTTATCAAGCAGTTTCACGGGTCAGTATTGATGAGCTCTTGTTTTCTGAAATCATTTGTAATAATAGCGTTCGATCAATTTTACCGCTGGCAATTGTTGGCATGGATTTAATTCTTACGAATTTCGTTGGTAACATGTATTTAAGTAAGACTTTTGATAATATTTTCCGAAATTGAATCAAGGAGATATCTTTTTCAGATTCATAGAAAAGCACTATCTGATTTGTTAATTTATCAAAAATCACACAAGCAATTAGTGAATCAAAGGAAGAATTGACAGCATGTTCAATTTCACCTAATTCAATGCGATAACCGAAAAGTTTTATTTGTGAATCTTTTCTATTCATAAATACGATTTCATTATTTTCATTCCAATAAGCCAAATCTCCTGTTCGATATATTTTATCTGAGTAACTTTTATTTAGAGGATTTTGTACGAAAACTTCTTTTGTTTTTTTAAAATCATTCCAATACCCCAAAGCAAGCGAGGTGCCGCGAATGCAAATTTCACCATGCTCACCAATTTCACAACGATGATTTTTTTCATTTAATAGTATTAAATCCTGATTTTTAAATGGTTTTCCAATAGGTAAAACCTCAGAATCTTTAAATTCTTTTTTTATAATATAGTAACTGCTACAAATAGTAGTCTCAGTTGGTCCATATAAATTCGCAAATAAAGTACTTTTATTCAATCGTTTAATCCAATAATTAATTTGTTTTGTAGGCATCACTTCACCACAGAATAATACTTTTTTTAAAGATGGTAGTTTTGTTTTATTCAAGGCATCTTTGTTAGCCATATTTACAAGTACGGTTGGTACCCAATAGATATAATTAATATCATTATCTCTCAAAAACTTAGCGAGTTCAATAGGATAATTTAAAAGCTTTTGAGAAATTAAGTGAATCGTTGCTCCGGTAAAAGCCATTAAAAAAATATCCATTATGGAATTGTCAAAAACAAAATTTGCCTGATTACCAATAATTTCATTTTCATTTATGTTGAAAGTATCAATGATACAATTTATGTGGTTGCAAATAGATTTATGTGAAATTAAGACACCTTTTGGGATACCTGTTGAACCTGAAGTATGCATTAAATATGCTGGATCAGTATCGATACAATTTGTATAATTTAAGGGAATGAAGACTTGACTGTCTAAATTTAAGTTATCGATATTAATAACTGTTTTTTTCTGAGTTTTTAATTTTTTGGAGTTCTCAGTATCAGTAATAATGATATCTGAATCCAAGTTTTTTAAAAGTATCTCTAATCGCTCCTCTGGATTATTCAAATCTAGAGGAGTAAAAATATTTCCCGTATATAATATCCCTAAAAATGAAGCTATTGCCATATTACATTTAGGTAGTAAAACGACAATAGGCTTATTTATACTTTTATTATTCTTTAAAATTTTAGTTGCTATAATTCTTGACCATAGTCTGAGCTCTTCAAAACTTAAATTAGAATTACAATCGCTGACAGCAAGTTTTGTTGGAAACGAAGCTGCAGTTGTTTCAAAATAGTCTATTAATGTTTGCATGTCAGTTTTTTAGTTAATCAGTAAAAAAAATAAATAGTAATATTTATTCGAATTCATTTGGGTTAGCGTATTTATTGATAAATTTAACATTATTTTTTTTTGTAAACTTATACCATTTTTCAGATTCACTCAAGAGTCTAATATCTTTTTCAGATAAATACTCATCATAGATACCTAAACTTTTTTTAGCGTTATCAGGATTGAAAAATGATCTATGAATTTCATTACCGCTTTTAATCACGCCCAAAAAATTTTCAATGACTAATTTATATTTTTCATAATTATTTACCAAGCCTTCAAAATCGACGAGCAAAAACTCTTCTGGATCAAGTTTGTTTTTGAGTATGTCAATCCATTTAAACCTTTTATTTATTGCATCGATATGGAAGTTTATCGCTCCATCTCTGTTTCTACCGTATATCGATTCCAATGTAACTCCACTCAAGGTCATATAAGGACCGTTGTATGCTCCATATAAATATCCAAACTTTATAATATCAGCTAATTGGTCTTTTGGATCCCTGTAAACAACAATTAATTTAAAGGGATGGAATACCTTTCTCCAGATTTTGATTTCATTAACTATTTCTATAGGTTGATTATATACTATGGAATGTTTTCCTGTAGAATAAATATCACCAATATCTTTAATCCATGTTTTTGTTATATCTATTTTTTGTTCAATTCCTGGGGTCAAAAGTAATTGATGATTAAGATCTTGCATAAGTTTGATTCTTTTTAATCTTAACTTGGCTTTTAAGAATCGATTTTGAAGCCCACCATTTATAATTTCTTTAGGATTAAAAATGGGAAAAACCTTATAGATTAAACCTAATTTCCCATTAAAATTAAATATACTTTGTATCAAATTAGGGAATCCGTTTTGATGATTGGTTAACTGATCTGCAATTAAGCCGGGAGCTCTGTAATCATCAAATTCTCCGGGGACAACACTGAGGTTATCATATTCTCTGAGTAAGTCGACTAATGCGCTAGATCCTGTTTTTAACAAACCATAAATCAGTATATTAGTTTTTTGGTTTTTCATAATAATTTAAAGCAAATTTAAAAAACTTAAAAAGGGAAAATTGATTACAACTTAGATTTTCTAAGATATCCATAATAAACCAAATCCAGCCGTCCTTTTGAGCCATTTTGATTATATACTTGTGAAGCTAAATAGCAAAAAGAATTATATTCCTAAAAGCGTATATTCAGTAACTAAGTTAGCAATATAATTTTAGCAAACATTATTAAGATTGAAAAAGCAAAAAATAAGGGATGAACGAATTATAAAATTTGATCGAATTATTTAATTCTTCTGATCAAATGCCTTGAAGAGCAAAATATTTTACATCATTATACTCAGGATTCTATTTTTTGTTGCGTTTGTTATGGCATGCTACATAAAATATAGTCGTAGCGAAGTTTCCGAAACCTCAATATTTGATTTTTTAAAAACAAATCTAAAATAAGTTTCATTTATATAAAGATTTTAAACCCCAATCTCCACTACATACCCTTCCCAGTTCCTCGCATTAAAAACGGTACTATCTTCAAAGATCAAATACTGACCCTTAACACCTTTTAATACTCCTGAATAGGATGGTGTTTTATCCAAATTCAGACTTTTGATTTTAACAGGATACTGTTCAACCGGAAAAGAGATAGGTGTTTCTTTATTATTCTCTATGAGATAAGGCTTTGCTTCTTCAGGTACAAATTCAAAGAGTTTGTCTCTTTCTTCAGTCAGATCGACATCTTCAACATTATTTGTGAGCATTTTGCGCCAGTTGGTTTTGTCAGCTACATGATCTTTAAGCGCTACTTCAGTAATGCCGGCCAGATAGCGATTGGGTACTTCCACAATTTCAATGGCTTCATGGGCGCCCTGGTCGATCCATCTCGTTGGGATTTGTGCTTTTCTGGTCACACCTACTTTGACATTAGAACTATTTGCCAAATAAACCACATGGGGCTGCAATTGTGCCGCTTTTTCATATTCCAGGTCTCTATCTTCTATTTCAAGATGTGCCGTGCTTAATTCTGGTCGCATGATCCAATCACCGGCGTTAGGGGTTTTATAAAAGTCATCATAGCAATAACCTTGTCTGAATATTTTCTTGTTTTCTCCACATGCCAGACACTGATACTTCACAAAATCAATTGAAATTTTTTTATCGATCAATTGATTCATGTTTATAAAATCATCTCCCATATCAAGGTAGTAGTTGACAGGAGAGGTGTTTTCTGTTTTCATTTTTTTTAGCACACCGGAGTATTTCATTAGTACTTAATTTTATATGGATTCAAAATAGTATAGTCTGACTTTTGAATTACAAACAACAAATCTTCAATTCAAAATTCTATATTTAATTGTTATTTTGTTTGAAGTATAGATTTTCTATTACGAAAATAGAAATTAATTTGTTGCACTCAGACTAAATAAAAAAGGATTCCCATAAATAAGGACACAAAACTGATTAAACCTCTTTTACTTTCAATTTTCTGATAAAATAAAAACTCATGGCTCCAATCATTCCACCCAGAATAGTCAAAATTAGATCCAGTTTGTTGCGATCTCCTTGAAGGTAAGGATCAATTAGTTCTTTGACTAATCCAAATAAGGAAGAGATGACTACTCCAATAAATAAAGCAACCCGAATTATATTGGTCTTTTTAAAAACAAAATAAGAAACAACAGCTCCAATTATTATCCCTCCTATGAAATGTTCGACATAGCCATTAGGAGTAATTTGTATAAAAGATTCAATTTTTCGAATTAGATCAATCATGAAGGAATTAAAATATTTTTTTAGGATTATTTCGAAATAACATGAATCGTCTCCTTCACTCTCTCCGCAATCTTTCTTGCTTCATCCATATCCTCATTAACAATTGTGACATGTCCCATTTTACGGAATGGACGGGTTTGTTTTTTGCCGTAGATATGAGGTGTTACTCCATCAATAGCTAAGATTTCGTTCATGTTTTCGTATACAACAGGGCCTGAATATCCTTCTTCACCAACAAGATTTACCATGATACCGGCAACTTTATTGTCTGTATCTCCTAAAGGCAAATCTAAAATCGAACGCAGGTGCTGTTCAAATTGACTTGTATAAGAGGCCTCAATACTGTAATGACCGCTATTATGTGTTCTTGGAGCAACTTCATTGACCAATATTTGATCATCTTCTGTTTGGAACATTTCAACTGCGAGCAATCCAACGATTCCAAATGCATCAGCCACATTTAGGGCAATCTCTCTTGCTTTTTCAGCAACCTGGTCATCTATTCTGGCAGGGCACAGAACATATTCTACTTGATTCGCAGCAGGATGAAATTCCATTTCAACCACAGGATAGGTTTTGATCTCACCTGATTCATTTCTAGCCACAATGACTGCCAATTCATTTTTGAATGGAATCAATTCCTCCGTAATACAATCAACATGAGGTAAGCCTTTTAAATCATCAGCCGATCTGATTACTTTTACCCCAGTACCATCATAACCAAATTGAGCCGATTTCCAGACAAAAGGGAAATCACTAGCTTGATTGAATTCATTTTCTGAAGAAAATCGCTGGTAAGGAGCTGTAGGGATATTATTCTCTTTAAAAAAATCTTTTTGTCTTCCTTTATGTTGAATGATTTCCAAAACCTCGGGTTGCGGAAATATTTTTAAACCTTCTTTTGCTAATTTTTTAAGCGCATCAATATTTACATGCTCGATTTCAATGGTGAGCACATCCACTTGTTTGCCAAATGCATATACCGTATCGTAGTCCATTAAACTTCCATGATGAAATTCATTACAAATCTCAGAACAAGGAGCATGTTGATCACCATCAAGAATTACAGTAAAAATATCATATTTCTGGGTCTCTGTTAGTAACATGCGACCCAACTGACCTCCTCCAAGAACGCCTAATCTAAATTTGGATGAAAAGAAATTTTTCAATGGATTGAATGGAATTAAAAATTAGTTATTTGTAAGGTGTTCGGTCCGGTATTTAATACCCGGTATTGTCTTGCGGCATAATTCACACCATCTGTCATCGGAGCTCCATTGAGAATATTAAAAACACTGTCATCACAGGCACATTCCATAGTTAGACTGTTCCTTACCACCATTTGAGAACAGGCTTGAGGCGATAGATGCGGCGCACTTCTTTCATATGCTATATAGGTATTGATTCCTGAATGATAAATAATAATTCCGCTGATCCCACCCTGAGAATAAGCCCAACCTCCAACAATCTGAAGATCAATATACTGTGGATTATTTAAAAAAATGGTTTGATTTACTGGCCTTTCTGGGAGCAGATCATTGAAGTCATTGCTATTTTCATCACATGCGAACGTGCTAAACAAAAGCAAAAATACCAAGATTTTTTTCACGATGTTAAATTTTCGGCAAGGTACAAATAATTTGTATTTTCAGGCAAGTATTTAAAAGATGGAATTGCTTTTGAAATATGAAATTTTTCACCCCTTTTTATAAAAATAGCATAGAATTTGATACCTTTGTACTTAGATCTCATTCCAACTATTTGGTTTCGAGATTTTTTTTCTTTATATATAAAGGAACAAACCAAGGATTTTAATGCAAAATTGTTGAAAAATGAGTGACATTGCCTACTATTCAGCCGAAGGCTTGAAAAAATTAAGAGATGAACTGGAACATTTGGAACACACTGAACGTCCAAGAGTTACCCAAGAGATCTCAGATGCAAGAGATAAAGGAGATTTAAGTGAAAATGCTGAATACCATGCAGCTAAAGAAGAGCAGTCTATGCTCGAATTTAAAATAGCGCAATTAAAAAACACCTTGTCCAAAGCAAGATTGATTGATGAATCGTTATTAGACACATCCAAAGTGCTAGCCTTGTCAACAGTTAAGATCAAAAATATAGATAATAACATGGAGTTTAAATATACGCTTGTTGCGGATGCCGTTTCGGATCTTTCTCAAGGTAAATTATCTGTAAGTTCGCCAATAGGTCATGGACTACTTGGAAAAGAAGTAGGTGATCTTGCTGAAATTGAAGTACCAAGTGGTATCATGAAATTTGAGATACTCAGTATTACTCGAGAATCCTGAGAAGACCGATAATCTCATCACTAAGCCCCGCCATGTCAAGTATTTTTACAAAGATCATCCAAGGAGACATTCCCAGCTATAAAGTGGCTGAGAATGACGATTATTTTGCTTTTTTAGATATCAATCCTAATTCCAAAGGACATACCCTAGTGGTTCCTAAAAAGGAAGATGATCACTTGTTTGATTTAAGTGAAGACCATTATCTCAAACTCATGCAATTTTCTTATAAAGTAGCAAAAGCTATTGAAAGGGCTGTACCTTGTGAAAGGGTAGGAATGAGTGTGATCGGTTTAGAGGTGCCTCATGTTCATGTACATTTGATCCCATTGCATACGATGTCAGATGCAAATTTTAGCAAAAAAGAAGAATTGAGTCCTGAATTATTTCAGGAGATCGCGAGTGAGATCAGTAGCAATATGGTGTATTGATTTTCTTCTTTGGCCATAGACCATTATTCATTTCCTTCTTCAGCTAATTTGAGCTGAATCAAGAACGTCGTCCCAACACCAACTTCTGATTTCTTGACATAAATACGTCCTTTGTGGTAGTCGTTAATAATTCTTTTGGTAAGAGATAATCCAAGACCCCAGCCTCTTTTTTTCGTGGTATAACCAGGTTCAAAGATCTTTTTTTGAAGTCGCTTAGGAATTCCTTTTCCTGTATCAGAAATTGTAATTACAGCATTCGAGTTTTCTTTGGTCACGTTGATCACGATCTTTCCTCTGCCTTGCATCGCATCAATGGCATTTTTGACTAAATTTTCAATCACCCAACTGTAAAGCTGCAGGTTGAGGTCCACATAAATCGGCTTGTCATTTTCTGTATTGAATGAAAACTCAATTTGCTTAAAGCTCCGAGATCGAATATAGTCAAATGCGGTGTCGGTCTCGGCAACAATATCATGTTTTGTCAGCTTGGGAACAGACCCGATTTTGGAGAATCGATCTGCAATTGTATTAAGTCTGGATACATCTTTTTCAATCTCTTGGACCGTATCTTCCTCTACTTCTTCCATCCGCAAGAGCTCAACCCAACCCAACAGTGAAGACAGGGGTGTGCCAATCTGATGCGCAGTTTCCTTGGCCATTCCTGCCCAAAGTTTATTTTGTTCAGCAATCTTGTTTGAAGTGAAAGCCAGATAAATGATGGTCCCAAACAAAAACAAGATGAGTAATAAAGCAAATGGATAATATTGTAACTTGGTTAAGAGGTCAGAATCACGATAGTATATTTTTTCTGTAATATTTACATTGTCCAATTGAAAGTTGACCACTAAAGGCTCATTTTCTTCCATCATGATCTGCAACTGACGACTCAGATACAATCGATCATTAACATCAAGTTTTGTAAATCTTTTGGAATTTTGAACATCCAGGTTCGCCCATCGGTTGATGTCACCGTTTTCATAAGTGATGATCATCGGAATACTGCGATTGCTCTGAATGATCTTTTCTTCTAAAGACACATCAATATCAAGATCAGCATTGTTGAAATTCTCGTAAGCTGTGGCCAAAACTTCCATTTTGACACGCTCTTCGTTTTTAAATTTTTTGAAAAACTGGTTAGTATTCCATAAGATGGAAGAAACAATTAAAAATGACGCAAGGATCAGCGACCATTTGATAAGAGTTTTACTACTAGGGAGGTGATTCATCAAAACAAATATATAATATTCTGGAATTATAACTTAATATTAGCGCTCTTATTATACGCAAAAAAAATAATGGCTACTTTTGTTAAAAACTAATAGCAATTGTTAACAATTCAACCCAAAGATACACCTACAGCAAGGCTGCATGGTTATTTATTATCGGCAGTAGCACCTAGACCAATTGCCTTGGCCAGCACGATTGATTCAAAAGGTAACCCAAACCTTTCTCCTTTCAGTTTTTTCAACGTTTTTAGCGCCAATCCACCCATTTTGATCTTTTCGCCTGCCAGACGTGTAAGAAACAATACGACAAAGCATACCTATGAAAATGCTAAAGTCACAGAAGAAGTAGTGATCAACGTTGTGACTCATAAAATTGTGCAGCAAACTTCTCTGTCAAGTACTGAATATGAATCGGGCGTCAATGAATTTGAAAAAGCAGGTTTTACCATGCTTGCTTCAGAGAAAGTTGAGCCTTTCAGAGTTAAGGAATCTCCGGTTCAATTTGAGTGCAAAATTACAGAAATCAAGGAACTTGGAAATGAAGGAGGTGCCGGAAACTTAGTGATCTGTGAAGTGGTTTGCATGCATTTAGATGAGCGGATTCTTGACTCAGATGGTAAAATCGATCAAGTGAAACTGGACCTTGTGGCGAGAGCGGGTGGAAGTTATTACAGCAGAGCAAAAGATTCTTTTTTTGAGATTCCAAAACCAATTTCACAAAAAGGGATAGGTATTGATCTTTTGCCGGACCATGTAAGATCAAGTCCTATCCTTACAGGGAATGATCTAGGGATGTTAGGAAATGTTGAGTTTCTTCCTCATCAAAACGATGTTAATAAGTTTATGCAAGACAATCCTCAATTTATGACCTCAGAAATAAATGAAAAGCATAAATTTGCTCAAGAGTTCTTACAAAAGAATGATGTAGAAGGTGCCTGGAAGGTGCTTTTAAGTTGAATAAATAAAGAAGATAATTAAGAAATGGAAGTAACTGGAAAAATCAAAAAGATTGACGAAACCAAAACATTTGGTAACAACGGATTTAGAAAAAGAGAAGTAGTGATCACAACTGATGAGCAGTATCCTCAGATGTTAATGATTGAATTTGTGCAAGATAAATGTGATTTGTTAAACAGTTTTAATGTAGGTGAGGAAATCAAAATAAGCATCAATCTTAGAGGTAGAGAGTGGATCAATCCTGAAGGTGAGGCAAAATACTTTAATTCTATCCAGGGGTGGAGAGTTGAAAAGGTTCAGGCCGGAGCACCAGGTGAAGTTCCTCCAATGGATGCAGCAAGTTTTGCTCCTGCAACAAATGTTGACGAAAATGAGCCAGACGATCTTCCGTTCTAAGTTCAAAAGCTTTTTATAAAATAATCGAAACCACTAATCGTCAGATTGGTGGTTTTTGTATTTTTATACAATGGTATTACTTGGAAAAGAATTGGTATTCCCACCTGTTGAAATGGCAAGTTCTGAGGGTATTCTTGCCTTCGGAGGCGATTTGCAGCCACAAAGGTTGATGCTTGCCTACCAGTCAGGAATTTTTCCATGGTATAATGAAGGAGAACCTATTATCTGGTATAGTCCTGATATGAGAATGGTATTGTTCCCTGATGAGCTCAAAATATCAAAAAGTATGCGGCGTTTTAAGGCAAAAAATAAGTTTAGCATAACTTGGAACAAAGCGTTTGAAAAAGTGATCGACCATTGTCAGAAAAGCCCAAGAAAGGATCAGTTAGGCACGTGGATCACCCGGGAAATGAAAGAGGCCTATATCAGGTTGCATAAATTGGGATTTGCTAAATCTATCGAAGTATGGGATCAGGATGAATTGGTTGGGGGTTTGTATGGAATTGATCTGGGGCATGTCTTTTGCGGAGAGAGCATGTTTAGTAAAGTAAGTAACACCTCAAAACTTGCTTTTATTTATTTGGTAGAAGAGTTACAAAAGAAAGACTACAAACTGATCGATTGCCAGGTGTATAATGAACATCTAGAGAGCCTGGGAGCAAGAGAAATTAAGAGGAGTGAGTTTATGGAGATTTTGTCAAAGTGATTGGAAATTGAAGTTTTGTTAAATAATAAATAGCTTTTGATAAATGGGCTTTTTAAGCAGAGTTAAAGGGTTCTTCATTTGATGCTTTTGGATTTTGGATTTCATAAACTTAGGGACTTCAAAAATCTGAAATCTTCAATCTTCATTCTCCAATCAAAAAACTATATTTGCCCTGAAAACATGAACTATGGACATAAAGAACGCGCAATTAGCAGTTGATGACTGGATCAAACAACATGGAGTGAGGTATTTTAATGAACTGACCAATATGGCGCAGCTCACGGAGGAAGTAGGTGAGGTAGCAAGAATCATTGCACGTCGCTATGGAGAACAAAGTGAAAAGGAAAGCGATAAAAGTAAAGATCTTGGTGAAGAATTAGCCGATGTACTTTTTGTTTTGCTTTGTTTGGCAAATCAGACCGGTATAGATCTGCAGGATTCTTTTGATAAGAAACTGGATATAAAAACCAAAAGAGATCACGACAGACATCACAATAATAAAAAATTGAAATAGATGAAAAAGAGTTTTAAAGACATGTCTTTTTTACAAACATTTCTGGTGATAGCCGGAATTTTTCTTGTCATAGTTATTCTGATAGAATTTCTATATGGCTTAACACAGATGACATTTGATGAGGCATTGACAGGCTTAAGTAATCCAAAATACTTGATTCGAAAATCGGTCGGATCAGTTATTTATGCGCTCATTATGACCTTTTATTTCAAGCGAAAGCGAAAAAAAACAGCATAAATTGATCAAGAAACTAGCACATCATACAGGAAACATTTTAGGAGAGATCAATGTTTCAGGATCAAAAAGTGAGTCAAATCGCTTATTGATTTTACAAAGTTTATTTCCGAACCTCAGTTTAAAGAATTTATCAAATTCAGATGACACTAAATACCTGGGCAAGGCCTTATCAGGTCACCAAGAGCTTGTGGACATTAGTCATGCCGGCACCGCCATGCGTTTTTTAACTGCCTATTTTTCAGTTCAGCAAGGCAGAGAAGTGATCCTGACAGGTTCTCATCGAATGCAAAATCGTCCGATTAGTATTCTTGTTGATGCACTTAGATCATTGGGTGCAGAAATCAGCTATGAAAAAAAAGAAGGCTATCCTCCATTGAGGATAAAGGGAAAAGAAATCAGTAAAACAAGGGTAAAGATTCAAGGGAATGTAAGTAGTCAGTATATTTCGGCCTTACTGCTGATGGCTCCTGGATTAAAAAATGGACTCGAAGTAAAATTGCAGGGTAAGGTGACTTCGGTTCCTTATATCAAAATGACATTGGCTTTATTGAGTGATCTAGGAATTGAATACCAATGGACAGATCAGATCATCCGAATATCAGCAAAAGAAAATATTAAAAACAGTCAAATTACGGTTGAATCAGACTGGAGCTCAGCATCCTATTTTTATAGTCTTGTTGCCTTAAGTAAAAATGGGAAGGTCACTTTAAGTTCTTATAAAAAGGATAGTTTACAAGGAGACAGTTCATTGGTTGAGATGTATAAACACTTCGGTGTAACTACCCAATTTGAAGATGATAGAATAATCCTGGAGAAGAAAACATCAAATTATGAGTCTCTTACATTAGACCTTAGTGATTCTCCTGATCTTGCCCAGACCATTGCCGTAACTTGCTTTGGCTTAGGAATAGCATGTGATTTAACAGGTTTACATACCTTAAAAATAAAAGAAACGGATCGCTTAGTGGCACTGCAGCAGGAATTGGAAAAGTTAGGCGCAGACATCAGTGTGACAGAAAAGAGTTTACATCTAAAAGCAGGTTCAACGATCAACAAAGATGTCCTGATCAAAACCTATGATGACCATAGAATGGCAATGGCTTTTGCTCCGCTATCCTTAAAGGTTCCCATACAGATTGATGATGCAGAGGTCGTTACTAAGTCATACACTGATTTTTGGGATGATTTTGAAGCAGTTTTGGTCGGATAATAGATTTATTTAAGGGCTCACTTGTGTGAGTAATTCTTGAGTCAAGAGGCGTATTATTTATAAATCAACATTATGGAAAATGTTCAACATTTTTTGGAATATGAATTATTGCATATCGGTAACTATGTGATTTCTGTATTTACAATTGTTAGGATCTTATTGATCATTCTGGTTTGTAACGTTTTGTTATGGATCATCAAGAAGGCTTTGATGAGAAAGAATATTTTTCAGAAGTTCGATACCGGAACTGCCTATGCCATCTACCAGATCATTAAATATACTTTTTGGATCATCGCATTCGGTTTGATACTGGAAACCATCGGAATCAAGGTCACTGTCTTAATTGCCGGATCAGCAGCTCTATTAGTGGGAATTGGATTAGGCTTACAGCAAACATTTAATGACGTTGTTTCAGGAATGATATTGCTGTCTGAGAGATCGATCAAAATCGACGATATCCTTGAAATTGACGGAGATATAGTGAAGATTCAGGATATAGGCCTGAGAACATCAAAAGGGCTCAATCGTGATCAAATTTCAATTATAATTCCAAACTCATTGATTACAACCAATAAAGTGATCAATTGGAGTCATCAATCCGTGAGAACAAGATTTAAAATTAATATTGGGGTAGCCTATAATTCAGATACTGATCTTGTTACAAAAGTGTTGACTGAAAGTGCTTTGGAGCATCAGGAAATTAAATATAAAGAGTTGGTAGATGTAGTACTCATCGATTTTGCTGACTCAGCAATGGAATATCAGTTACTTTTTTACAGTGAAGATATTTTTAGAATTGAGAAGATCAAAAGTGATGTTAGAAAAATTATAGCACGAAAATTCCGTGAAAATAGCATCGTGATTCCATTCCCTCAAAGGGATCTTCACATCAAAAAAAGTTAACTTTTTCGCTTAAAGGATACCTGGAATCGAACCTCCGTCAACTTTTATGGCCGCTCCGTTGGTGGCAGCACTTAATGGGCTCGCAATAAAAAGAGCCATATCCGAAATCTCTTTGGGCTGGGCAAATCTTTGAAGCAGGCTACTCCTTCGGGTTTTTTTAAAAAATTCTTCAGCAACCTCATCCTCAGATTGATCTTGTTGAATGGCCTGATCTTTTAAAAATGTAACAGCTCCCGCTGTTAAAGTAGAGCCGGGCAGAAGTGCATTAACCGTCACTTGACTTCCTTTTGTAGTTTGCGCCAGTCCGCGTGATAAGCTGAGCAAAGCTGCTTTAGTTGTGCTATAAGCAATAAGGTCTTCTGGCACCAACTGAGCACATTCGCTAGAAATAAAAATAATTCTACCCCAGTTTTGTTTGAACATTTTGGGTAAAAAATATTTTGATAGTCGAACAGCACTCATCACGTTCACCTGAAACATTTTCTCCCATTCCTGATCACTGGTTTCTTGAAAAGATGTAGAGCTAAAGATCCCTACATTATTGATCAAGATATCAACCTGATCAATTTGTTTTTGAATAAACTCAATGGACTTATGATCTCTAAAGTCAGCGATAATTCCTGAAACATCTGCTTCTGGATTTTTTGATTTTAATTTATCAATTGCTTCCCGAATAGTGTTCTCAGATCTTCCATTGATAATTACCTTGGCGCCTTCTTCTAAAAAACCTTGAGCCATTGCAAAGCCTATCCCAGAGGTTGAACCGGATATAAAAACACGTTTATTTGTTAATTGTAATTCCATGATTAACTGATAATGCCAAGAGGGCTGAATATGATCCAAAGAAATAAAACGCAAGCCATCAACAATAGGGTAAGGAACAGATCTGTTGACCACGTGAATTTCATCTGAAGCTCTTCCTTGTTAAATGTAACTAATTTTAACAGATCAGCCTTTTTAGGAGTTCCCATTTTACTAAAGATCATCAGGACCAATACACTGAAGATAAATAAATAGATGGCATAGTGAAGGAAATTGATATCAAGCATGTTTTGCAACATACTTGAAGGTGCAATATCGATGATACCTTCTTTACTTAAATACTCAGTGACCAATCGCAACATTCCCAAAGCGAATCCTGACCATAAGGCGATAATAGCACCTTTGGCATTGATCCATTTGAAAAAGAGTCCAAACAGAAAAACTGCAGCAATAGGAGGTGAGATATAAGCTTGTACGCTCTGCAGATAATGAAACAATCCACCTCCCATGAGTGTTTTCATAAAGGGGATCCATAAAAAACTTACAATTACCAGGATAAGTGTAGCCAATTGTCCGACCCATACCAATTCTTTTTCACTGGCCTCGGGTTTCCATTGCTTATAAAAGTCAAAAGTGATCAGCGTAGAAGATGAATTAAAAGCTGAAGACAAAGAACTCATAAGTGCCGCAAGTAGCCCCGATATCGCCAATCCTTTTAGACCGATAGGTAAAAAACCTGTGATCATGGCCGGTAAAGCCTGATCAGGATTGTCGAGCGAAAAATTGAGCATACCTTTCTGTGCCAATGCATAGGCAATCACCCCGGGAATAAAAAATAGAAAAACGGGAAGTAGTTTTAAAAACCCTGCAAACAAGGTTCCTTTTCGGGCATTGCTGATGTCCTTAGCGGATAAGGTTCTCTGTACGATAAATTGATCGGTACACCAATACCAGACACCTAAAATTGGCGCACCAAATAGCATTCCGGTCCAGGGATAAGCAGTGTCATCTGAGGGACGCCATAAATTAAAGAACTTTTCTGCCGGAGGATTTTCAGGTTTGGTTGCTGCCTGCGCAATGGTATCCATCATGGCATCCCATCCACCAATCTCCATTAAACCAAAATATGTTACGGCGCCGGTTCCGGCCAACAAGATAAAGGTCTGTATCATATCTGTATAGATCACTGCTTTAAGCCCTCCCAAAATCGTATAAAACCCGGTAGCTACTATTGTGATGATTGCGCCTGTCCAAAAGGAAATACCCATTGTTTCAAAAACCAGGGCACCTGCAAAAATGATCAGTGAAATCTTAGTGATAACATAGGCCAATACAGAAACCACAGAAAGATAATTTCTACAGGCTTTAGAATAACGGATTTCAAGAAATTCAGGCATTGTATACACCCCGGATCTAAGATAAAATGGAACAAAAACCCATCCCAATAAGATGAGAATCAGTGCCGCGATGATTTCGAAATTGGCCTGAGGCATTTCAGCTCTCGCCCCTGCACCTGATACTCCGATGATGATCTCGGATCCGATATTAGATGAGAACAAGGAAGCTCCGATAACAAACCAGCCAGCAGTTTTACCTGCTAGAAAGTAATCTTTAGAATCTAGTGGATCTTTGTTCTTCCTACTTCCTCGAGAAACCCACCATGCGATCCAAAGGATGATCGCAAAATAGATCAATATGATTGAAATATCAATAAAATGGAGGCTCCCCAACATTTACAAAGAAGTTAAAGTTTTGGCTTATTTTTGTTAAAGTAAATGTAGGAATTATTTATTAAATTTTGATCTTACCACTTTTTCAAGCCAAGTAATTTCTTGCCAAGCTCATTTAGTTCAGCACGATCGTATTTTTCTTGCTCAAAATTTCTGGGATCACCAGGAAAGGCATATCCACTTGGAGCAATTCTTTTATCCCAAGAATTGATGCGCCATTGTTTTAGTTCTTTATTATTTTCTTCTGCAGGCATCATAGAGATATACTGCGCAATTCTTACCTTATCTTTTGAAAGATTCGGTCGGATGCCGTGGGGTTGTGTACTATTAAATATCAATAGATCCCCGGCATTCAGTTTTACTTTTACAATGTGTTCCTGAAGATCATCAACATTAGGCTGAAAAGGGTCTCTGTCTTCCGGTTGCTTGAGTTTCCAGCTATCATAGTTGCGATATAACCATGGGATACATTGAAATCCACCCATATCAAGGTCATTTTGATCAGCCAATGCCAAAACACCTTGGACATTTTGAGGTTTTGTTTCTGGGTCATAGTCCCAATGAATAAATCCTTTGTATTCAAATCCCGGTTTGATTGGGAAATTTAAATTAGCACGATCAATGGTTGCCCATAATTTATGAGTTCCCCAGATATCGGTAAATGCTTCATATACTTTTTGTTCTTGCCTGTTGTTCCATAGTGCCTGATTATTATAAACCTCTACCATTCCTGTTCCTGCTAATTCCTTCATTTCCATTTCTGCCCGTGGAGGTGCATACCAGGTATTAGGATCATTGGCATCCTTTTCTTCAAATTCCCATAAAAAATCAGCTGTTTTACTCGCTTGTTCTCTGGAAACAGCATTTTTTATAACAATATAACCATTGTGCATCCAAAAATTCCAATCATCTTCGGATAGTACTTTAAGCGGTCTTCCATTGGATCTGTCATTCAGTTTATGTGCACTGCTTGTGGCAGTTGAAGGGTTTCCAGGAATCTCTTTATGATTTTGATTCGGACTCTCTCTTTCATTGATTTTTTCGTTCTGATAGTTCATAAGTCAAATATTTTTGATTTCAATTATTCTTAGTCAATGTAAAGATAGCAGAGCTTGTGCTGCGTAGCTACGCCTATAATGACTCTTATTTGAACTATATTAACATATATAGATAGAAACATGGATATAAAAGTAAATAATGTTTAAATTTAGGACATGAAAACCGAATTGGAACACATTAATCCAGGCAATGGAAGTTCAATTAGTATCATGGTCAACCCTGATCTAAGTGATTTTTTCTTTTGGCATTTTCATCCTGAATTTGAGCTGGTCTATATTGAAGGTGCTGATGGTAACAGACATGTTGGGAATCATATTTCAAGGTTTAAGGGCAGTGATCTGGTTTTGATCGGATCGTATATTCCACATCTTAATTTTGACTACGGAATAAGAACACCCTATGAAAAGGTAGTTGTGCATATACAACCTGAATTTTTACAAAGAACCTTTGATACGACTCCTGAGCTTAAAGCAATAAATCAGTTGATGACTTTGTCGAAGCAGGGTATCGCTTTTGGTGAAAAAACCCAAAAACAGATTAGGATTAGGCTTAAAAATTTAGCATCACTTAAGGGCTTTGAAAAATTTCTGGAATTACTTGATCTACTCAATATATTGTCTCAGGCAGATGACAAAACCTTGCTGCATTCAAAGCCTGTGAAGAATCAATTCAATACCAGAGATAAGGATAGATTAGACAAAATATATGCCTTTATCGATGAGCACTATCAACGAAGAATTGACATTCAGGAAGTGGCAAATTTGAGCCATTTAACCAAGCCGGCATTTTGCAGGTATTTTAAGAAGATCACGAAACTGACCTTTACACAGTTTGTGAATCATTACCGCATCGATAAGTCGAAAAAGCTTCTTTTATCAGGTAAAAATGTTACAGAGACCTGCTTTTCAAGCGGATTTGAAAGTTTATCTTATTTCAATCGGACCTTTAAAAAAATCACCGGTACAAACCCCATATCTTTTCGTTCACGTTATCAATCGTGAGCACCACTCAGGATAGCTTCTTGGAAGTATCCTCTAAACGGGGAGTCTACTTAAAAAAACTATTACAAATGATTTAATAGTTTCTGTAAAAAGAGATCAGTCTGCTATGCAATTGCTGTTGAATTGGTTTTGTAAATTCTACAAATAATTGTTGAGGTGGTGCCGGGCTGATTCTTCTGTTATTACAAATGATGATTTGATCCTCAGTTAAAGCTCTTTGGTCACCATTAAATTGTCCCCATTCATGGAACCATACAAATTCACCCGGAAAATCCTGATAGATCAGATCTTTATCGTCTATTCCATTTTTTGTGATGGATAAATTAACCAGACCTCTTGAGATCACTTCCATTCTAAAAAGTGAAACTTCGGCCTCAACACTGCCAATAACTTCTTTTTGTCGACCACTGTCAAGGGTAACTTTACCTATCACAATGCTGTCACGCTCCATTTTTTCAATACGCTCTTTTGTATGGGTTTCTCCTACAACAAAGTCTTCAAAATTTAATTCAAGAATCTGATCTGGGTTTTCAAGATTATTTTTTACGGCCTCGTCAGGTGTATAGAAACGTATAAATTCGTTGTTCTCAATCTGCTTTAAGGTGTTTTCAACCTGTTTGTAAAAAATATCTGCACTCAGCTCGTAGGTTCGTGATTGAACCGGCTTTAAATTGGCAACAACGTGTAAAATTGATCTGTGGTAAGCCTCGTCAATCATTTCACTTGAATTTTTATACCCAGTGATAAACTTGTCTGCCTCAATAAAATAACGATAAGCCTGTTTGGCATTATCTCTGCTTCCCATTGACAATTGATACATTCCTGCAGCGTATTGTTCTTCGGCCGCATCAGGCTTAAGCTTGTCGATAGTCTTATAGTATTTTTTTGGTTTGCTAATGACTGCTTTTGCTCCCGGTGATCGTTGAATACTCTCATACATCTTATTCAACTTCTGATAGGTATATATCGCTTTTGAATATTTAAAATCTACATTGGCCTGGTCTTCACTCTCAAGTTGGTCCAAAAAAGTATTTACAGCTAAAGGATAGGCGTTGACCAATGTTTCCCTGGCATTTTTATTATTAGGACTTTTGCGAAGTTTATCAACAGATCGCATCACAGCATCGTAATAATTTCCTTTCTCATATTGACTTTTTGCTGTCGTGCAGGCAACAAGTACAACGCACATGACGATCATCGTTCCAAATATATTTCTCAAAGTTTTCATTGTATTCAATATTTTGATTCGGCTAATATATCGATATTAACTTTTTACATAACGAAGACTCTGGTATTATATTGAACAGGTAGTTTTTCAGGTAGTTTGAATCAGTTGATTTATGGACCGATCATGATAGGTCATCATAGAATGAATCAAAAAATTTTGCAGCAAGGTTCTGGGATCAATGGTTACACAACTTTTTTGATTCCGGGTAACATGGAACAGAGTTTTATCTGGAGAAAAAATCATTTACGAGGAAATGTAAAAGGGGTTTTGCATGGTCGAATGGAGCATGATTGTATAACACCTGAAAATTTTATCGGAATTCCAGTATTAATTGAGAAAAATTATTTGATTGATTTTTGTCTTAAGTTAGGTTGCCCGGAAATTATTGATCAACTTGAAGACAAAGAAAGTATTACCATTAATGAGATTGAGGCAAAAAGATTACATCATTTAATTTTGAATTGCTTTAAAGTTGACCAAGAGTTTCTTGCTGTTGAAATAGATCAACTACTTTTATTACTGATAACATCGCTAGGTGAAGCACTAAATAAGAATCAATCAAATAAATTTCAAAAGACCAACAAAATAAATATTTACGCTCGAGCCAAAGATTATATTCACCATCATATTGAGGATAATATGGCTATTGCCGATCTCTGTACTTCAATCGGTTCAAGTCAGCGAAATTTAAGATATGTATTTGAGCATACAGCTGGGTTATCTCCAAAAAAATATATTAATAATTGTCGTTTGAACAAGGTAAGAACAGATCTTAAAACTGGATATTTTGAAAAAATTATTGAGGTTGCCCACATACATGGATTTTGGCATTCAGGTCAATTTGCAGCTGATTATTTAAAATTATTTGGGGAATTACCATCCGACACCTTAAAAAGGTAAGCTGTTTATAATTTGCATCTTTTGTTTGATCAGGGTACTATCTGCTTTTTTCTGTTGCCTTTCTTTGGTTGAAAACAAGTATTTGTATTTTGCCTTTGTAATCTTAAAATCCATGTCTTCTTCTGTACCTTTCAAGTCAATACCTGCTTTGAACGGCATTGGTGACTTTAAAATAGATACGTGATAATCATAAGTAAGATCAAGTTTATGTCGCCCTCCAATGGCTACTTTATATCTATCAACTGTCACCACTGACGGGAATATTTCAATTTGCTTGTCTTTAAAGATCATGGCGAATTCTAAAGTGTCAATAGTGTTTTTTTCCTTGTTTTTAAAAAGAAGCATTTTTGCCATTCTCTCAAAAGTCTTCCCACTTAAAACAACTAAATTGACACCGGCAACTCTGGCTATTGCATCAATAGATGCAGCACTCATATTCAGATTTTTATCAACTTTTGTATTTCCTTTCATTCGAGCGTTCACCTTTCCTTCAAAAGAATCAACCATGGGTAATAAGGTGTCTAGAACAGGTAAAAGTTCAGTAAGCTTGGATAGATCAATATCAAAAATTTTAAAATCAAAATCAATAGCAGCAACTCCTGCCTCTTTTGAGGTGTATGCCGCCGAGGTAGTCATTTTAGCGGCCATTGTTGTCATTTTTAAATTAGCCAAATCAATTTTTTGATCTTTGATCGTTATGATTCCTTCTACATCATCAACAATAAAGTTTTTATACTTCATTTTTTTGAAAGAACTTCTTAAACTGAGATCGAGTCGTTCAGGGACAACAAATGATTTTGGAGCTTCGATATCCTTCGTAATCTCTGAAGAATAATCTTGAGCCAAAATCTCTTTAGGAGATATTTCAATTTCCTTGACTCCATCATTCATTGCTTGAATAAATTCATTGAAGTCAATTAATGTGGAGTTTACTTCAAGCTCACCTTTAAACATCTTATTGTCAAAAAAAGCATCCCCTATGTTGAAAACTTTCCCGGTGGCTACAACATCTGATCCACCTATTTCTATTTTTGCATGGTCAAGACTAATCACACCTGGTTTAAAGCTAAGTTTTGTTTTGGGCATTTTTAGTAATAGCGGGAACGTTGGGGTATAGGCATAGAGCTGGTCAAAGAAAATATCTCCGGTAATGGGCCAATTTTTACCAACTTTAGTTGAAGAGAGCTCATAATTTCCTTTGGTGATCGCAAAAAAACGTCCCTTGGAGTAAATTCCGGTTGAATCTACATTAAATTTGGAGTAAATCGATGGAATCTTGACATTGTTGCGATCCGGTTGCAATGTTGCTTTCGCATCTATAAATTTTAATTTGGCTTCAAGGGTATCACCTAGTTT
>JAAESS010000047.1 GCA_024229195.1 Flavobacteriales bacterium | reverse complement strand
TAACAGTCAGATGCTCTAACCAACTGAGCTAAGGAGGAATTTATTCCTTTTTAAGGTCTGCAAATATAAATGTTTTTAGATTTACTCCAAATGTTTTTAAGGAAATATTTAAAAAAAGATACCCTCATAAAATGATCCGATAAAAACCAATTAAAAGAGGGTATTATAAATCTTGAAAACTGCTTAAATTGTCATTGAAATTTTTCTGTTCTTCAAATAATAATCCAAAAACAATAGTGAGCTTAAAGCAAATATACTAAGTCCAAACAGAGGTGATATAATAATTTCGGGAAGGTCAAATGATAAAGAGCTAGTTAGTAGTTGATCCCATTTCTTTATTATCTCATTAAAAGCCGTTGACGAACTTGTATTTTTCTCTCCTGTTAATAAGACATATATAAATATTGACCCAATAAAGATGCTGATAAAGGTCCATACTTTTTTACTTATAATTGGTTCATCAGCTATTTTGATTGATGCTTTTTCAACCTCAGCCATTACTCTTGCTGTAAAATTTAAAGAGGGACTTTCTAGGGTGTTCTTTTTCAACAAGGAAGCCATGGCTTTTTCTTGATTGGTATCAGCAACTTTGATCTGATTCATGATCTTACTTGTAAAATCATTTGATGGTTGCTCAGTCTTCAAACTTTCTCGAATGAGTTTATCTATGTTCTTCTCTTCTTTCATAATATCGTTTTTACTTCTTCCTTCAATAAGAATGATAATTCTGTATTCAATTTTTTTCTTGCTCTAAACAATTTCACTTTGATATTGCTTTGTGTCAGTCTGGTGATTTGTTCTATTTCTTCAATTGAACTTTCATTCATATAGAACAAGGTAATTAAAAGAGCATCTTTCTCGGGTAATCTGCCGATCGCCTCCCTCACATATTTTTGTTGTTCTCCATTTTTAATGACCTCTATTTGTGGAAATTCATCACCCTCACTGTAATTATCCATTACATAATCATCTATACTACTTGTAGTTACTTTTTTCTTTCTGATTTTGGTTATCGAATTTCTATAAACTATGGTATATAACCAAGTTGAGAATTTAGAATTTCCTTTAAAACTGTCTAATTTTTCATAAGCCTTTAAAAAACTATCCTGCGCAACTTCTTCGGCATCTTCATGGCTCTTGACTATTTTAATTGCCAAAGTATAGGCCATATCTTTGTACCTATTTATCAAATAAGCAAAGGCATTTGTATCTCCTTGCAAGACCTTATCAATATATATTTGATCTGAATTCTTATCCATAATTAGTTAATGCATCTATTATATCAGACATACTATTGGATAACTAGGTTACAAGTTAGCTCAAAAAAATTATTTTCAAAAAATGTAACCTGAATTTTAATGTTGTTGTCTTATTAAGAAAGCAGAAATTTTAACTAAATAATTTATATCATGGAAGAAGTATTAATCCCCTTAATAGTATTTGCATCAATTTTTGGAATGGTCTATGTGTACTTAAACACGAGAAACAAGGAACGACTATCCTTAATAGAAAAAGGAGCAGACGCATCTCTATTTACAAGTAAAAAGAATTACAAATCTAACCTGACCCTTAAATTTGGTATGCTAGCTGTTGGAATTGGAATAGGAATTTTAGTTGCGTCTATATTGGAGACCTACACGGTTCTTGACGAAGAAATAGCCTATCCATCAATGATTTTCTTATTCGGAGGATTGTTCTTAGTGGCAAATGCAATGATAGAAAATAAAAACAAAACGGAAGAGGAGTAAATCAATAACAGCTCCCAACTCAAAATACCCCCTCAACTCAAAATTTTTAAAAGAGGTCTAGTTTACTTTTAAAAATTCGAGAAATTAGTGAGCCCCTGATCAAAATCAGGGGCTCACTTTTTTATAGCTCACTGCAATTCAAATTTTACTTGGCAGTGATATGAAGTCTGTTGAATTCTTTGGTAACCACAAATGAATTGTCACCATTGATTTTTAATTTTTTCAAATCTAATATCTCATGGTCGATCTCAATTTTAGCAATTTTGAAAGGTAAACCTTTCAGGTTGATCTGAAATGTTTCATAAGGCGTAATGTACTTACCTGACTTAAATTGTTGTATGGTCAAGGACTTTTTCTTACCAATCAATTTAAAATCTCGTAAACTAAATCTTCCCTTCTTATAATCATATCCATCATGTGCATCTTCATAAACTTGTGATTTCTCCTTACCGTCTTTGAAATAAACATCAAGAATTAATTGATCAATTTTCTTTTCACCAACAAATTGCTGCACCGGATATTTTGGAATAATCGATCCTGCCTTGATAAAAATCGGCATAGAATCTAAGTCAGCATCTACCCATACTTCTTCACCTCCGATAATGACTTCATTATCCCAGAAATTATACCACTTCCCATTTGGTATAAACATTCTTCTTCCTTTGGCATTAGGTTCTGCAATCGGGCAAGCTAGAATTTTTTCACCACAGATAAATTCATCATTCCTGTAATGCGTATGCGGATCTTCCTGATCAAATAAAACCAAGGATTTTAAAATTGGAATCCCCTCTTCAGCATATCTCCAAAAGGCGGTATACATATAGGGTAATAACTCATATCTGATCTCAATAAATTTTCGAACAATATCTGTTATGTTTGATCCAAAAGCCCAAGGTTCCTGATCTCCATGATCTCCTGATGAGTGTGTCCTGAAAAACGGATGAAACATTCCTAATTGAATCCATCTTGCATAGAGTTCGCCATTTGGCTGTTCGGCAAATCCACCAATATCTGAACCAACAAATGAAAAACCAGACATACTTAAGCGCTGTGCCTGAATATTAGCAATGTTTAAATGGTCCCAGGTTGCCACATTATCACCGGTCCAGGTTGACGTATATCGCTGCGTACCTGCATAGGCCGCTCTGGTAATGACAAATGGTCGTTTTGGATAAGAGAATTTTTTCAAACCTTGATAGGTAGCTCTTGCCATTTGCATTCCATATACATTATGCGCCTTTCTGTGACTACATCTGTTACCGTCATAATTATGCCTTACATCATTCGGAAAGGTCTTTCCGGGCACATCCATTACTGCTGGTTCGTTCATATCGTTCCAAACACCCTTTACACCGATTTCTTCGATCAGTTCTTTATACAAACCTGACCACCATTCACGCACCTCTGGATCTGTAAAATCAGGAAAGAAACATTCTCCTGGCCAAACTTTACCTTTCATATATGGACCATCAGCTCTTTTACAGAAATAGTCCTTTTCAAGGGCCTCTCTGAAAATGTTATAATCCATATCAATCTTAATTCCCGGGTCTATAATTGCAATAGTCTTAAAACCATCATCCTCCAGTTCCTTTACCATTCCTTTCGGATCGGGAAAATATTCCTTATTCCAGGTAAAGCATCTAAATCCATCCATATAATCTATATCCAGATATATGGCATCGCAAGGAATTTGCAAGTCTCTAAATTTCTTGGTCACAGCCTTTACATTTGCCTCTGGATAATAACTCCATTTACATTGATGGTACCCCAAAGCCCACAAGGGCGGCAACTCATGTGGTTTACCGGTAAGATCTGTATAAGAGGCCACCACATCGGTCATGTCAGGACCGTAGATGAAATAGTAATTCATTTCGCCTCCCTGAGCCCAATAGCTGGTTATATTTCTTCGCTCTTTACAGAAGTCAAAAAATGATCTAAACGTATTGTCAAAAAATATTCCGTATGCTTTTTGGTGATGCAATCCAATGTAAAAAGGAATTGACTTATATATCGGATCTGTATCCCTTCCATAAGCATATGAGTCTGTTACCCAGTTCTCAAAGCGTTTCCCTTTCAAATTGATATGAACAGGTTTATCTCCTAAGCCATAATAAGCTTCACTATCTTGTGAAATTTTCGACATTTTAACAATATCTCCTCCAAACTCATAACTCTCCTCCCAGTGAAATCCGGTTTCATCTTCACATATAAGTTGCCCGTCTTTCGCATCATAGATCGATTTTCGTAAATCTGCTTTCGCAATCTTACAGATCAACTTGGAGGTAGTGATCACATAATGTGTTTTATCCTCGGTAAGCTCTAAATGATTGTATCCCTCACTTGCATATTTTGTGATGGCATAAGAAAAATCGTTGTCGAATATCGTTTTGGTACTATATCTGAATCGCAAAACACTATCTCTTCTCACAGTAACCTGGAGTACCACATAATTTTCTGTGGTAAAATAGAAAGTGTCTACATCCTTTCGGTAGGAAACTATTTTAGAAGGAAATAAATTTCCCTTATTTTCCAGCTCGGTATTTAGAATCATATCTCGTCATTTTATCTACCTAAAAGGCAGAATATTTCATAGTTTACAAACCTAATAAAATTCGATAGTTCAAGCCATATAGATAAAACAAAAATACCCCCTCATTTTTAGGAAAAACCAAAAAATAAGGAGGCATTAATTATAAATACCTAAATTCTATACTAAATTATCTCAAAGGCCACTAAACTTAATGGTGGAAGGGTAATTTTAGCTGAATAAGGTCTGCCATCTCTGGCTTCTTTTTTTATCGCGATCTCTTTGGAATTACTGATTCCGCTTCCAAAGTATTTTTTGAAATCACTGTTTAAAATTTGTTTTAGTTTACCCTTGCGAGGGATGCCTAACTCATAGCCTTTTCTTATAACAGATGTAAAGTTACATGCGACAAAAACATCATTCTTCTCTTCATGCCCTTTTCGGATATATGAGATCACAGAATTTTCATGATCACCATAATTGATCCATTCAAAACCTTCACCGCTAAAACCTTTTTCATATAAAGCAGGTGTGTTTTTATAAAAAGTATTCAAGTCCTTTACAAAGGTTTGCAAGCCCTTGTGGGGTTTAAATTCGAGTAAATGCCAATCTAAGCTCTGTGAAAAATTCCATTCTGAAGACTGACCAAATTCACCTCCCTGAAAGATCAGTTTGGTACCCGGGTGTGTATACATATAAGCATAGAGTAATCTTAAGTTTGCAAAACGCTGCCATTCATCACCCGGCATTTTGCCAAGCAGAGATTTCTTTCCATAAACCACCTCATCATGAGACAGAGGCAACATAAATTTTTCAGAAAATGCATAGGCAAGACTAAAGGTGATCTCGTTTTGATGGTGTTTTCTATAAATCGGGTCCTTTGCGAAATATTCTAAAGTATCGTGCATCCATCCCATCATCCATTTCATCCCAAAACCAAGACCTCCAAATTCGACATCATTGGTTACTCCAGTATAGGCTGTAGACTCTTCTGCAATAGTTTGAATACCATCAAAATTCGCATATACCTCTCGGTTAAAATCTTTCAAAAACTCAACTGCTTCAAGGTTTTCTCTACCTCCGTGAATATTAGGCTCCCATTCACCATCTTCACGAGAATAATCGAGATACAGCATTGAAGCCACCGCATCTACTCTCAGACCATCGATATGATATTTATCGAACCAATAGAAAGCATTACTGATCAAAAATGATTTCACTTCATTTCTACCATAGTTAAAAATCAGACTTTTCCAATCTTGGTGATATCCCTTGCGGGGATCAGGATGCTCATATAAATGACTTCCGTCAAAAAAGCCTAATCCATGATCATCTGATGGAAAGTGAGACGGAACCCAGTCAAGAATCACACCGATGTCATTTTGATGCAAACGATCACATAACTTCATAAAATCCTTGGCTGATCCAAATCTGGATGTCGGAGCAAAATAGCCGATCAACTGATATCCCCAAGAAGGATCAAATGGATATTCCATTATTGGCATAAATTCTACATGTGTAAAATTCATTTTCTTTAAATAATCAACCAACTTGTCGGCCAATTGATCATAACTCATAAAGCTATCATCACTTGCATTTCTCATCCAGGAACCCAAATGAGCCTCGTACACCGCATAAGGTTTATCGAGTCCGTTCTTATCTTTCCTGTAGCCCATCCATGACTTGTCTTTCCACTTATAACCTTCGATACTTGAAATGATAGATGCTGTATTTGGTGGTTTTTCATAAGAAAAGGAATAAGGGTCTGCCTTTTCAGTAACGATATCATTATGATTTGATTTGATTTTGTATTTGTAGCGCATTCCTTCCTTCGCATCGGGAATAAATCCTTCCCAAATTCCTGAAGCATCCCAACGCACATCCAGTCTATGCTGTTTTTCATTCCAAAAATTGAAATCTCCTATCACAGAAACTGATTTTGCCGATGGCGCCCAGACTGCGAAATAAGTACCCTCAACTCCATCTACTGTCATTGGGTGTGATCCAAACTTTTCATAAAGCCTGTAATGCTTTCCTGATTTGAAAAGATCGATATCAAAATCTGTAAAAAGACTATAATTAATTACTTCTGCCATTTGATTAATGATTTATAATATTAGAAATCCCTTTTAAAGGAATCAGCGCCCAACGTGGACGTGAATTTAATTCGTATCCTATTTCATATATTGCTTTTTCCAACAAACAATATTTCAAAATAAAAATACGCTCTTGGTTATAGCCAATATTTAAATTGGCATTTTGTACTTCTTTAATGTATGTGCCCAGAAAAACACTGGTCAAATAACTGTATAATATTTCTGCTGCCTTAAATAATTCTTCCTGAGGTCTATTAAAGCTTTCTGCATTATTAAAAACTGTTGCATAGATGGCATAATGAAAAGACCTGAACAAACCGGCAACATCTTTCAATGGGGGTTGCTTTACTTTTCTGTCGCGGATGGTACTTTCGGGCTCTCCTTCAAAATCAAGAATATAAAAATCATCATCGGTCACCAATATCTGACCCAAATGATAATCTCCGTGCACCCTGATGCGCTCTCCCTTTAATTTGGTCCAGTCAAAATTCGTAATGCGCTTTCTGATCAATGTCTTTTTCTCAAGAAACTCATTCGCCAGATCAAGAGCTAATCCATCCAATTTATGCATCTGGTTCTCTATAATATTCAAGCGATTTTGAAACTGGTAGATCAACCTGTTTTTTAACCAAACTTCATAATCTCCATTAAAATGGTTTGGTGTAAACGCAGTATCTTCAAACTCAGATCCAAGCACAATATGCATCTCTGCAGTTCTCACTGCCAATTGCTTGATTTTTACCAATAAATTTAGACCCACCCAATCAATCACCTCAGGACAAACCTCATTAATCTCTATCCGTTCGAACATATCAACTCTCTTCAGAGAATCCAGTTCGATATTTTTCGCATCGAGATTTAAAAAAGCCTCGTGAAGTTGTTTCAGTATATAATCCCAGGCATCTCCTTGATTCGGTACAAGTTTTTGCATCAGGGCTATCGTAACGTTGACATCATCTGAATCAATGATGTTAATACTTCCCTGATAAGCAGGCGTATTTTTAAAATCCTTTATCTCGCTGAGGAACCTGCTCATTTCATAATCAGGATTCTTATCTGCAAAAATTCTTCTAAAAAACTTCAAGACATACTTATCATTATAAATGATCGAGGTATTACTCTGTTCAAGACCCATGAATCTTGATGATTCATAAACGACATCTTTAAAAGATTCACTTTTGTGATACTGTACTCTTGTTTTATCGAAAGGTGCTGCTCCGAGAATCCGTTCAAAAACAAGTTTTCTGAATGCTTCCAGATTAATGGCATCTATGATATAACCGTCCTGTCCTTGAATTCTAACCGGAAGGATTCGATCACTTTTAGCCAAACTGATATCAGTAACAAAGGCAATCGGTAAAAAATAATGATGGTAAAAAGCTTCTACAAAATCGATCTCCAGCAAGAGTCCAAAATAAACTTCGCCGTGCTGTTGTATTCTGAAATACTCACTCAGCTCAATATATTTTAACTTACTTGCTTTACCACCATACCAACGCTGCTTCAAAATATAGTCTTCAAGGACTTCTGACAAAAAGACTTTAATAAAATCCTTATTATCTAGCAAATCCTCCCATACTCCTTCAAATTCAAAGGCAGCTTGTAGTTTGGTTTCAGTGGCCTTATCGGGCATAAGCTATTTAATTATTTCAAAAATATGAAATGGCATATTAGGATGTAATTCAATAAAATTCCATTCTCCATTCCAGGTATATTCTATATCGGGCACTATGTCCTTGATCTTCAGCTGATGATCATGCCCGATACCCATCTCTTGTATCGGTAATTGAACAGTACCTCTTTG
>JAAESS010000046.1 GCA_024229195.1 Flavobacteriales bacterium | reverse complement strand
GCATATCTTAGGCATTGATGTCGGTGGAAGCGGTATCAAAGGAGCCATTGTCGATACAACGACTGGTGAACTCTTAACTGAAAAATTCAGGTTACCGACTCCGAGACCTGCCTTACCCGAGGAGGTAGCCAAAACCGTTCATCAAATCGTCGATCATTTTAATTGGAAAGGAGAAGTTGGAGCCGGGTTTCCGACACCTCTTTTTCATGGTAAATGTCTAAGCGGAGGAAATCTTCATCCAGATTGGAAAGGTGTTCAGGCCGATGAACTTTTCCAAAGCGTTACGGGTCTTGAATTCACAGTCATCAACGACGCAGATGCTGCTGCTGAAGCCGAAATGCATTTCGGAGCAGGAAAAGGAAAAGACGGACTAGTTACTGTCATAACCTTAGGAACCGGAATCGGATCCGGTTTGTTTTTTAACGGTGCATTAATTCCTAATTCTGAACTAGGACATGTTACTTATAAGGGAGCTGCCTTTGAAAAGTATGCTGCTGATTCGATCAGAAAAAAAGAAGATCTTAGTTATTCTAAATGGGGCAAACGCTTAAATAAATATTTTCAACATATCGAACTCATCCTATCTCCTGATCTTTTTATCATTGGTGGCGGTGCGAGTAAAAAAATGGATCGCTTTGTCGATCAGATTGATATCAGAGCTAAAATTATCCCTGCTGAAAACAAAAATGAAGCTGGAATTATCGGAGCAGCCTTGGGAGCTTTTGATGAGGTAAAATAGTTAAATTAGAAAAAATGAAACGATTATTTACAATCAATCTTATTTTTTCAACTTTTACATTTATCTGCTCTTGTTGAGTAGATGATACAGAAAGTGTTCACTTTAACCTTATAAAAATATTTCCAGGGCTTCATTATAAGCCACTTCAAATCTTAAGGGGTTTAAGCCTGTATCAACTTTTTCTGTAGTAAAATACGAAAGTAATTTTTCAGTAGGCATGTTACCCGTTAATTCGTCCTTTGCCATCGGGCAACCGCCGTAACCTTTGATGGCGCCATCGTATCTTTTACATCCGGCTTTATAGGCTGCATCAACCTTTTCATGCCAGTGTGCTGGATGGGTATGTAAATGAGCACCAAATTCAACCTTAGGATACATAGGTATCAGGTGTTTAAACAAATAAGTAATCGTTTTACCGTCAGCAACTCCAATGGTGTCAGAGAGTGATAAAATCTTTAATCCTAATCTGGCCAGGGTATCGGTCCATTTCCCAACAATATCTAAATTCCATGGATCCCCATAAGGGTTTCCAAAACCCATAGATAGATAAGCAACAACCTCCTTGCTACTCTTCACAGAGAGGTTCATAATCTCATCCAATGCAAAAAGAGACTGATCAATGGTTTTTCCTGTATTTCTCATCTGAAAATTCTCAGAAATCGAAAAAGGAAATCCTAAATAATCAATTTCCTCAAAGTGACAGGCCGCCGCCGCTCCTCTTACATTTGCAACAATAGCAAGTAATTTAGAGGTCGTTGACTCCAAATCAAGCATTGAGAGTACCTCAGCAGTATCCCGCATTTGAGGAATGGCTTTAGGCGAAACAAAACTGCCAAAATCAATGGTGTCAAAACCTACTTTTAGCAAGGCATTGATATATCTTGCCTTGTGCTCAGTAGGAATAAAATGGCTTTTTATTCCTTGCATGGCGTCTCTTGGGCATTCTATGATCTTGATTTGACTCATCAAATCAAATATAGAGAATAATGGGACATTGAAACAATAACTGAAGATGAAAAATTTCCAAGCTAATCGGAGGTGATGGTCTTACCTCCGATTAGCTCGGAAACTTTATAGATTTTACAAATGTTAGCTATGATTCTTAGCTATCGGCAGCCATCAAAAACATAGGCTTCATTTCAAATCGGTTATAATGTGGTCTTAAACGCTCAATATTATAGTATTTATCAACGTTTACAATTTTTTTAGAGTTGGTAACCACGTCCAAAGGAACATCATCGTAACGACCGTTCTTCAAAACAACAAGTCTACCATGGAATCCTCCGAGTATCAAATCTAGAGCCAAATTTCCGTAAGCCATCGGGACTATCGAATCTACGGCATCAGGATCTCCACCTCTTACCAGATATCCCAGTTTTTGGTTGATAACATTTATAGTCTTTCCATTATTAAAACTGGCTGAATGACTCTTAATTTCAGAAGAGATTACGTCACCTATTCCTCCAAGTTTGGCATGTCCAAACATATCCTTTTCAGAATTCTGGAACATCATTTCTCCTCCTTTATACATGGCCCCTTCAGACACAAGAACTACAGAATATTTACTTGGATTCGTATTTCTGTCTTGTACCAAAAGTTCTGTAAGATGCTTGATATCGAATTGATGTTCAGGAATCACACAGCGATTTGCAGCTCCTGCCATAGCCGGTAACATAGCAGTGAATCCTGCATATCTTCCAAAGACTTCCATCACTAGAATTCTTTCATGAGAACCTGCAGAAGTTCTTAAGTTGTTGGTCATATGTATAGTTCGGGTAACACATGTACTGAAACCGATACAATAATCAGTTCCGGGAACATCATTATCCATGGTCTTCGGAATAGCTACAACTTTTACACCTTCTTTATACAAGCGCACACCATAACTTAAGGTGTCATCTCCACCTATTGGAATTAAAAAGTCAACACCAAGCCATTCTAAATTCTTGATGATCTCTGGTGTTAGATCGTTCAGTTCTTCGTTATAACTATCTTTTAAATGCTCCGGCACATGTGCTTTTGGCATTTTACTTGGTTTGGTTCGTGAAGAATGTAAAAAGGTACCTCCTGTTCTACCTGCCTTATTCACAATATCATTGGTCAGAACCATAAAGCTCTTGCTGTTATCAGCTTTTTTGTCTCGAACGAGTTCGGTGAT
>JAAESS010000045.1 GCA_024229195.1 Flavobacteriales bacterium | reverse complement strand
TGCACACGATTCAATGGCAGAACATTATGCGGCTATCGGAGACTATCAAAAGGCTTTAGATGCTGAATTAAAAGCTGTAGACTATGCTCGCTTTGGATCTCCATATTGGAATTATGCTCGAACTTATTATGCTAAAGTGAACCAAGAGGAACTTTCTAAAGAATTGATGAAAAATCAAACAGAGGCTCAAGATGCCATCACAGATGGAGATTATGAAACATTTTCAAAATATGAGCATCCCGATATTATCCACACCACTGGAGATTCTAACTTATCTCCTTTTTATACATTCAATAAAGCTTCTTTTGATAGAGAACAAGCAATCGTTTGGAATGAATTTGTATTAAATGATATGGATGTAACTTACTCACCAGATATGAGTACAGCAGTTCTTACGTTCTATGCTGCTGGTAGTTATACCTTTAAAGATACGAAAGAAGAGGTTGCTTACAGTACACGAGGCTCTTCGGTGTGGGTAAATACGGCAGATGGCTGGAAAATAATGCACAGTTCTTGGGCTCCAAATAAAGATGGAAAAGGAATCCCCCAATCATAATTTATCAAACAGTTATAAAACTAAAAGAGTGATCAGAAATGATGACTCTTTTTTTAGTTGTATATTGTATTTATGAAATCATTTTTTTTACCTCTTTTTCTTTTGAGTTCATTGTTTTGTTATTCTCAAAAAGTACATTCGGTAGCTTATGCAAATCAAGCAGAGATAAAGGTTTATGTAGTTGGCTATGAAAATCAAGCCGATTTAAAGGTGTTTAAGGTAGCCTACGAAAATCAAGTGAATGGTAATGATGGCTTGTGGTATTTTGTTGACTATGCAAACCAAGCTGATAAAAAAGTTTATTTTGTTGATTATGCCAATCAAAGTGATCTTAAAATTTATTTTGT
>JAAESS010000044.1 GCA_024229195.1 Flavobacteriales bacterium | reverse complement strand
AATGAAATTAAAATGGATTTTGGTTTTGAAAATACAGATATAAAAAAATTTGAAAATAGAATCGTAAAAAACGAAAGATCATAATTGGATTAGCACAGGCTCCAGACTGATTAAAAAAGTCAAAAAAGATGATTTTATAGTATTGCTTCTATAATTTCCCAAACATTATCCGCAACAATTTGCTGTCCTTTGGCTGTTGGGTGAATTCCATCCTGTTGGTTTAATTCTGGTATACCTGCTACATCTTTCAACAAAAAGGGAATAAGACTAACTTTGTTTTCTTCCGCAAGTTCAGGAAATATCATTTTGAATTCGTTGGTGTAATCTTGTCCCATATTTGGAGGTATCTGCATTCCTGCCAGCAAAATTTTCACATCCGGATTATGACTTCTGACTGCATCAATCATCTCTTGCAAGTTACTCCTGGTTTCACTCAGTGGAATTCCTCGAAGACCGTCATTAGCACCCAGTTCCAAGATAAAAATATCAATTTTCTGATTGAGTACCCAGGATAATCGATTTTTACCACTGGCTGTGGTCTCTCCACTCAAACCTGCATTGATCACACTAAAACACTGATAAAGAATCGAGCTTGTTTTGAATCAAGGCCGGAAATGCCTGTTCAACTTCGAGCCCCATACCCGCTGTTAAACTGTTTCCAAAAAATAATATCGTTTTTTCAGCTGTCTTGATTTCCCGCTGAACCTTCACTTCTTTTGGGGTTTGATCGATTTCGTTTTTCTTATCCTCCTTAGCTCCACACGACAGCAACATCAGTATCAAAGACAAATAACAAAACTTTAACATCTCACTCATATGTACACAAATTAAATTTTACTCATTTTCCTTATCTTTCAGCTTTTAAAAAAAGCAGTAAATCAGCATGACAAAGATATTAAATGTAGAGAACCTAGAGAAGACATATAAAAGTGGTGAAAAGGAATTAAAAGTTCTTGATAACATTTCATTTAATATTCAGGTTGGAGAGACTTTTGCCATTGTTGGCCCCTCGGGAAGTGGCAAAACTACCTTACTCGGGCTATGTGCCGGACTCGACCAATCAGATACAGGAGAAATAGAACTTTGCGGAACAAAAATAAATGCCTTGAATGAAGATGAGCGCGCCTTGCTTAGAAATAAAAATGTAGGTTTTATTTTTCAGGATTTCCAATTACTTTCAACACTTACGGCCCTCGAAAATGTTACCGTACCTCTTGAATTACAAGGTGCAAAAAATCCTGAAATAATTGCCAAAGACCTCCTGGGAAAAGTTGGACTTGCTGACCGAATCGATCATTATCCGTCACAATTGTCAGGCGGAGAACAACAGAGAGTAGCGCTGGCAAGAGCATTCTCAAATAACCCAAGCATATTATTTGCAGATGAACCAACGGGAAACTTAGATGCAGAAACAAGTGAAAAAGTAGTTCAACTTCTTTTTGATCTCAACAAAGAAGCAGGCACCACATTGGTTATTGTTACCCACGATATGGACCTGGCTAAAATGACTCAGCGTATCCTGAGATTACAACGTGGTAAAATAATGCAGGAACAAACTGTTGGTTAAGGTGGGAAATCGAATAAAATCTAAAGCAAATACACAATGGCTGTTTAAAATGGCCTGCAGAGATGCGAAAGCAAGCTATAAAAGATTATCTCTTTTTATGGCTTCAATCGTTTTGGGTATCGGAGCCGTTGTATCCATTCAATCGTTCAGCGAAAATCTTAAAACAAATATAGAACTTCAATCTAAAACCCTTATGGGGGCAGACTACATCATCGACAGTCGCCATAAGGCAAATGAAAATGTTCAGAGAATCATTGATTCACTGGGTGGAGCAGATGCACAAGAAATTAATTTTGCTTCAATGGGTCAGTTCCCAAAAAATGGAGGTACCAAACTGATTCAGGTGAAAGGACTCGAAGGGGCTTTCCCTTTTTATGGTAAATTTGAAACTACACCAGAAAGTGCAGCCGATAATTTTCAGGAAAAAGGAGGAGCTCTTGTTGATGCAACACTCATGCTGCAATACAACATAAAACCAGGTGACAGTATTAAAATTGGAAATGTAACGTTTCCTATTACTGGATCTCTGGATGCAGCTCCAGGAACCGGAGGGTTTTCAAGTGGAATTGCACCAACGGTATATGTTCCTTTTCGATTTATCGAAAAGACCGGTCTTATCCAAACCGGTAGCCGACTTGAATATCAATATTATTTCCTTGCTCCACCTGAAACTGATTTGGTGGCCTTAAATAAAAAACTGGATCCCATTCTTGATGCGGAAGAAGCAGATATGGATACGCATCTAGATTCCAGCCAGCAATTAGGTAGGCGGTATGAGAATTTTGGAACCTTTCTAAATCTGGTCGCTTTTATAGCACTATTACTGGGATGTGTTGGTATTGCAAGCTCGGTTCACATCTATGTTAAAGAAAAATTACGAGCTGTTGCTGTCCTAAAATGTTTGGGCGCCACCAGAAAACAAAGCTTTCTGATATTTTTGATTCAAATCATAGGTATGGGCTTTTTAGGAGGATTAGCAGGCGCTACTTTAGGAATAGTATTGCAAGAACTGTTTCCTTATCTATTGAGCGATTTGCTTCCCTTCGATATTGAGACCACCATATATCCAAGCTCTGTTTTATTGGGTATCGTTTTGGGTATATTTATGTCAGTCATGTTTGCATTGATCCCACTACTAAGTACTTGGTATGTATCTCCATTAAGAGTTCTCCGGATCGATGAAACTGTTAATGAAAAATCGCGCAAAGCTAATTTTATAGTTGCCGTAATGATCTTGGTGTTTTTATACCTGTTCTCCTTTTGGCTGCTTCAGAACTGGAAATATGCCTTGTTCTTTATGATTGGGATTCTCGTCACATTTTTAATCCTGATGGGAATTACGATCTTATTTATGAAGGCGATCAAAAGATTCTTCCCAAGCTCCTGGGGTTTTATTGCAAGACAAAGTTTATTGAATTTATTCAGACCTCAAAATCAGACCATGACCTTGATCCTGGCCATCGGAGTCGGTACTTTTTTGATCAGCACCTTATACTTTACAAAAGATATGTTGCTCGCAAAATTATCTTTTGAAAGCAGTGATAATACACCAAATATCATTCTGATGGATGTGCAGAGCGACCAAAGGGATGATGTTGCACAAACGCTTGATAAAGTGATTGACAATATTCCTATTGTGACCATGAGAGTACATAGTATTAATGGAAGACTGGCCAATGATATCAGAAAAGACACAAACAGCACTTTAAATCAATGGGTACTCAATCATGAATTCAGGGTAACTTATCGTGATTCGCTTGTGGAATCAGAGACTTTAACAAGTGGTGCTTGGGTTTCGGAAGAAAGCTATGACGGAACAACACCCGTATCCATTTCTATCGCTGAAAATATTTCGAGAGATGCTGTCGTGCAAGTTGGAGATACGATTACTTTTAATATTCAAGGCGTTTTGATGAAAACTAAAGTTGCCAGCATAAGAACCGTAGATTGGGGAAGAATGCAGCTCAATTTTAATATTGTCTTTCCAAAAGGTGTACTCGAAAATGCACCTCAATTCAATGTCTTGTCTACCCACAGCCCTGATGAACAATCATCTGCAAAATTACAGAGTGAATTAATTCAAAAATATCCTAATATCTCAATTATTGATTTTAGACAAATTCTTGTTCTGATAGAAAAGGTATTAAACAAGATCTCATGGGTGATTAATTTTATGGCTATTTTCAGCATTTTTACGGGAATCATAGTACTGATCGGTGCTGTTAGAACTAGTAAATATCAAAGGGTCAAGGAAAATGTGCTTTTGAGAACACTAGGAGGAACCGGTAGTCAAATTTTGCGAATCACTTCTCTCGAATACCTTTATTTGGGAGCATTAGGCAGTCTAAGTGGAATTATTTTATCTCTGCTTAGTGCCCAAATATTAGCCTATTTTGTATTTGAATTAGCTTTTATTCCTTCAGCATTTCCATTCTTAGTATTGTTCCCTGGAATCACATTACTGGTCTTGTCAATTGGACTTTTGAATAGCAGAAGTGTTTTAAATAGTCCTCCTTTACAGGTTTTAAGGAAAGAAAACGCAGGATAAAAAATATTAATTACAAGAATTTTGTTCATTGTTTTTTAATCAGAATTTGCTTTTTTATGTATCTTTGAGGGTAATTTAAATCATCATAATTTCTGTTTCTTGCAATTTATTCCATAATGAATCCTTTAAAATCAATATCATTAACTCTATTAGTTATTCTGGGCTGTTATGTCTTAGCTCAATCAGGTGATACCGGAGATTCGATATCCTTAGCTAATAAAAATATCCTTGTTGTTTGGGGTGGTTGGGATGGTCATCAACCCGATGTTTTTGCAAAGAAAATTTCAGAATGGGCAAGTTCAAAAGGAGCTCATGTTACAGTTTCAGATTCCTTGGAAGTTTATACCAATTCAGAGCTGATGAAAAAGCAAGATCTGATCATACAATACTGGACCATGGGTACAATTACAGCAGAACAAAGTAAAGGATTGATAGAAACCATAAAAAGTGGCACCGGTCTGGTGGGTTGTCATGGAGGAATTGGAGATTCCTTTAGAAACAATACTGACTACCAATACATGGTTGGTGGACAATGGGTCACTCATCCAGGAGGAAAGATTGATTATACTGTTCAGATAAGTAACACAGGAGATCCTGTAACAGAAGGTCTGCAAGATTTTGAAATTAAAAATACTGAACAATATTATATGCACGTTGATCCGAATGTACGCGTTTTGGCAATGACTACTTTTAACGCTGACCATGATAACTGGATCAATGGAAATAGCATGCCCGTTGTATGGAAAAGGTATCACGATAAAGGGCCCGTTTTTTACATCTCAATTGGCCATAATCCAGAAGACTTTGACCATCCAGCCGTATGGACAATGTTGACAAGAGGGATCGATTGGGCAAGCAATAGTCAGATAGAAAACAAATAATACCGTAAAAATTGTACTTTTGCAGCACTAAATATATCTTTTTGAATAAATTATTTGTTTTTAGTTTTTTCTTCCTTTTGGTCGCTATGATTATGCCAAATCACTGTTTTGGTCAGAAAACGGATACCATTGTTCATATCAATGGAAATATCCTTACAGGTGATTTAAAAAAATTAACCTCTGGAGTTGTTACGTGGAAAATGGATGGAATGGGAACTATAAATCTAGAGGAACCTAAAATAAATACCATTATTTCAAAAAAACTCTTTGAAATTAAAATGAAATCAGGCAGGATTTACTTTGGATCTTTTGAAGCCAGTGAAGAAAACAGAAAAGTAAACCTTATTTTACTCAATGAAAATGTTTTGGTTGAGATTGAAGACATTGTTGAAATATATCCTATAAGAAATGATTTCTGGAGAAGGATCAGTGGAAACTTCAGTCTGGGTTTAAACTATTCAAAAGGAAGTAATGTTGCTACTTTAGCATTTGCAGGAAATCTCGACTATCGAAGAAGGAATAGTTTTTTTAGTCTGAATTGGGACACCAATGATACTTATCAGGGCGATAGTTTAAGTTCTAGCAAATCTGACATAACATTAAGCTGGCAAAAAACCTTGAATAAGGGTTGGTCAACAGATTTATCTATTGGAGCAAGTCAAAACTTACAATTGGGAACCGACCTTAGATACAACTTAAATTTTGTAGGGCAAAAGGATTTGGCCTATAATGAATGGAACCGTTTTTATGCTGCCGCTGGTCTGAATATGTCTCGTGAAATTCCAGTAGGAGATGGAGAAATCCAAGATGACTTAGCAGGCTTGTTCCAGCTTAAATGGAAAGTATATAAATTAACGAGCCCGAAAGTATGGGTAGATGCAGATTTAAGTTACTTGCCATATTTAACGCAGACAAATAGAACAAGGGTGCAATTGAATCTTAAACCAAGTGTGAGTATTTTTAGCGATAATTTCAAGATCGGACTAAATTTTTACTACACTTATGATAGTAATCCTCAAAATGTAGATGCAGCTAATGATGATTATGGCTTAAATCTTCAATTCACATATTCCTTGAACTAATAGTATCCAAACATAATTCACAATTCTTCAATTCATTGATCTTGGTTAATGTTTATTTGAAATTTTTAATTAGTTAATTCAATTTAAAGATACCCATTTTAGCAATTATATTCAATTAAAGAAAATTATCAACTGACTGATAGGCTTCAATAAGTGATTTTTCACCCATTGCTCCGTCTATGGAATTTCCATGCTCCATCCCAAGAATCCCCTTGTATCCTTTTTGATGAATATATTTGAAAACATTTCGATAATTGATCTCTCCGGTGGTTGGCTCTTTCCTGCCTGGATTATCACCTATTTGAAAATAGGCAATTTCATCCCATGACTTTTCAATATTCGGAATGAGATTACCTTCTTGTATCTGTTGATGGTAAATGTCAAATAAAATTTTACATGACGGAGAATTAACCGCTTTACATATCTCATAAGCCTGAGGACTTTCTGAAAGAAACAAACCAGGATGGTCTCTAAAATTCAAGGGTTCCAAGACCATCACTATTCCGTGTGGTTCGAGCAGTTCGCTGGCCATCTTTAAACTTTCAATCACATGTGCTGTTTGATAAGACATATTTTGTCTGAGGTCAACATGACCCGGAACGACTGTCATCCAACGTGCATTTACTCTTTTAGCTACCTCAATGGAAGTTTTGATGTCATTCAAAAACTCTTTTCTTTTATCGAGATCACCTGAGGCCAAATTCGCCTCCCTCCAGTAAATTTTATGCGCTACAAAAACACCCATCATAAGGCGTCTGTCTTCCATTACCTCAGCCATTTTTTCCTGAACGGCTATGTCTCGACCTTTCATATTATTATCCTCAAAAGCTGTAAATCCTTGATCGGCCATAAAATTCAATTGATCAATAGGATCATCACCAGCAAGGTTTCTGAACATCCCCAAATGAGGCGCATAATTTAAATGATATGTGTGCGCTGCTTCAAAATATGATTTTGCTATATAACTTGGGGCTAAAGTTAAGCCAAGAGCTCCAAGTCCCATTGATTTTGTAAAAGACCTTCTTTCCATTTTATATAAATTTAGTCACACCTGGGGTTGGTATAGAATAATTTCCATTGGCATCAGGCATGGTAGGAGGGGTACTTTCCCAAGTCATTTCTTCAGGAACCAATTCCAATTTTGATTTCAAAGCTTCTTCCATTGTTATCATCTGCCCTGTATAAGTAGCCATTCTACCTAAAATAGCAGTCAATGTGCTCATAGCTCCATTTTCCGCATCGCTGATCACTTCCTTATTTCTAATGGAAGCGAATAGTCGATCGTGTTCTACCTGATAAGGATTTGGATCCTGATTCCAGTTTCTCGGGTATTTATAAATTTCATTTCCATCGAGATCCGTGATGATGGCCTTGCCTAACTCAACGGTCCCTTTAGCACCTTGAAATACCTCATCAACGCGACTCATGCAATCCGGCTGATGTCTACATTGGCTCGAAATCACCGCACCATTCGCATAGGTGAACTCCACAAAATGATGATCAAATATCTCACCGTGGTCTTTACCCGTTCTTATCTGTCTTCCTCCCATACCTTGCGCAGAAACCGGGTAATCACCAATAAACCAGTTAGCCACATCAATGTTATGAATATGTTGTTCTAAGATATGATCCCCGCATAACCAGTTAAAATAATACCAATTACGCATCTGGTATTCCAATTCAGTTTGTTGGGGCTGTCTGGCTCTCACCCAAACTCCCGAACTATTCCAATAGACCTGCCCACTGCGGATCTTCCCAATCTCTCCTTTGATTACTTTCTGATAAAGATCCAAATATTTACTTTCGTAATGACGTTGCAAACCGACCACTACATTCAGTTTTTTATCTTTCGCCACTTTTGCTGAACTCAAAACACGTCTGATTCCGGCAGGATCAGTTGCCAGCGGTTTTTCCATAAAAACATGTTTATCATTATCGACAGCATATTCAAAATGAAAGGGTCTAAAACCGGGAGGTGTAGCTAAAATAACTACATCAGCTTTGTCAATCGCTTTTTTATAGGCATCAAAACCAACAAACCTGTTTTCCTCTTTAACCTCTATTTTTTTCTCTCCCTCAAAATGTTCCTGAATGGTTTTTAAACTATCTTCAAGTCTATCGCCAAAAGCATCTGCCATCGCTACAAGTTCCACATTATCATCAGCCGTAAGCGCCTGGACTGCTGCGCCTGAACCTCTTCCTCCACAACCAATTAAAGCCAATTTCAGGGTTTTATCATTATGCACATTTACCATAGATTGCATTGTAAACGGTGCAGTTATAATTCCTCCTGAAGCTAGGGCCGTTTTCTGAATGAATTGACGTCTTGCCGGATTGTTTTGGGCAGTAGATTTTTGCTTCATAATATTAATCTTTTTTTAGGTTCCAATATATTTTTTGTTCCTCAACAGAGGGTGTTTTCAAAGGTCTTACAATTCTGAATCCGACAAAGGGAGCGTCAGTGTGCCACCACAAACTTTTGGGGATTTGCGGGTCTCTCATTTTCCATTTTTTCGTAGAAGCCATTCTTGATGCACTTCTCAATTTAACGGGGTCATCCATCCAGGATCCTCCGCGAACAACTTTAGGATATGTCTTTGGATTCATCACGACAGGATCATTATCTATACTTTTCGATGCTTTATACCCTGCTATATCATAATGATCAAGTGTCCATTCTGCAACATTGCCATGCATATCATAAAGTCCCCATTTGTTAGGGCTTTTTTCACCAACTTTGTGAGAAGAATTCCTGCTGTTCTTTTTAAACCATGCGTATTCAACCAACCTTGATTTATCATCTCCACAAGAATAAGAAGACGTAGATCCTGCTCTGCAAGCATATTCCCATTCAGCTTCAGTTGGAAGCCGATAAAAATTACCTGTTAATGCTGACAACCATTGACAAAACCGAGCGGCTGCCAATTGTGTCATTGAAATTGCCGGATAACCATTTACACCCATACCAAAACTCATATCAACATAAGGCGTTGTGGCTCCAGTCACTCCATCCACATTCAAATCAACTTCCTTCCCCTTTTCTTGCATATCATCCATTGCATCCAATTCTCTGTTAACAAACAGATTATAGAGGTCCCAGGTTATTTCAACTTCACTCATCCAGAATGCAGAAATTTTCACCTGATGTTTCGGAGATTGATCTGCCTTGTAGCCCCATTCATCAATTTTTGCCCCCATTTGAAAATTACCACCCTTTAGGAATACCATTTCTAGTGTATGATCAGTACCCACTAATTTTTGCCTATAGTTTTCGCTTTGATTTTGAGCTGTAATGTTAAATTCTAAAAAGAATATCATCACAAAACATAAGATGGTTCTCAAATAATAACCTGTCATTTTATATCTTAATATGAATCGCTTCTCTTCCAAAGTTAATAAATACTTTCTACTTTTTTTAGTTCATACTTCAGGTAAAATCGCGAATCTTATTATTTCATTTTATTTTTCAACTTATTATTGGATATTTGTCCTTATGATGGAGTTTCTCGTCAAGCAAATGGTGGAAATGCCCTGGATTCTTATTCCTGGCTTATAACCATTATTCCCTACTATAGAAGTCAAATAACAACATATCATTTATTCAAAATAATATGAGCAAAGTAATTGTAATAGGCGCCGGTATGGTTGGAAGCGCGATGGCCATAGATATGGCAAAAAACCATGATGTAACTTTAACCGACATCAATCTTAAAGTTCTTGAATCTATCAAAACAAAAAATTCTGATTTACAGATCCAAACTCTTGATGTAACAGATAAAAAAATCTTACAACAAAGCATTGAAGCCTTCGACTTGGTGATTTGCGCCGTTCCCGGGTTCCTGGGTTTTGAAACCTTGAAATCAATCATAGAGGGAAAGAAAAACGTGATCGATATTTCTTTTTTTCCTGAAAATTCACTGGAGTTGGATGGGCTTGCCAAAGAGATGCAGGTAACAGCAATAGTTGATTGCGGCGTTGCCCCGGGTATGGATAATGTGATTTTGGGACATTATAATGAAATCATGAAACTCACTGGTTTTGAATGTCTGGTTGGTGGGCTTCCCAAAGAAAAAAAATGGCCCTTCTGTTACAAAGCACCATTTTCACCAATAGATGTGATCGAAGAATATACACGACCCGCAAGATATGTTGAAAATGGATACGAGGTAGTTCGCGAACCCTTGACCGATTGTGACTATGTTCATTTTGATAAAGTGGGTACGCTTGAGTCATTTAATTCTGACGGGCTGAGATCGATCATTCATACGATGCCGCATATCCCAAATATGAAAGAAAAGACATTGCGTTATCCGGGCCATGTTGAATATATAAGAGTCTTAAAGGAAAGTGGATTTTTCAGTGAAACAAATATTGAAATCAACGGGACTCAAATAAGCCCTCTTGATTTCACGAGTAAAATTTTGTTCAATGAATGGAAACTGGATCCAAAGGAAGAGGAGATTACAGTCATGCGCATCACCTTAAAGGGAGAAAATAGCCATGGACAAATAGAGGAAATCATCTACGATCTTCATGATACCTATTGCAATGAAACGCATACCTCTTCGATGTCGAGAACAACAGGATATACAGCCACTGCAGCTGCAAATCTATTTCTTGATGGTCTCTTTTCTGAAAAAGGAATTTTTCCGCCAGAGCTGGTAGGAAAACACAAAGTTTGTTTTGACTACTTTTTGAATTATCTGAAAGAAAGGGATATCCATTATATCAAGAGTTCTAAGATCTTATCTTAAGTTCATGTATATGAAATGACTGGTATTCAATGTGGAGTTAGATCTGTCTTGCTCCACAGTTGATAAAACTGGTCATTTAATCATGACTTGTTAAATAAACAGGATGATCATTTATCGCTACAGGGAAACAACTTTTTGACCAAAAGCCTTTACACGGTCCCAATCCGTATATTCAATTTTTGCATTTTTGTCTGTAGGCCCTTTGGTCATCCACATGATCAACTGTATTATGATCCTATCAAAGTATGGGTACTTTTTATAGTCAAGTTTCCCTGCAAATACATCCACCAAATCAGGTTTCCAGGTGATACTTTTAAAAAATTTGATGACATAAGGATTGGTATCTGCCTGATTCTTCTCAGGCTTTCGCGCTACAAGATTTACTGAAAAGAAAGCGGTTTTACTTTTTTCAAGCGACTCTTTATGGTTATTGATAAAGTCAATGATGGACTTATGATGTAAACCATACCGAATACTGGACCCAATGATGACCTTGTCAAAGTTTTCAACTTTTTGATCAAAATCGTCCACTTCATATAAGAATACTTCCTTGCCCTCTTGCCTCCATTGGCCGTCAAGAAAATTCGATATTTTCTTTGTATGCCCGTCCACAGAAGCATAGATGAGTAGTATGGTATTTCTAATTGAAATTTATTTTATTTATTCGTCTGTGCGGTTTTAATTTTCTCAAGCTGCTCTTTCAACTTCAGAGCTGCTGGTGTTATAGCGAGACCTCCCAGTCCCGTACACTTTACACAGGTAGGCATATCTGCACTAACTCTTTTTACGGTCTCCAAAACCTGATCAAGGGGTATAAGATGAGCAAAGCCTGACATGGCCATGGTTGCCGAAGACAAAGCATTCACCGCTGCACTTGTATTTTTTCCTAAACAAGGTGCTTCAACCCTGTCGGCTATCGGATCACAAACCAGTCCGATCATATTTTGAATTGCCATTGAAGCTGCACCCAGACCCTGAGAGGCAGTTCCTCCAAAAAACTCAACGATTCCGGCGGCTGCCATTCCTGCTGAAGCTCCACATTCTACCTGGCATCCGTGTTCTTCTGCTGAAAACCCCGGTCCCATCGCAAAATATGCCCCAACGAGTCCTGCCGCATAATAGGCCATAATCTTGTTTTCTGTTGTAGCATCAACTTCATCAGAAACGGCCTTTAGAGCGGCGCCAACTGTTCCACAAGATCCGGCAGTAGGATTTGCTACAATCACTTCCAAAGCACTCTTGGACTCCATTATCGCTGCCACATTTTCCACAATTTTATTGATAATTGATCCTTGAAGAATCTTCCCTCTTTGCTCTGCTTTGGCGATAAGGTTTGACTGTTGTGGCAGAATCCTGTCTTCGAATTTAGTTCCTGCCAAGCCCTTGGCAATACTTCCTTCAATGATCTCGATAATATTTTTCATTTTGTCTTTCAAAACCTCTACTGGTAATCCGCTTCGGCATTGCTCATAAAGCAAACCTAAAGATCCGAGAGACAATCCCTCCTCAACACTATAATTTATGAGAGATTCTATTGAAGAAAATGGCAGCTCCTTTTCTTTACCTGCAATCACAGGCATAACTGCAGAGACATTTACAACTTTATACACTTCATCATAAGTAGTAATATGATTTTTGAATTCTTCATCAAAAGGTTGAGAACTCTCAAATATATAAAGTCTAAAGTCAGCATATTCTATTAATTTTAATTGAGAGTCGGCTGGTTTTATTTGCAGTAATTCCTCCTCAATAATGCTATTTGACCATATCAAAACTTGGTGATAATCACCTTTCATCTGCACCTGACATTCATCAATTTTTTGAATTTCAAAAGATCCTCCACCCAAAGAAGCGGCCAGCACTTTAATACAATCTCCCTGAACAGATGTTAGGGTAAGCTGCATGCTGTTGGCATGAGTGTTATCAAAAGTACTGATCTTATACTCGATATCGATTCCTCTCTCAGAGGCTATACGATCTGTCTTTTTCATCAGATCATCTGCCATATCAACTTCAAGTAAACCCCCATTCATTCCTAAAACTGTGCCTTGTTCTTCATAATTAGTTACCCAAGCTCCGTCTTTATCAAATTCTATCAAAGCATGTTTCAGTGGACCATCAATCATTTGCACGGCCATTCTTGCAACCCTCCAGGAGGCTGCTGTATGAGAACTTGAAGGACCTCTCATTACCGGACCGATCACATCATTAAAAATACTGGGTAAACTATTCATGAGGATTTTCTTTAATTCGATTAAGGAATATGGCAAACAGATTTTTTTAATCCGACTAAAATTACACAATAAATTTTAAACTTATTTACAGGGCAAAGACCCAGCAAAAGTTCATTTTTTACTTCGGAGGCAAAGACCTAATTTAGTGGCAGCCATTCTCAATAAACCTTTATGTTTCAAAAATATTTCTTGTTGACCTGTGTTGTATTCTTTATCAGCTGTTCTGCTGGGCTATTTGCTCAGAAAGACCAAATTCCTTTGGAGCCTCAATTAGAACAGTCCAGTGAAAGACAACTGATCAAAATTGGTATGATTTCAGAATCAAAACCAGCCAAATTAAAGTTTGGTTCCTTTAATACCGATAACAGAAAGGGCCATCGCACAATTTCGGGAAATGATGGTTCTGAACTACTTTTTTCCTTTGAAATTCAGAATTCCAATGGAAATGTGGCTAAGGTAGAAGCCTCAGGGAATAAAGAAGGTGAAAAAAATACCAAAGACAGTGGGCAACAAAATGATGTTAGCGTCTATATTTCAACCAGTCTGGAAGAAGATGACCTTTGGGTACTCCTCGTTGGAAAAAATAATGAAAACAAAGACCTTTCTTTAAATAATATTTTCCTTACTAACGGAAATGAAGAAATCACGTTTAAACATGTTATTGGCGCACCAACCAATAAATCAGAAGTTACTGCTCCTAAGGGAATAGAAGCATTTGTAGATGGGTATCCAATTGCCGCGATGCAGTATTATTCCGGTGGTTCCTTTAGCTATAAAAAATTCATCTGGATCTCAAATAAAACAGAAGCTCAAATGCAACTTGTTATGGCTGCTGTTTTTTCCGCTATGCTGGAAATTGGAGATTATTTTGAGGATAATGGCTTTGTAGAGTAATCCCAAAGAGCTTATCAAATTTTACCTAATATTTTATCCATGATCCAACTTGTATGCAAAGCTGTCTGACCCGTTGAGGGATGCTTAAAACCGCTTTTCATTAAATGTTGTTGCATGGCCTTAACGTGCCATAATTGAATATGTTCAGGATGATCAATATTGATAAGCTGTTTACCTTTATTGGTTTCAAGAACTAAGGGTGCATCTTGAAAAACGGAAAAAATAATCTCTCCTTCACTGCCTTTAATTACAACTTGATCTTTGTGACTTTGACCGGCAAAATTCCAGTTCCCGGAACCGGTAAGTCCTGAATGATGCTCCCAGGAGCCTGTTATCACATCAGGTGCAGTATATAAATTCTGAATGTTTTTAGAAGATCCAGAAGCTGTCCTGACTTCCCCAAAGAAAAAATGAAACAGATCAAGTCCATGACTGGCCAGATCGTCAAAATATCCACCAGGCGCCACTTTAAGATCAGTTCTCCAATTTGGAATTTGCGCCAGATCTGCGGTACTCGGAGGCTTTTGTAAAACCCAATCAATATGTTCTACCTGTCCAATTTTTCCAAAATCCAACCATTCTTTGACCTTCAAGAATTTTGGTAATGTACGCCTGTAATACGCAATGAAAAGCGAAATCTTATCTTTTTCGAATGCATTGTATATTTGAAGTGATTCATTGTGGTTCAGCGCCATTGGTTTCTCTATACAGCAAGGTTTTCGTGCCTTAGCAACTCTCAAGGCATATTCCATATGTGAATCCGGCGGTGTAGCAATATATACGGCATCCACTTCAGAACAATTGATCAGTGCATCTGCCTCATCAAAAAATTTCGGGACATTATGTCTTTTAGCATAATCTCTGGCTTTATCTAAATTTCTCCTCATCACGGCTACCAGCTCAAATCCTTCCGTCTGCTGATAAGCTGGTCCGCTTTTATGTTCAGTCACATTGCCGCAACCAATAATTCCCCAACGAATGGAGCCAAAATCTTTTGTAAAAGTTTGCATCGCTTAAAATTCAATCAGCTGTAACCGTCTTTTCCCATTTCACAGAGTTTGACTAAAGTATGGGCAATTTTTTCGGTCACATCTTTAAAAAATCTTTCACCCTTTTCTTTGCTCGCAAATTTTGGATCTCCAATACCGGTATCTTCACTCACCTTTGACCATTTTCGTTCTGTCCATAACCAACTTTCAGAAAATTCAGTAATCTTATGTTTTTTCTCTTTTCCATCCCCCCAATTTTCTCTTGGCAAAATCAAGTCAGGTTTTAAATGCAACAATAAACTTGTTTCCATTTCTTCGGCATGATCACCATCCTTTTCAAAATATTTTTCTCGTTCCATGGCCTGAAACCAGTTAGAGGTGGCCAAAAACATCTTTGGAAATTCAAGTCCTAGTTCTCGGAGCATGGTTTTAAAATCGTTACCGCCATGGCTATTAAAAATCAACAACTTAAATATGCCTTGTCTGTTGAGCATGCTAATAATATCTCTGAGAATGGCTAACTGAGTAGATGGATTCAGATTGACATCCAGATAAATATCACTCTGCCCTGTATTTACGCCGAAGGGTATGGTAGGCAATACCATAAGTTTTGCTCCTTTTTCCCAGGCAATTCTGGCAGCTTCAGCTGAAAGATATTCTGATTCGATATTATCGGTTGCATAAGGCAAATGATAATTATGTGCCTCGGTGGCACCCCATGGCAATATTGCAAGTTCAATCTTTTCCTCTTTCAAATGCTTCCAGTTTGTTTCAGCTAGTATGTAAGGTCTCATAGGTAGAATTTTAATGACGTCAAGATAGTACTAAAAAGGAAAATTGCTACATGAATTATTCAGAATTATTTACTTTTTAAGACCATAAAAATTTGAATTAAACAGATCTTAAAATTCAATTATCTTTTTTATGATTACCTATTCGACCAAAAAAAATCCATGAAACAATATCCATGGATTTTCTTTTCACTTTAAAATTCGTCAAGGAAGACGCGAATCATTCTGAGAAATCTCAACTGATTCTCAGACTTAGACATTATTGTTTAACCTCAACCTTTTCAAGTCCGATTGCAACAGCTTCGGCATAGGTAAGTATTAGAACCTCACCAATATGTAATTCTGTCATTAACTTTTCATCTTCCATCGGAATACTTACATAATTTCCATTTGGCCCGCTAACAGTCGCGACCATAAATGGTCTGTTCAGCGCCTCTATTGTTACTACCGCTTTTACCACTGCTCCTACAGCAGCTGCCGGATCAACACCTTCTGGCGCCTTTCCTGCTTCAGCGATCATTTGAACCGGTTCTGCAACCTCCTCAGGTGTCGGATCCCGAAACTCAGCCTTTAAATAAGTGTAGTATTCAAATTTTATTACATCATCTATAGCTATTTCATTGAATCGCTCTACTTCTTCACCAGCCGTCATTGTCACCAGCCCTCCATCACTACCCATTAGGGTAATTTCTCTTGTTTCCGCATTAATTTCGGTTACAGTTCCCTGCATACTGACCTGATCCCACTTTTCTCTTGACGGTCTCGTTTCCTGAGCGTAACTATCAACCCATAAAAAGGTCATTGCAATCAATACGATCGCATAAATTTTTGTTGATTTCATGTTCTAATTTTTAGTTTTAAAATTTGGTTTATGTAATGAACTGCTAAAATAAGATTATTAATCAATTTAAAATGCATCGGCAGATAATCAAATGGATTTTTTAAACTCGAATAATCTACAGATAGACTTATCATGAAACGCAGGAAGGAAAACACAGGAGAGTTTATTCATCTTTTCCTCACTTAAAGGCATAAAAAAAAGCCCATCATCGGATGGGCTTTGTGTAGTTGTAAAAAAATTTATTATGAGATAACTCTTACGTTAACTGCATTTAATCCTTTTCTTCCTTGTTCTAATTCAAACTCTACTTCGTCATTCTCGCGAATTTCGTCTACAAGACCTGAAACGTGTACAAAATGTTCTTTACCTGTTCCTTCCTCGCTTATGAAACCGAATCCTTTAGCGTCATTGAAGAATTTTACTTTACCTGTATTCATTTTAAATAATTTATTAATTTAGTGCAAAGATACAGTTATTTCAGTAATTATTTCATTTTATAACAAAAATTCGAACTATTTTCTTTGTCAACAATAAGAAAATCAGAAAAATAGACAAAATCGACTTCTTAAAAATGAATAATTCCCCGCCTAAGAGCAGAAACACGATGTTTTTTAACTAACGGGAAACCGCTTTATGATAAATTTTATCTGACCTCTGTGATTGGATTCATGCTCACATACATGGAACCATTTACAATAGTTATTTGTTGCTTGATTTTCAAAAAAAGGTTCTGACTTCATGATCCATTGATCATCTCTTTTGGCAAACTCACTTTCGGTAACTGATCTGACATCATTCAGTTTCTTTGTATAAAAGTCAACTTCGTTTCCTTTGATACTCGCCCTGGCCTTT
>JAAESS010000043.1 GCA_024229195.1 Flavobacteriales bacterium | reverse complement strand
CGTGATTTGCGATTTGAGAACAATAATGATCGTCCAGTGGCCGAGGTAATGACTTCAGAAAACTTGATTACGGCAAAAGAAGGAACCTCATTGAAACAGGCAGAAATGATCTTACAGGATCATAAAATTGAAAAATTGCCAGTTGTAAATCCGGAAGGAAAATTAGTCGGTCTTATCACATATCGTGACATCATTAAAGTAAGTGAAAATCCGAATGCAAATAAAGACTCATACGGAAGACTCAGAGTAGCCGCTGCTGTTGGAGTTACTGGTGACACCATGGACCGAGCAAAAGCTTTGATCAAGGAAGGCGTGGATGCTTTAGTGATTGATACCGCTCATGGTCATAGTAAAGGAGTTGCATTGATATTAAGAAAAATTAAATCAGAATACCCAAAAATTGAGATTATTGTTGGGAATATTGCTACAGGAGATGCTGCAAAATTTTTAGTTGAAGCAGGAGCAGATGCTGTTAAAGTCGGTATCGGACCCGGTTCAATTTGTACCACCAGGGTTGTTGCTGGTGTTGGATTTCCTCAATTATCAGCAGTAATGGAAGTTGCCGCAGCCATAAAGGGCAGCGGAGTACCTGTGATTGCGGATGGAGGTATTCGTTACACGGGAGATATTCCTAAAGCCATTGCAGCAGGTGCGGATACAGTAATGCTTGGATCTTTATTAGCAGGAACCAAAGAGTCACCGGGAGAAACGATTATTTTTGAAGGAAGAAAATTCAAATCTTATCGGGGTATGGGTTCTATAGAGGCTATGGAAAAAGGTTCAAAAGACAGATATTTTCAAGATGTTGAAGATGATGTAAAAAAACTGGTTCCTGAAGGAATTGTAGGTCGTGTTCCATATAAAGGAGAAGTGTATGAAACCATGCATCAATTTTTAGGTGGTTTAAGAGCCGGTATGGGATATTGCGGGAGTGCAACAATCGAAGACCATAAAAAATCAAACTTTGTAAGAATTACTTCCTCAGGTATTTCTGAAAGTCATCCACATAATGTGACCATCACAAAGGAGGCGCCAAATTATTCTAGAAGATAAAGACACGATTATTCATTGTATGAATGAAAAAAGGTTGAAAGTCAGATCAATATTTGATCAAACTTTCAACCTTTTTTTATGGTTAAAGACTTTCAGCTAGAAATTAACGTCTGCGCCTTCTGGATCCCGGTGCAGTTTTTTTTCTTCTCGGCTTAAAGTCATCACTCCTATGACCTCCTGAATCATTTCTTCTTTGACCTCCAGAATCATTTCTTCTGTCATTTGAGTTGTTTCTTCTTTGACCTCCTGAATCATTTCTTCCAAAGCCTTTCGAAGACCTTCTTTTGGATCTACCTTTAGGTTTTGATGTAACTTCAACAATAACCGATCTGTTATTGAATTCAGCTTCATTCATTTTCTCTAAAACATCCTGTGTAAAATTCTTATCTATCTCGAAAAAAGAAAAACTCTTTAGAATTTCTATTTGCCCAATTTCAACATCTCTTTTTCTAAGACATTCATTGATCAATCCGATCAAGCGGGCAGGAGTCAGATCATCCATTTTACCCTGATTAATGTAAAAACGAACTAAAGAATCATCTCCAAACCTTTTTCTATCACTAGGTGCATCATTATTATTTAAATCTCTTGCATTCTGATAATAGGAAAGAAATGAGTTAAATTCAATGGAAACAAATCTTTTGATCAGTTCATCACGATCAAGTTCATGTAATTTTTCATAAATATCCGGTAGGTAGTCTTTGATCTCTTTTTCATTAATCTCGATATCATGAATCTTGTCAATCAACTTGAATAGCTGAACTTCACAAATCTCTTTTCCATTTGGAACTTGTTTCTGAACAAAGTTTTTCTTTATTTTTCTTTCAATAGGTTTCAGTTTGTTCCGCTCCTTACTGGTAATGATTGCAACTGATATTCCTTTTTTACCCGCTCTTCCTGTTCTACCACTTCTATGGGTATAGTTTTCTGTTTGATCGGGCAATTTATAATTGATCACATGGGTCAGGTCATTCACATCTAGACCTCTTGCAGCAACATCAGTAGCCACAAGAATTTGCAGGTTTTTATTTCTAAATTTCTGCATCACAAGATCACGCTGTGCCTGAGAAAGGTCTCCATGCAACGCATCTGCACTATAGCCGTCATCAATCAATTTCTCGGCAACATCCTTGGTTTCTCTTCGAGTTCGACAAAAAACTATGGAGTAAATATCAGGATTTATGTCAGCAATTCTTTTTAAGGCAGGATAACGATTACGTTCAGTTACCTGAAAGAACTCATGTTCTACATTTGCAGCTCCAATATTTTTCTGTCCGGCTGAGATCTCAGTCGGATTGTTCATATAATTTCTTGCTATAGCTTCCACTTCTTTCGGAAAAGTAGCAGAAAACAGTAATGTTTGCTTGGAACTTGGTGTTTTTTCAAGAATATTATCCAATTCTTCCTTGAACCCCATGTTCAGCATCTCATCAGCTTCATCTAATACCAACCACTCAATACTTTCAAGGTTTAATACGCGCCTTTTGATCAAATCAAGAGTTCTTCCAGGAGTTCCAACAACAATTTGCACTCCTCTTTTTAAAGGTCTGATTTGTTCATCGATGTTGGCACCGCCGTAAACGGCAATGGTCTTCACATTCTTGAGATTTTTAGAAAAATCGTTGATGTTGTTAGCAATCTGGATCGCTAGCTCCCTTGTTGGAGAAAGAATGATTGCTTGGGTGTTCTTGTTATTCGGATCAATTTGCTCTAGTATAGGTAAACTAAAGGCAGCTGTTTTACCAGTTCCGGTTTGAGCAAAAGCTTTGAGATCATCTTTTGACCCTAGGATCTGAGGGATAGAAATCTTCTGGATTTCTGTTGGTTGTTCATAGCCTAAATCAGTCAAAGAATCAACAATAGACTGGCTTAAACCCAACGTTTTAAATATCGACATATATTTTTTTTGCAAAACTCAATTTATTTGTAAAGCTCTGGTTTGCAAATAAATACTGTGTTTTATGTTTAAGAGTTTGCAAAAATACCACTAATTTATTGAAGTATGCTACAAATTAGTGTTTATTAATGGTCTTCAAATAGTAATTGAAATTACTGTCAAGAAAAAAGACATAGCCATTTTCAACCTTACCCTGATCATTGACAATAATGGTTCTTTCCATATCACCTTCATACCAACTGTAGGAATCAGAACTTCTTGGCAATTTAAACTGGTGTTCTTTTGGAAGTTTTCTTGAAGCAATAAATTCTTTCCATTCTTCATCGCTTTTATTTCTCTCAATTCCGACAAAGACAACATCAGGGTGGCGTTTTTTTAAATAGTGTAGTTTTTCATTTAGCATTTCAATTCGCCCTAACTCTTTTGGCCAGAAATAAATAACTGCATTCGAATTCTTAATGACTTGATTGATTTCTACTTCTGAATGCTCGAGGTTGTATGCAGTAAGTTTTGGCATATCATCACCGTCAGTAATTTTCTCTTTCTGTGCAAGTGCTTTCTTCAACTCTTTTTTATAATTTTCATCCTCGCAATGAGAATAAAAATAGTCGTATACCTTTTCAGCCTTTTTTTCTGAAAGATGCTTGTTTGAGAGTGCTCCCCAGGCCCCTTTTGCCAGAAGCGAATTTCTAAAATCATTCACATGAATTCGATCATCAACAACCTTCATTAACTCAAGCTCAAAAATTTTATTTTCGGGGTCCTTCATCTTTTCATCATGTGCAAGGTTGTACAGAAAAGTATTCACGAAAGCGAGGTTCCATCCGTAGTCAAGTAAAGATTCATCGTTGAGCTCTATTAACTTTCGATAATCATAAAAGTCTTTACTAAGTTCAGGAGCCTTGTCAAGACCCATTAATTTTTTGTGTTTGTATGAATATCTTTCTTTGTAAAAATAGAAAGGTACATAGATACCTGTTTTTGCAAGTTTTTCAAAAAACTCAGAAGGTGGTTCTTCTTCTGTTGCGATAAAATCATTGTAGACGGACAACTGCTTTTTTATTCCTTCATCAATGACAGCTGAAAAACCGGCTTCATCTAGTCTATAATTATCCTTGAATTCCTTTTCGGTTTTTTCTTGCTGAAGATATAAATTGATTAGATAATTATTTTTTCCACTTCCTTTTCCGCTAAAGATTAATGACTCATCAAAATCCCAGGTATTAATGTAAATCAATAAGCTATCTGTGGGTTCGAGATAGAGATATTGAAATTCACCACCATGCATAAAACTATACAGACCAAGTTCAAGTGAATCGATTTTAAAAGAGAACTTATTATTGTCATCCAATCGAACTGAGTCGAGGACTTTCTTACCCTTTTTGAAGAAAACAAAGTTTTCTTTTGGGTTTTTTATTTTACCGCCAAAATAGGTAATTCCTGGTTCTCCGTCACTGAGACACCCGGTAAGTGAAAGTAGTAAACCTAACAGCGATATGAATGTAAGGGACTGCGTAAAGTAATCTTTTTTCAAACAATTGTATTTAGGCATAACACAAATGTACTCTAATCGCTTTGTGCGCCTTGTTAATATGGTGTTAAAAATTTTCCATAAAAAGGTTAAAAATTAAGAGTGAAAGTTAAGATTGATCATATTTAAGAACAATCTCATAATCCAAAAATTATCTCCAATTATAGATAGCAATATCTGACTATTTTACTTAGTTTTGCAAAAAAATTAAAAATAATGCTTACAGTTTCTAATTTATCCGTTCAATTCGGAAAAAGAGTTTTGTTTGATGAAGTAAATACCAAATTTACTCAAGGTAATTGCTATGGTATCATCGGAGCTAATGGAGCGGGAAAATCTACTTTTTTGAAGATTCTTTCAGGTGATATAGACCCTACTTCAGGTCAGGTAAACCTTGAAAAAGGTAAGAGGATGTCTGTTCTTACACAGGACCACTTTGCTTATGATCAGTATCCTGTTCTCGAGACTGTGATGATGGGAAATAAACCTTTATACGACCTCAAGAAAAAGTTAGATGAAGTATATGCCAAGCCAGATTTCTCTGAGGAAGATGGAGTTTTAGCAGGAGAATTAGGCGCAGAATTTGAAGAAATGGGAGGATGGACAGCAGAGAGTGAAGCCGCAAACCTTTTGTCATCTTTGGGTATTCCAGAAGATATGCATTACACTGGGATGTCGGATTTAGATGGTAAGTCAAAGGTAAGGGTCTTGATTGCTCAGGCTTTATTCGGTTCTCCGGATGTACTGATTATGGATGAGCCAACAAATGACCTTGATTTTGAAACGATAGGATGGTTAGAGAATTTTTTAGCCAATTTCGACAATACGGTGATCGTCGTATCTCATGACCGTCACTTTTTAGATGCAGTTTGTACAAATATTTCTGATATTGATTTTGGTAAGATCAATCAGTATTCAGGTAATTATACTTTCTGGTATGAGTCGAGTCAGCTGGCAGCAAGACAAAGAGCTCAGCAAAATAAGAAAGCTGAGGATAAGAAAAAGGAACTTGAAGAGTTTATAAGAAGATTTTCTGCAAATGTGGCCAAGTCGAAACAGGCAACCAGTAGAAAGAAAATGATTGATAAGTTGAATATTTCAGATATCAAACCTTCAAGCAGAAGATATCCTGCGATTATTTTTGAACAAGAGCGCGAGGCTGGAGATCAGATTCTTCATGTCGAAAACCTCTCAAAAAGTTTTGAAGGTGAATTGCTTTTTGATAAAATTGATTT
>JAAESS010000042.1 GCA_024229195.1 Flavobacteriales bacterium | reverse complement strand
GAAACACCAGTTCCCTCAAACTCAATACCGATAAAACCTTTATATCCACTATCTTTTACCATCTTTAACATCTTGCTGTAATCAATTGTCGTCTCCTGACCATTTTTGTCAAAAGCATATGTTTTTGCAGAAATTGCTTTTGCATAAGGCATCAATTCAGAAGTGCCTAAATACCTATCATAGCCTTCCTTACATGTATTATTACTGCCTCTTTCTATGCAGAAGTTCCCAAAATCAGGAAGTGTACCACAATTCTTGCTGTTGACTTGGGAGAATACGCTTTGCATCCACTTACCATCTGAAGAGAATCCACCGTGGTTTTCAACTAAAATATTAATATTGCCTTGAGAGGCATATGCACTTAGTTTTTCCAAGGAATCAATAGAAGCTTTGATGGCATCAGATTTATTTTTACCACCAGCCAGATTTACACGAATTGCATGGCAATTCATATGATGCGCTGCATCTACCCATTTAAAATGATTTTCAATCCCTTGAATTCTTTTTTTATCATTTGCATCGGCAAGGTTTCCTTCCCCATCAATCATGATCAAAACATTAGTCTGACCTTCACTGTTTGCCCTGGAATTTAATTCGTTTAAATAGGAGATATCTTTAGCCTTATCCTTGAAAAAGGCATTTACATATTCTAGACCTTCGCAATTAAGGCTCCTGGATTTTTGAGCAAAATCTAAATTGGTCATCTCACCCTGGAATAGAGCATTGTGTAAAGACCATTCGGCTAATGAGATTTTAAAAAATAATCCCTTCGAGTCTGCAAAGAGGTTACTCGGAATGTTAAAAGCATTTGCTCCGAGTACAGATAGTCCGACCCCGGTTTGCAATGTGTTTTTCAGAAATGATCTTCTATTCATGTGAGAATTCCATAGTTTTTGGTTAAGTAAACATATTAAAGTCAACTTGTTTTTTTGTTAGAATTGGCGTAGTGAAGAATTT
>JAAESS010000041.1 GCA_024229195.1 Flavobacteriales bacterium | reverse complement strand
CTGAGGGTCTAATTGATTTGTATTTGAATTAGAGAGGTGGCCGAGTGGTCGAAGGCGCACGCCTGGAAAGTGTGTATACCTCTCAAGGGTATCGAGGGTTCGAATCCCTTCCTCTCTGCAAAAGAAAACTCGCAACGAAAGTTGCGGGTTTTTTATTTTTGAATGTATCAAAAGCTTACTTTTGAAAATATAATTTATAATGAATAAACCATTTTATTTTAAGGAGTTTACTATTGATCAAGATAAAACGGCTATGAAAGTAGGTACAGATGCCGTTCTGTTAGGAGCTTGGTGTTCATTAGAAACATGTCCAGATACTATTTTAGATGTGGGTTCAGGAACTGGGTTAGTATCTTTAATGATGGCCCAACGAAGTGATGCTGAAACTATTGATGCAGTAGAGATTGATCCTAATGCGTATGAGCAAAATGTTGCTAATTTTGAAAAATCAGATTGGTCTGATCGCTTATTTTGTTATCATAGCTCTTTTCAAGATTTTTCAGAGG
>JAAESS010000040.1 GCA_024229195.1 Flavobacteriales bacterium | reverse complement strand
TGCTAGAATGAGATCTCTTTAAAAATCTGATGCATCAGCCTTTTCTTATCGTTGATCACTTCTTCCAAAGAAATTGATGTTTCAGTTCGTTTTATTCCTTCAATTCGATCAAGCCTGAAAATAATTTCCTTTGCATGCATGGTATCCCGTGCTCTTATCTTACAAAAGATTGAAAATTTCCCGGTAGTCAGGTGAGCTACTGTAACTTCAGCAATGTTTCTCACTTCTTCAATGACTGAAAGCGTGGTTGATGAGTTTTCTAAAAATAAACCTACATAAGCTATAAATGTATAACCCATTTTATTGTAATCAACACTAAGAGTTGATCCTTTGATTACCCCTTCATCTTCCATCTTTTTGACCCTTACATGAATCGTTCCAGCCGAAACTAAAAGGTTTTTTGCGATATCAGTAAAAGGAGTTCTTGCATTTTCTATCAAGGCCTCCAATATTTGATGATCAAGTTCGTCTAATTTGAATTTGGACATAAGTTTTAGATTTGATTCTTTTGCAAATATCACAAAATTCAATTAAATAAATACACTTTTTATTAAAAAAAAATAGCTTTTTATGGACAATGTTTAATTAAATCTATTTTTCACCCATTTCTCTACATCGTTTTCGTTAGCAAATTCAAGCCCCTTAGCATCGATAATCTTATCAGCACTTAATTCACTCAGATCACTAATTTGATTTATACTAGGCACAAAAATGATATTTCCATTCTCTAGTTTTTCTAAAAATAAAATTCCTATGTCTTTTTTTGCACCGTCAATCAGACTATTCTGAACAATGATATCGAGATATTTCTTTTCGTTATTAGGAATGTCAAAGTACTTTTTATGATCAATCTGAGCTTGTTCGTCACCAATAAATCTTAGCCCTTCGAGGAGTGCTAAAAAAGTAGTTCGTCTGGATACGGTTCTTTTGTAGTCTCCTTTACTGTGCCCTGATTCAATTAAAATGGTTTTGTGCCCCATTTTTTGAAAATTATCTCCGGTTGCCTTTGGATAAAACTCATCTGTATATCGTCCCATTTTTCCCGGAATCACATCCAAAAGCAGATTATGAATGGAGGCAATGACTTTCATCGTATCCTTTCTGCCCTCGGTAAGAGTTCTTTTCTGGTCAATGGAGGGTGCCAAAAAAGACATGGTTGCTGTTTCATTACCCGCTCCAACACTAAATATGGTTCTCTGATCGTGCAAATTAAAACAGTATAACGGATTCACACGCTTTAAAACATCTTGAAGAAGTGCGCTCTCTGGGGCTTTTTTATCAATAACATCTCTATTGAGGTCTATTCCTTGAGCGTTTATTCTGGTAAATGCATTTGCTCCATCGGGATTTAGCATTGGAATGCAATGAACTGTACACTCTTTTAATATGTGATCTGCAAGCCACTTATGATCCTTCGGTTGGGAAATAAATTTGATCAGATCAAAAAAGGCTCTTGTACCTGTACTCTCGTTACCGTGCATTTGGGTCCATAAGAGGATTGTTCTCGGTCCTGTACCAAATACCAATTCATATATGTTTCGTTGCTCAAATGATTCCCCGATTTTATGTACAGAAAACTGACTGCCAAGTTCGGTCAAAAGTGGATGAATATCCTCTAAGGTTAGGTATCTTTTCTCGAGCATGGGGTCATGGTGCAAGTCATACCATTTGTTGACCTTTTCAACTTCAATTTTTTTCATTTTACAAATGTAAACAAATACTTATTTACAATTGTAAACAATAATTGGGTTACATTTTATTACAATTGTAAACATAAACTTCATATATTGATTCTAAAGACATTCAAGGCTATAAGATATATTTATTTTGATTTAATGATATATTTATAATATTGCATATCAGTAATATAAGCATATTTACCTAAATATTATATTTAGTTTTTATTGATAGTTATGATAGAATATCATTAAAATATTAGGAGCAATGTGGATTTATGTTTACGTTTGTAACATCAAAATGGTTTACAATGATAAACAATATTGAATTTACCGAAAGACTTACCATGATCATGAAGTTTTATCAGTTATCAGCTTCAGCTTTTGCCGATAAAATTCAGGTCCCGCGATCTAGTATTTCACACCTGCTTTCCGGGAGGAACAAACCCAGTTTAGATTTTGTTTTAAAAGTGGTCAAGGAGTTTGATGAAGTAGAATTGTATTGGTTCTTAAATGGAAAAGGAACCTTTCCAAAAACTGCTACCTCTTCCCCTGCTCCCCATCAGGTTGTTTCTGAACCTTTGAAAAATGCTGCATCCATTCCAGATCAAGATAGAAATCATCCAAATACGCATGCAAAGAGTATTGAACGAATTGTGATCTTTTATAATGACGGTACGTTCAAAGAGTATATCAAATAAAAAAGCCCTTAGGAGTTTTACTCGCTAAGGGCCCATATATTAAGTAATGAAATTTTACTCAGACAAACGACTCATGCCATCTTCTACGATTTTCACCAAAGCTTCTTTATTTTCAAAATCAGATTGATTTTTTGCCTCAAGAAGTTGTTGTAATACCTGTTTTGCGATCTTATCTGCCCCGTATTGTTTATATTGAATTCCTAGTTGTACAAAGGCATCTACCAGGTTTTGTGTTGCTTCTTCGTTCGAACTGCCTATCACCCATTGAAAGCCATCCTTATACAAATCAGCTTTTTCTCTATCCTCGGTAAAGAACATGCCTTCTATCAAATTGTCAGCAACAAAGGCTTGTTCTGATTCAGTCTTATCCATAATGTACAAAGGTATTAGAGCATCTTTTAAGCTTTGCTTTTCCATATCATTTTGAATGGACCCTGCAAATTGTAAAGCTGCTTCTTTATCCTCCCAATACAAAGCTTTCAAGGCGCTAACTCGTATTGCACTCGACTCATTTTTAATGGCACTCTTATATAAATCGATATAGGCCTCTCCTTTGTAGGATGCCAATTTACTGATAGCTGCCGCCCTCACTAAAGTCTTTTTATCATTTAAAGCTATATCTTCAATCATTTTTACCGCTTTTTTTGAGTCAGTATTAACAAGATCTATATTTTCTATAGCCATAATCCTCAATCCGTAATAATCATCTGCCAGAGCTGCTTCAAATGTTTTAAAAGCAGATTCATTGGCCTGCTGATCTTTTAATCCATCTAAAGCCTCTCGTCTATCTTCATATTTTTTACCTACTTTATATAGGTGAACGAGGCTTTCAGTTGATTTGATGTCGTTGAATTCTGCTAAAAGAGTTCTGTCAGCATCCGGATTTACAAGGATTGGCTTTTTATCATATTTAAATGAAAAGGATTTACTTTTCTCATCCACCCAAACTTCATAGCGTTTAGGACTGTCACCTTCGTAAACTTCTATTGCCAGCGGAAACTCAAATAAGCCTTCCTGAGTTTGTTCGATCTGAACGGTTACTATTTTTGCATCTTCACTGTAAACATATTTGACTTCCAGTTTTGGATGACCATTGTTAAAATACCATTGGTTAAAGAACCAATTTAAATCTTTACCCGTAACCTTTTCAAAAGCCAATCTCAACTGATGGGCCTCACCTGTTCCATATTCATTATCATTCAAGTACTGTTTCATTCCTGCTTTAAAAGCGTCTGTACCTATATAACTTCTCAGCATATGTAAAATAATACCTCCTTTGTTATAGGAAACGGCATCAAACATATCTTCTCTAGCATTGTAATGAAATCTAACCAGGTCTTTTAACTCATTTTCCGGAGAGATATAACCTTCAATTTCATCATGGCGATGCGCATCCGCAGCATCTTTTCCATATTTATATTCGATCCATAAGTATTCGCTATAATTCGCAAATGATTCATTAACAGTAAGATTACTCCAGCTCTCCGTAGTTACCAGATCACCAAACCAGTGATGGAAAGCTTCATGAGCGATCACATATTCCCAGGTATTCTCATCAATCAATTCGCCGCTTGTTTGGTAGGCCATTTCCTGGTGCAATACTGCTGTTGTGTTTTCCATGGCACCACTTACATAGTCTCTTCCAACAATTTGTGCGTATTTTGGCCAAACATAGTCAACTCCTGTGTAATCAGAATAGAACTGAAGCATTTCAGGAGTGTTACCAAAAATCCCTTTGGCATAAGGCTCGTATTCCTTTTCAACATAATAGTCTACTGCAATATCTTTCCATTTATCTTTTACGATGCTGTATTCACCAACTCCCATAAAAAATAAATATGGAGCATGTTTTTGATCGAACTTCCAATAATCTGTTCTTGTTCCATCACTGTTCTCTGTTTGTTTCTTCAATAATCCATTGGATAGCGTAACATATTTGTTAGGAACAGTCATATAGATCTCCTGAGAAGTTTTTTGATTCGGCGCGTCTATGGTAGGAAACCAGCAGCTACTTCCTTCAGTTTCTCCCTGAGTCCAGATCTGAGTTGGTTTTTTTGGGTCTTTTCCTAAAGGGTTCACAAAATACAAACCCTTTGCACTTGAAATTGCAGCGCTCCCTTTTTGTTTTACTTCTTCGGGTCTTGCCGTATATTTGATATAAACGGTATATTCTTCGCCCTTCGCATAGGTATTACCTAAATTGATTTGAAGTTTTGCGTCATCATACGTGTATTTTAACTCCTTTCCATTTGAGGTTATTGTATGAATGAGCATGGCTTTTGCGTCAAGCTCTAGCTCACTTACATTGTAAAAATGCGGTGTAAGCGTGACCCAGGCTTCACCAGCCATCTGGCTTTTATCATAATCAAAACTCACTTTGAGTTTTGTGTGAACAAGATCACTCACTTTTTCTCTTTCAGCTCTGTATTCGGTGTTGATTGTTTCTGTTTCCTGTGCGATCAAAGAACTCATGCTCAGGAAAAAGCATAGTATAAGTGTTTGAAATTTCATATGCTATTTAAAATAATGGGTTGAGCCGCAAATATAATTTAATATATGATGAACTCCTCGTTAAAGTATGATTAAAAAAAAAGCCGCTTTAGTTGAACTAAAATGACTTTAGGTAAATATGATTATTTTTATTAGTTGATGTTAACATCTCCGAAAAGATCAGATATTTGAGCCATTGCATCGCTTGCTCCTTCACTATCGATATTTTTTAGATCATTGGCCATTTTCATGATTTTCTCAGGTTGCATTTTATCACCCAAAACTCTTGCCAAGGCGAAACCTCTGTCATTATCTGCAGCAAATAATACAAACTCATTGATGGCATCATCATCACCTTGATAATTAATAATAACATTCATGTTTTCATGCTTCATACGCATCAGCTCATTATACTTTTTTCCTTTTAGAATTTCTTTTACCTTAGTATATTCAGACTTGTACTCTGCTTCATTGGTTTCATTGATCTTAAATGCCAGAATGTTCAGCTTCTTAATCGTAGCCATAGTTTCCTTTGTTTCCTCGGAAGCATCATCTGAAACCTTTAACAAACTTGCAGGAAGGTCAATGGCTATGAAATTATCGGTTTCCTGTTTTTGTACATAGTATTCCTGAATCGTTGGTTGTTTGTTGCAAGCTGCCAAAAGCAGGGATGCAAAAAGCAACATTGAAAATGTTTTAATCATCTTGGTCATGGTTTCTGATATTATTTATTTTTACTTGCTTTTTCTAAGTGCTCACCTCCCGGGAGATCCATTTTTTCTGTCAATTTTGCGATCTGATTTAAATCGATATCTCCTGTTAAAGAAATGATCACGGATTCACGGGAAGAACTGTCACCATCTTTTACGAACATAAATAATTCTTTTACATAATCCTCTGATTTTCCTTCTCTCACATAGATGGTCACATTACTTCCTCCATCTTTAACGGTCATTAACTTCTCAAGATTGGATGATTTTAAATATCCTGTGGCTGCATTTTGCATCTGAACTCCTACTTCTGCACTTTCTGTTGCAAAAACTCTTAAGGATTCTATGTTTTTGATCAGCTCCATATACTCATCATCCGATTCTGAGCCTATTTTACTCATGAGAGCAAATGCTTTTTGAGTTACCACTACTGAGGTTACACCATCTATATCCTCGAACTTGTCGAATTGTGACTGTGCACTGGCTATCCAGCCAGACATTAGCATCACTGTTACTAAAATGATTCTATTGATTTTCATGATTTTATTGTTTTATTGTTTATTATACTTGTTTTATTTGTTAAATACTCTTTTTTGTGCTCTATCAAAGGTTCTTAGCTGGGCCATGGCATCAGTTCCTTTATTAAAATTATTCAAGTGCGCAACGGCTCCTGTTCCCTTATTTAAGCTGTGTGCAATCAAATCCAAGGCTTTTTGTGTTTCCATATATGCTAATCTTGCCTCTTCTTTTTCAGCTTCGTTTTGTTGATAAACAGAATAGATCCCAACAAAGAATATAAACATTGCCGCAATGGATAACCATTTGATACTAATCGACTTCTTACTTTGTTTACTTAGTTTGATACTTCTATTAGAGGTTTCCAAAGAGCTATTGTTAAAGAAATTAAACATCTCTTTGTACTGTGTCAAGTGATCAGGCACATCATCCTGAGCAAAGTATGCTTGTAAAATGGCTTCTTCCTGTATGCTTGTTTCAGCCTCAAAATATTTTTCCAGTAAGTTTTCGATTTTAGCCAATTCCATAATTCTGTTTTTTAATAAAATTTTGTCGTAATGTTTTCCTTGCTCTTGATAGCGCCACCCTTATTGCTGTGGGCTCCATATTCATTATTTTTCCAATTTCTTGATATTCGTAATTTTCAACATCTCTCAATTGTATGATCATTCTCTGTTTTTCCGGCAGGTCATTCATCATTCTTTTTAAGATGCTTGCGCTGTCTTTATACTCTATGTCACTTTCAACAGTTTCTGACTCATCCTTATAGTTACTGTGAACCAGTGTCATATTTGACGCTCTTTTTGATTTTAACTGATCCAGACAGTAATTTTTGGTCATCATCATGGCATAGGCCTCCACATTGTCATAACCCTCTATCTTACTTTTATTTTTCCATAGTTTAAAGTATAGTTCCTGCGTGGCATCTTCTGCTTCATCCGACGAAACCAATAGTCTTTTCGCTAATCGAAAAACCTTGTCTTTAAATGGTAAAACCGTTTCTAGAAATTCTTTTTGGTTCATTAATTCTTAATAAAAGAGCAATTTATCAAATCTGCTACACCTTTAACACGATTTAACTTCTAATTTGTTACATGTATTTTAAATAATAAAATATTATTGTTATTTTTACAAAATTAGAAATGAGATTTTTTTATACTGAAGCGCATTAATATAGATCAATCTCAATTTTAAACCTTATTATATCAATCTATCAACCTAGTTTATTACTGCGCATTTCCTTTATGCTAAGGAATGTTTTATGGTATTATGACAGCCATACAAAAGACAGGTAGTCATCTAATGACAGTTTTAACTGGTGTTTTGTAAAATTGTTCGTGAAAAATTGAAACAATAATTAAAAAAAAGAAAAATGAAAAAGTATTTCCCGCATTTAACGGCAGTGTTATTCCTGTTTTTATTTGCCTGTAGTGATTCAAATGAGATTGTAGAGCCCATTGATATTGTCGATCCTACACCTGAAGTTCCTGTAAACCCTAATGCAGATATCAATGAATATATTTGGGATGGAATGAATGAAATTTACCTTTGGCAAGCAAATGTTCCTGATTTGGCCAATGATCGTTTTGCTTCCATAGCAGAAAAAAAGGCTTTCATGCAAAACACGCCTGAACCTGAGCCATTTTTTAATAGTTTGATATACGATCCGCAAAATGTAGACTTTTTTAGTTTCTTTATCGATGATTATGAGGAGTTTGAAAATCAAGGACAAGGAATCTCATTATCCAACGGTTTAGATTTTGGATTATCTCGTTACGGTTCAGGAAATGATGTGTTTGGGTATGTACGTCTTGTCTTACCTGGTTCGGATGCTGACGGTAAAAATATCAAAAGAGGTGATATATTTACTGAAGTGGATGGAAAACAACTGACACTTTTAAATTATAGAACACTTCTATATTCTGAAAACACAACCTATACCCTAGCAATCTCCGAAATCGTAAATAATACGATTACGTCAACAGGAATAAGCGTTGAGTTGACAAAAACAGATTACACCGAGCCCTCTGTGAATAAAATTGCATACTTCGAAGAAGGAGGGAAGAAAATTGGTTACCTCCACTACACGCAGTTTACACGTCAAGAAAAAGAGCTAAACGACGCATTTTTAGAATTAAAAAATGAAGGCATAACAGATCTAGTTTTGGATCTAAGATATAACCCAGGAGGATTTGCAGGTGTTTCTACTTCTTTGGCAAGTATGATCACAGGCCAGTTTACCGGTGAAGTTATCAAAAAGGAGCAATGGAATAGTTTATATCAATCGTATTTTGAAGAAAACAATCCAGAAAGATTAGAGGAAGTTTTTAGAGAAAAAAGTTATTTTTCTGAAGATGTCCTTAACAGCCTGGGCTTGTCAAGTATTCACGTAATTGGATTGAGTGGTACTGCATCTGCGAGTGAATCTCTGATTAGTGGTTTACAACCTTATATCGAAGTAAATCATATTGGAGAGAGAACATATGGAAAATATACAGGTTCGGTTACTTTATATGACTCACCTAATTTTGGTCGTGACGAAGCAAACCCAAATCATACCTATGCCATCCAGCCTATAGTCTACAAATTCAGTAATAAACTTGGTGGGAGTCCAGAAGGAGGTTTAGAGCCGAAAATTACGATCTCAGAAGATGTTGCTAATATGGGAGTAATTGGAGCTAGAAATGAGCCTTTGTTGCGTGCAGCAATTGACGACATTGTTGGAGTTGCAGCTAAGCCGACAGATTCAAAGACTTTTCAATATGAAAAAATTACCGACTACCGATTGGAGCAAAAACATTCAACTTCTTTTATCGACATAGACCCTAAAATCAATGAGGCGATGAAAAAAATGATGGATAAAAAATAGGATCGCCATAAGAATTTTCATATTTGGCCTGTTTTTTGCTCTCTACAATAGTCGAGACTTTTTGGTTTGAATAAAAATTTAAATAAAGAAAAATGTTAAAGAAATATATTTTAGCCGGGACTATTGTCCTGGCTTTAACTTTTGTTACTAGCTGTAATGACTATAATGATATAGAAGACGAAAATCCTGATGAAAATGTTGATGTGGAGTTGAAAGACCCAATCAATGACTTTGTATGGAAAGGTTTAAATTCATGGTATAACTGGCAAGTTGAATCTGTGAATCTAGCAGATAGTAAAGACGACATCAAAGATGATTATTATACCTTTTTGAATGGTTATAATGACTACAGAGACTTGATGTATAATTTAGCTTACAAACATTATTCGGTGGTTGGTTCTGAAAACGCCATTGACAGATTCTCTTGGTTCGTAGAAGATTATGAAGCACAAGCCCAGGCATTTCAAGGAATCAGAACCAGATTTGGTTTTACTTCAAGGGTGATCAGTCTAAACGACGGATCTGATAAAGTAGTCATTTTGATCGCTATGGTAGAGCCTGATTCACCTGCAGGAAAAGCAGGGATGAAAAGAGGAGATTTGATCAACGCGATCAATGGTACTGTATTGACTTCGGCCAATTTTGACACTACGTACGGTGAGTTATCGAATGAATCCGTGACATTATCATTTGTTGACGAACAGGATGGTCAATTTACACAACTGGATGACAAAACAATGACACGTGCACTTGTGGCTTCAAATCCAATTCATTTTACAAAGGTTTTTGATAATATCGGAGGCAAAAAAGTAGGTTACTTAGTTTACAATCAATTTAGCGGTTCCTTTAATGACGAATTGAATGCGGCCTTCGCTGACTTCAAATCGGCAGGGGTTGAAGAATTTGTGCTAGATCTAAGATTTAATGGTGGTGGTTCTGTACTGACTTCAGCCTTATTGGCAAGTATGATTTACAGTCCTGCAGGAACAGGAGTATTTGCTGAACTTAAATTTAATCAAAAGCACAGTGACGAAAACGGGGTTTATAATTTCGAAAACAGTAATTACATTTTCAATACAGAAGGTGATTATGAAGGAGATGAACCTCTTAATAGATTGAATTCAGTCACTAGATTATATGTTATCACCTCGGGAGGTACAGCGTCTGCAAGTGAAATGATTATCAATGGTTTAAAACCTTATATGACTTCAGTAAGGCTAATTGGTAATACCACTTATGGTAAAAATGTTGGTTCAATTACTGTTTATGATTCACCAAATAATGACTATTCCAGTAAATTGAGAGCCAATCCTAATCATAAATATGCTATGCAGCCAATCGTTTTTCAAATTTTTAATAAAAATGGAGAAAGCGACTATATTCAGGGGTTCGCTCCTGATATTGAAATTAATGAATACAACTTTTGGAATAATTTATTGCCATTTGGAGATCCAAATGAAGCATTGCTAAAAGCTGCCTTAGACGATATAAGAGGTGTTTCTTCTAAAGTATCGCTGACCAAGGCGCAATCACAGGCACAACTACTTGAAGTTAGTTTGCCGGAAGAAAAATTTGAGAATGAAATGTATATAGACCCTGTTTTTAGTAAAAAAATGAAACAAGGTTTAATAAGATAGACTATGCGCATTGACAAGTATTTATGGTGTACTCGTTATTTTAAAACGAGAAGTATTGCCACGGAGGCTTGTAAAAAAGGACACATTAAGCTGAACGGAGCAAATGTAAAACCTTCTAAAGATGTTTTTACCGGTGAAAAATTAACGATACGAAAGGATCAGATCAATTATGAGATATTAGTTCTCGACATCCCGAAAAACCGTGTAGGTGCTAAATTAGTGGATCTTTACAGAAAAGATATTACACCGGAAGAAGCTTTTCAAAATCAGGAAATGCTCAAATTTTCAAAAGATTACTACAGAAAGAAAGGGACTGGCAGACCCACAAAAAAAGACCGTAGAGATTTAGACACCTATAATGATGGAGAACCCGAATTTTGATCAGGCCTTCTGGAGTAGCAAATATCAGGAAGGGCAAACCGGATGGGATATGGGAGAGGTCTCCCCTCCTATTAAAGCCTATATTGATCAATTAGAAAATAAAGAGATTTCCATATTGATTCCTGGAGCAGGAAATGCTTACGAAGCTGCTTATCTTTTTGAGCAGGGGTTTTCAAATGTCACTGTACTTGATTTGGCTAAAGAACCTTTGAGTAATTTTAAAAAAAGAATGCCAGAGTTTCCGAAGGAAAAATTAATTCAACAAGATTTTTTTAATCATGAGGGTCAATACGATTTGATTTTAGAGCAAACATTTTTTTGTGCTTTAGACCCTTCTTTAAGAATAAATTACATCAATAAAATGAAATCATTACTTAAAGAAAGAGGGAAGCTGTCCGGATTGTTGTTTGACTTTAGATTGAATGACGAAGGGCCACCTTTTGGCGGAGATGCTGACGCCTATTCCTTGGCTTTTCAAAAACAATTTTACCTTAAGACCCTCGCACCTTGTTATAATTCGATAAAACCGAGAGCCGGGAAGGAACTTTTTATTATTTTTGAAAAGACAAACTGATCTCAAATGCAAAAAACGATTATTTTAAACAACGAGCAAATTCAGCATAAAACCAAACGAATTGCTTATCAGATCTATGAATCCAATATAAACGAGACTGAGATCGTAATAGCCGGTATCAAGGAGAATGGATTTATCTTTGCAAAACGAATCAAAGAAGCCCTTGAAAAAATATCTCCAGTCAGTGTTATCCTTTGTGAGGTTGTCATTAACAAGAAAAAACCTCTGAATCCTGTTACTACAAGTATTTCTTCAGAAGAATATAAAAACAAACCCTTAATTCTTGTAGATGATGTGCTAAATTCCGGTACTACACTGATCTATGCGGCTAAATTATTTTTGGAAGTTCCGTTAAAAAGATTCAAAACAGTAGTGCTTGTAAATAGAAACCATAAAAAATATCCTATTAAGGCTGATTTTAAGGGCATCTCCTTGTCTACTTCAATGCAAGAGCACATCTATGTCGAATTTCAAGGAAAAAACGCTCAGGCCTTCCTAGATTAGCTCTTTTTTATAAAAACAAGTAATTCTTTAAGCAGTTCATCAACTGACTTCTTATCTATGCTTATGATTTGATCAGCTTGATCATAAAATTCTCGTCTTTCAAATAAGTGTTTTGCTACAAATTCTGTTAATTGCTCATCGTTAAGAGATGCAATTAAAGGACGTTGCTGTTTTTCAGATCGCAATCTTTGGCATATTGTGGAAATACTGCCTTTCAAATAGAATGACTGGGATTCTTTTTTGATCAATTCCATATTATGACCATAGCAAGGAGTTCCCCCTCCCAAGGCTAATACTGTATCAAATTGATTTTCAAGTATCTCTTTTAAATACTTAGTTTCTTGTAATCTAAAATAAATCTCACCCTTGGTCTCAAAAATTTCCTTGATCGACTTTTTTTCTTTTTCTATGAAGTAGTCATCCAAATCTAAAAAAGGAAGGTTAAGGGCCCTAGCTAGCTCTTTGGCAACTGTTGATTTTCCGCTGCCCATATACCCAAGAAGAATGATTTTCATAAAATGCTGATTTGGAGTAAACTGAATTGGCAACAAATATCTTTATATTTTTTTTAATAAAAACACTTGTTTAATTAATAATTGTATGTATTTTTGCATCCGAATTATTTGACCTGGTAGCTCAGTTGGTAGAGCATCTCCCTTTTAAGGAGAGGGTCCTGGGTTCGAGCCCCAGCCAGGTCACTAT
>JAAESS010000039.1 GCA_024229195.1 Flavobacteriales bacterium | reverse complement strand
TTCAATGTTTCCATGGTCGAGTATGATTATATGGGACAATTAACGGCAGGATTTGTCACTGAAGGAAATCAAATACATTATTTAAGAGAATTTCCTTTGATCTCTGAGTTTGCGTCAGCTCCAATTTTTCCAGAAAAATTAAACCTTACGTTAAAATATTCTGATAATAAAAAGTATCATTTGATTTGTGAACGAGCAACTTTTGTTCCTTACAACATGGACGGAGAGTACAGAATTAATGAGGGAATTTCATCTGGGACCGTAAATGGAATTAAATTGAAATTAGTTACAGAATTCGGATTTAATCCAAAATATTATGATTTATAGATTCGACTCAAAAGAAGAAGGAACAAACCTGGGAGGAAAAGGAAAAGGGCTTTCGATGTTGAATTTTCTCGGATTTTCGGTTCCTGATTTTATGGTTATTACGCCTTCAAGTATAGAAAAATTTCTAAATGAGCCTTTAAAATATATTGAATGGATGACGCCTAAGCCAAAAGCTATCCGTTCAAGTGGAATGAAAGAAGATGGCGAAGAATATTCTTACGCCGGACAGTATGAATCCTTTTTAAATAAAAAAACAGAAGATGAAATAGTGAAAGCTGTTCGAGACTGTGTTGCCTCTGCTGGA
>JAAESS010000038.1 GCA_024229195.1 Flavobacteriales bacterium | reverse complement strand
TTGTATGATCGGTTATCATGCGGTTCCTGTAATTGCCGATGCTTTTTTGAAAGGAATACGAGGGTATGATACCGAAAAAGCTTTTGAGGCGATGAAGCATAGCGCCTTTCAAGACAAGCTAGGGCTTAAATCTTATAAAAAAATGGGTTTTATTCCGATGGAAGAAGAAAGTGAATCGGTTTCTAAAACATTAGAATACGCCTATGACGATTGGACGATTGCTCAAATGGCAAAAGCCATGGGTAAAGAAGATGACTATCGTTTGTTCTCCAGAAGGGGACAGTATTATAAAAATATTTTTGATCCCGAAACTAATTTTATGAGAGGAAGATTCCGGAACACTTGGTTTTCTCCCTTTGATCCATTCGAGGTGAACTTTAATTATACCGAGGCGAACGCATGGCAATATAGCCTTTACGTGCCTCAAGATGTTTCTGGCCTAATGAACCTAATGGGAGGTAAAAAGAAGCTTGAAAATCACCTAGATACGATGTTTTCTGCTCAACTTGAAACATCTGGACGAGATCAGCCAGATATTACTGGATTGATTGGACAATATGCGCATGGAAATGAACCAAGTCATCATATGGCATATCTTTATAATTATGTAAATCAACCCGCTAAAACTCAAGAAAAAGTTCATCAAATACTAACAGAA
>JAAESS010000037.1 GCA_024229195.1 Flavobacteriales bacterium | reverse complement strand
CTTAAAGGAAAAACAGTTATTCAAAGAGTATATGAGCAATGTCTGAAGGTTAAGAATATAGATGGGGTGTATATAGCAACTGATAGTTCAGAGATTGAAGAGGTTTGTAGGAGTTTCACCAATCATATTATCCTCACTAAAAGTTCGCATCAATCTGGAACAGATAGAATAGGGGAGGCCGTTGCAGGAATAGATTGTGACGTAGTTGTGAATGTTCAAGGAGATGAACCATTTATAGATCCAAATTTAATTGAAGAGTTAGTTCATTCGTTTGATGATGACCAAGTTTCCATGGCAAGTGCCATGAGTAAAATAAAAAACATCAAAGATCTTCAAGACCCTAATGTAGTAAAGGTGGTTTTAGATACTCAAAATAATGCCATTTATTTTTCAAGAGCTCCAATCCCTTTTCCAAGAGATCATCAAGAAATTATTCACTCAAATGAAGAACTTATAAAACACAATTTTTTTAGGCACATCGGTATTTATGGCTATCAGAAAGATTTCT
>JAAESS010000036.1 GCA_024229195.1 Flavobacteriales bacterium | reverse complement strand
TTGCTCCTGGAATAATTTCCTTACCAAAATCTACCGTATCCGGATTTTTTAATAATTCTACCAAAAGTTCCCTATTGAATATATAAATTCCCATTGATGCTAGGTAATTTCTTCCAGCTTTATTCATGTCTTCACTCACAGGTGACGTCCAATCTGGTAAAAGCGAAGTGTTTGGTTTTTCAATAAATGATGATATAAAATTATTTTGATCTGTTTTAAGTATACCAAATGATGTTGCTTCCTTTGCATTTACTGGCTGTGTTGCGATTGAAATTTCTGCTCCACTTGCCTCATGTGCCTCAATCATTTCATTAAAGTCCATTTGATACAATTGATCTCCAGATAAGATTAACGCATATTCAAAGTCATGTCTTAAAAAATGATGCAAGCTTTGTCTTACGGCATCGGCAGTGCCTTGAAACCATTTATCACTAGCAATTGTTTGTTCTGCAGCTAATACATCTACAAATGCAGAACTGAAGAAACTAAAGTGATATGTATTTTTAATATGCCTATTTAATGATGCCGAGTTAAACTGTGTCAAAACATACATCCGTTTTATACTAGAATTGATACAGTTTGAAATAGGAATATCCACCAAACGATATTTTCCTGCAATTGGCACAGCTGGTTTAGATCTTTTTTCTGTCAATGGATACAGTCTAGATCCTTGACCTCCTCCTAAAATTATGCTT
>JAAESS010000035.1 GCA_024229195.1 Flavobacteriales bacterium | reverse complement strand
GGAAATATCTTTAGAGGTTTAGCCGGAGCCAGCAATGGAATGGATAGAGTTCAGGGAGATTATATGGGCATGCTGGCGACCATTATTAACGGACTCGCCTTGCAAAGTGCTTTAGAAGAAGCTGATCTGCAAACCAGACTATTGACTTCCATTGAAATGAAACAAATAGCAGAGCCCTTTATTAAAAGAAGAGCCGTAAGACACCTTGAAAAGGGTCGTGTGGTTATTTTTGGAGGCGGCACTGGTAATCCATATTTTACAACGGACACGGCAGCAGTTCTAAGAGCCATTGAGATCAATGCAGACGTCATCATCAAAGGAACTCGTGTTGATGGTATTTATACCTCTGATCCGGAAAAAGATGCCTCTGCAATTAAATTTGAAAACATTACCTTTAAGGAAGTCATGAGTAAGGATCTCAAGGTAATGGATATGACTGCTTTTACTTTGAGTGAAGAAAATGATCTTCCGATCATTGTATTTGACATGAACAAAAAAGGCAATTTGATGAAAGTAATTTCAGGTGACAAAGTAGGCACCTTAGTTAATTCATAAATCTTTATTATCATGAATGAAGAAGTTCAATTTATTGTAGATTCAACCAAAGAGCAGATGGAAAGTGCTATTCATCATCTCGAAATGGAATTTGTGAACATTAGAGCCGGAAAAGCGACACCCTCTATGCTCAGCAGTGTAAAAGTGGAATATTATGGTGCTTTAACTCCTTTGAGTCAAGTAGCAAATGTAAATACCCTTGATGCACATACAATCACTGTTCAACCCTGGGAAAAACAACTGATTCCTGAGATCGAAAAAGGCATTTTAAGTGCTAATCTTGGTTTCAATCCAATGAATAACGGTGAAAGTATCATTATCAATGTTCCTATCCTAACAGAAGAAAGAAGAAGAGAATTGGCGAAACATGCCAAATCTGAAGGTGAAAAAGCAAAAGTAAGTATTAGAAATGACCGAAGAGAAGCGAATCATGAATTGAAAAAACTCGATATCTCTGAAGACCTTCTTTCAAATGCCGAGGATGATATACAGACATTAACTGATGATTACAACTCGAAAATAGATGCACTTTACGTGATCAAAGAGAAAGAAATTATGACTGTTTGATGGGTAAAATTCATCTTCTCTTTTTTTATATATCAACTACTTGAAAATATTCATGATAATGTTGAATGCCATTATGGCCCATAGTACAAAATAATCTGATTTATGAATTTTTGGCAGGTAGTTTCAAGGTTTATTCTAAAGCAAAGAATTTTTATTCTTATCGTTTTAGCTGCTGCTACCGTCTTTTTGGGATCCAAAATAAAGAACATTCAATTTTCTCATACAGAGGCAAACCTCTTGCCCAGAGATCATGAAGAAAATATCAAATATGATCGTTTTCTGGAGATCTTTGGAGAGGAAGGAAACATGATCATCATTGCGGTTCAGGATTCCACTTTGTTCGAGGTAGACAATTTCAATAAATGGAACGACTTTTCTCATGGACTGGATTCTTTTCCCGAAGTCGACTTTTCGATTTCCATAGGAGATATTCAAAAATTAAAGAAGGATAAAAAGAATCAAAAATTCTTTGTTGAACCTATTTTTGAGGGCACACCAACAACTGACGAGGAAGTTGAGAAGATTCGAAATGAATTGTTTGAGAATCTACCGTTTTTTGATAATATTCTTTTTAACAAAAACACCGGAACGGTACAAACTGCCATCTATCTCGATAAAGCCATTGTTAATACTAAAAAGAGAGAACGCTTTGTTTTTGAGGTATTGAATCCGGCTGTTGAGGCATTTGAAAAAGAAACAGGTTTGGATGTAAGGGTATCAGGAATGCCGTTTATCCGAACGATGAATGCCCAAAATATCATTGATGAGATCGGTATTTTTGTGGGTCTGGCTTTATTTATTACTTCTCTTATTTTCTGGTTATTCTTTAGGTCATACAGGGCCACATTTATCACGATGACCGTGGTGAGTATTGGCGTGGTCTGGGCCCTTGGATTTATTGGCTGGTTTCAATATGAAATTTCAGTATTAATGGCCTTGATCCCTCCTTTGATCATTGTGATCGGGGTTCCAAATGCCATTTTCCTGATCAATAAATACCAGCAAGAAGTTAAAAAACACGGTAATCAGGCCAAATCACTTCAAAGAGTGATCTCAAAAATTGGTAATGCCACTTTGATGACCAACATCACAACTGCATCAGGGTTTGCCACCTTTATTTTTACCAATAGTCAGCTGCTTAATGAATTTGGTATTATTGCTTCGATCAATATTCTGGCAATTTTTATCCTGTCTTTACTGATCATCCCGATCATTTACAGCTTTATGCACAAGCCAAAGGATAAACACCTGAGGCATCTGGAAAGAAAATGGATCGATGCGATTGTCAACTGGATGGAAAACACTGTAAGACATCATAGAATAGGCATCTATATCTCAACTGTAGTTATCATCGTAGTGAGTATCATAGGCGTTTATATGATACGAGTTTCAGGAAGTTTAATTGAAGACATGCCCAAAGGGAAACAGTTTTATAAAGACATTGTTTTCTTTGAGCAGGAATTCGGTGGTATCATGCCTCTCGAGATTTTGATTGACACCAAAAAGAAAAAAGGTGTGATGAATCTGGCCACCATGAAACGTATGAATAAACTGGATGAAGAGATCAATGAGATCCCTGAATTGTCGAAGTCTATTTCTGTTCTAAACATGGTGAAATATTCGAAACAGGCCTTTTACAATGGTAATCCAAAGTATTACCAGCTACCCACCGAACAGGAAAAAAACTTTATTCTGGCCTATACCAAAAATTCAGATGCCACCTCAGACCAACTTAAGAATTTTGTGGATTCTACGGGTCAATATGCCAGGATCACAACTTTTATGAAAGATATCGGAACCGAGAAAATGGAGAATATCGAGCAGCGCATACAAGACAAGATCGATCAGGTGTTTCCGACTGAAAGGTTTAATGTGTCGCTTACAGGGAAGGCGCTTGTTTTCTTAAAAGGCACGAACTACCTGGTGAAAAACCTGGTAATCTCTTTGTCTTTGGCCATCTTTCTGATTTCGCTATTTATGGCCTGGATGTTCAGATCCTATAAAATGATTATCATTTCATTGATCCCAAATATTTTACCACTCCTGATCACTGCCGGGTTGATGGGTTATCTGGGTGTACCGATCAAGCCTTCAACTGTTTTGGTTTTCAGTATAGCCTTCGGGATATCAGTAGACGATACAATTCACTTTCTGGCCAAATACAGACAAGAACTGATTGCCCATAAGTGGAACGTTAGAAAATCAGTTTATGCAGCCTTACGAGAAACCGGAGTCAGTATGTTCTATACCTCTATTGTCCTGTTTTTTGGATTCCTGGTCTTTACCGTTTCTAGTTTTGGAGGAACCATTGCTCTAGGAGGATTGGTTTCAGTCACATTACTTTTTGCCATGGTATCCAATTTATTGTTGTTACCATCGTTACTGCTGTCGCTGGAATCTAAAATTGCCAATAAAAAAACTTTCAAAAAACCTGCCATTTCCATTATTCCCAAGGAAGATGAAGATGGGCCAGAATAAAAATTCGATATGAAAGGAATTATACTTGCCGGAGGAAGCGGCACAAGATTACACCCATTAACACTTGCCGTTAGCAAGCAGTTGATGCCCATCTATGACAAACCGATGATCTATTATCCGCTATCTGTTCTTATGCTGGCGGGCATTAAAGAAATTTTGATCATTTCAACACCAAATGATCTGCCCCTATTCGAAAGATTATTGGGTGATGGAAAAAATTTAGGATGTAGGTTTGAATATGCCGTACAGGAGGTTCCCAATGGTCTGGCACAGGCCTTTGTGATCGGAGAAGAATTTATTGGCGATGATGATGTGGCACTCATTTTAGGTGATAATATTTTTTATGGTACAGATCTGGAGAGGCGTTTAAAAAATGCTGTTGATCCTGACGGAGGAGTCGTATTTGCTTATCATGTTAAAGATCCTGAACGTTACGGGGTGGTAGAATTTGATGAAGATAATAATGTTTTATCTATTGAGGAAAAACCGGAAAATCCAAAATCAAATTATGCAGTTCCCGGTATTTATTTTTACGATAATTCTGTGGTTGAAAAAGCCAAAAATATTGAACCTTCTCCGAGAGGAGAATATGAAATCACCGATATCAACAGGTCCTATTTAGAAGAAGGGAAGTTAAGAGTGGCCCAATTAGGACGTGGAACAGCATGGTTGGATACCGGAACATTTTCTTCACTGATACAAGCACAACAATTTGTTCAGGTCATCGAGGAAAGACAAGGCTTAAAAATTGGTTGTATTGAAGAGATCGCATACAGAATGGGGTTTATCAATGCCGATCAACTTCGCTATGTGGCTGAACCCTTGCTAAAAAGTGGCTATGGTACTTATTTACTGGAAATATTAAAATAATTAAACTTTCCCAATTTTAACGCTTTATGTATCTTTGCCTTCAAAATTTTAAGGATGCATAACTTAAGCGTGGCCGAATTATTAAAGGCTGATCATTTATTACAGGAAATTCATATCAAGGGATGGGTAAAAACCTTCAGAAGCAATCGATTTATTGCTTTAAATGACGGTTCTACAATTAAAAATATTCAGTGCGTTCTTGATTTTGAAAAAACTCCAGAAGATGTTCTAAAACTGATCACAACCGGAGCTTCTGTTGCCATAAAAGGTATTTTGGTAGAAAGCCAGGGAAGAGGACAGACTGTTGAAATTCAGGTATCTGAAATTATCATCCTTGGAGCTTCAAACCCGGAAGAATATCCCATACAGCCAAAAAAGCACAGTATGGAATTTCTACGTGACAATGCGCATTTAAGAATTCGTACCAATACGTTTAGTGCTGTTATGCGTATCAGATCCGTCTTGTCATTTGCCATCCACCAGTATTTTATCAATAATGGATTCTATTATTTCCATGCACCTATCATCACAGGCTCAGATGCAGAAGGCGCCGGTGAGATGTTTAGTGTTTCTGCCTTAGACAAAAAGAATCCGCCATTAACAGAGGATGGAGAAATTGATTTAAGCGAAGATTTTTTCGGAAAAGAAACCAACCTCACCGTATCTGGTCAACTTGAAGCTGAGACCTATGCCATGGCATTAGGAAAAGTATATACCTTCGGCCCTACTTTTAGGGCAGAAAATTCGAATACTTCGAGACATCTTGCTGAATTCTGGATGGTTGAACCGGAAGTTGCTTTTAACGATCTCGATGCGAATATGGATCTTAGCGAAGATTTTATCAAATATATTTTAGGCTATATACTCGAGCATTGTCAGGATGATCTTGAATTCCTTGAAAAAAGATTACTTGACGAAGAAAAAAGCAAACCAGCTATTGAAAGAAGCGATATGGCGCTCCGTGAAAAGTTGAAGTTTGTTATTGACAATAATTTCAAAAGAGTCAGTTATACTGAGGCCATTGATATTCTCAAGAATTCAAAACCTAATAAAAAGAAAAAATTCAAATTTCCGATCAATGAATGGGGTGCAGATCTGCAAAGTGAACATGAACGTTTTCTGGTAGAAAAACACTTTAAGTCACCTGTGATCCTATTTGATTATCCGGCGAATATCAAAGCATTTTATATGCGATTGAATGAAGATGGTAAGACTGTAAGAGCCATGGACGTTTTATTTCCGGGTATTGGAGAAATAGTTGGGGGAAGTCAACGTGAGGAAAGATTGGATGTTTTAAAAGAAAAGATCAAAGCTCTTGGAATCGATGAAAAAGAACTTTGGTGGTACCTTGACCTTAGAAAATTTGGAACAGCAGTACATTCAGGTTTTGGTCTTGGATTTGAAAGAATGGTTCAGTTTGCGACAGGGATGAGTAACATCAGAGATGTGATTCCATTTCCAAGAACACCCCAAAGCGCTGAGTTCTAAACCTTAGTCATCATAAGCCTTATCTATCATTCAGAAGTTGTTTTTTTGTAAATTAGCTGTAAGTTAGCAACTCTATGTTAAAACAAAGTTTACAACAGAAGCTACAACAAAAGCTATCTCCACAACAAATTCAGCTTATGAAGCTGATTCAATTGCCTACGCAGGCATTTGAACAAAAATTGTCGCAGGAGATAGAAGAAAACCCGGCTTTGGAAAGTGGTAAAGAACAGCTTGATGAGTTTCAGGATGCTGCTCAGGATGATTATGACGACCCTGGAACAGAATCTATTGACACCGAAATCAACATTGATGATTACCTCAGTGATGACGAAATTCCGAGTTATAAACTTCAATCGAATAATTACAGTAGTGATGATGATGACAACCGTATTCCCTATTCGGGAGGGATTACCTTTAACCAGCATCTGAGCAATCAACTACATACCTTTAGCCTTGAGCCGGAACAGGAACTGATCGCAGAGTTTATGGTAGGCTGTATTGACGATAACGGATATATCAGACGTACTTTAGAGGATATTGTTGATGATCTGGCTTTCTCCGAAAATATTTATACGTCAGAAGCGGAAGTAGAGAAAATTCTGAGTGTGATCCAGCAACTGGATCCTGCGGGCGTTGGTGCAAGAACCCTAAAAGAATGTCTCGGTCTGCAACTTGAGCGAAAAGAAGAAACCAAAGAACGCATTTTGGCCAAAGAAATTCTAAATACTTCTTTTGATCAGTTTGTTAAAAAGCACTATTCAAAACTGGCCCAAAAATTTAATATCACTTTAGAAGAACTCAAGGGAGGCATCAAAGAGATCGAAAAGTTAAACCCGAAGCCGGGAGGCGCTTTTTCAGGTAATTTGACCTTGATTGAACATATTGTACCGGATTTTACGATCAGGATAAACGAGGGGGTTCTCGAATTGAGCCTTAACGCCAGAAATGCTCCGGATCTCCATATTTCAAGAGAATATGACAACATGCTAAAAGGCTATTCAGAATCAAAAGATAAGACTAAATCTCAAAAAGATGCCGTTCTTTTTATCAAGCAAAAATTAGATGCTGCCAAATGGTTTATCGATGCGATCAAACAGCGACAGCAAACCCTTATGGTCACAATGAATGCGATTATGCATTATCAGAAAGAATTCCTGCTTACAGGAGATGAACGCAAATTAAGGCCGATGGTCCTGAAAGATATTGCTGATCAGATCCATATGGATGTTTCGACGGTTTCAAGGGTAGCCAACAGCAAGTATGCTGACACCCCTTACGGAACCAAACTTGTCAAAGAATTTTTCTCAGAATCAATGAAAAATGACCAGGGAGAAGATATTTCAACAAGAGAGATCAAGAAAATTCTGCAAACTGAGATCGAAAAAGAAGATAAAAGAAAACCTCTTACCGACGAGAAACTTTCTAATTTACTCAAAGAAAGTGGCTATTTGATCGCGAGAAGAACCGTAGCAAAATACAGAGAGCAACTGGATATACCGGTTGCGAGGTTAAGAAAAAAAATTCTGTAATACATGTTTTTCTATAAACTCATTTCTTATGTATTACATCCACTACTCTTTTCATTTCTGGGTAGTTTCTTATATCTGTATTTAAGCCCAAAGCACATCTTAAAACAGCAGGAATACATCATATTGTTGATCGTATTCGTAAGTACATACGTTGTTCCGGTTTTACTTTTGGCCCTATTAAAGAAACTACGCCTTATTAACGATTATCATCTAAGAACCATAGACGAACGTAAATTCCCAATTTTGTTTTTTATTATGCTATCGTTTTTGATAGGAAGGGCGATGTTGGGTATTCACATCGCAGATTTACTGGCGTTTTCTTTTTTTGGAGTTGCCTTCGCATTGAGTTTTACCTATTTACTCTTTAATATAAAAATCAAAACCAGTCTACATACTCTAGGAATTGGCGGTATCATAGGATTTGTTATGGTAATGAGTTACGAATATCAGTTAAACTTCAATTCTTTAATTGCGGGGTTGTTTATCCTTGCAGGTCTGATCGGCTTGTCGAGACTTGGTCTTAATGCCCATCGTCCGAAAGAAGTTTATATCGGTTTCCTTTTGGGTATGATTTCTCAATTTATTAGTTTTCAGATCTATCAGAATATGTAGAATATCAATCCAGCTCTCAGATCACTGATATTGATATCAAAGTCATTAACAGGAGTTGTATTGAACAGATCATTGAGCCCGTAGTACAAATAAAAATTCCACTTGTTATAACCTGCTGAAAATGTAAGCCCGTATAAAAGTTCATTAACCTCAATGATGTCCTTTACATTCAGATCCTCTGATTTTCCAAAGCTCGTTCTCCTGCCAAATGCATAGGCAATTTTGAACCCTGGGTAAAACCTCCAAAACTTATATTTTGTGGCTGTAGAACCCCTAAATCTGAGTTCTATTGGCAGTTCTACGGTATGAAGTATAATTTTATTATTCAGATCAATCTTAACACCTTCGATAGGGATCTCCTCATCAATCTTCACATTGAAAAAGTAGTTATTAAAGCCATAACCCAGGCCTGCCCCTAAGCCTATATTGCGTTTTTCATTTAAAGGGAAGTCCTTTATAAAACCCACACCTAATCCAAAGGAAAACCCAGATTGTGAGATTCTATCCGGCAAATTCAATAAATGAATGTAGGTCAAGTTAAAGTAAAGCTGGTCCTCAAGGTATTTGTCATCAACAAAAGTGCTGTCATTTTGAGCATGAAGGAAACTCGAAAAAAGAAAAATTAATACTGCGATCTTACGCATAGCGCTTTTTTGAATAATCAAAGGTAACTTTTTTACTGAAGAATTCCCAAAACTCATTACCGCTCTAAAAGCATTCATTTTATGAAAGGGTTTGTTCAAAAATTAACTAGACGCTTTCCTCCTGACAATGATTGATCTCGAGACTTATACCCAGCTTTTCAGATAAAATTTCCCTTAATTCTGACCCAGTTTCGGGGTCTATTAAATTCATTGCTTTTACCCCACAGAGTTTTTCTATCAGTTCAGACCCTGCAAAGGTATTGGTTGCAATCCCACTTACAATATCGGGCCTAAGTCTAAAACTCTTCATGACACCATAAACTGCATATGGATCTGAAGCACATAGTACCGCAAGTTTGACACAACTTTTGAGTTCCTCATAAGCAACATCACCATTGTAAGGCTCCAGCGGGGAAGCACCTAACTCAATAACAGCAACATCTGCATTTGTCTGCTGGATCTGGCTCAATAACTGAATGAGTTTTTTACGAAATTTTTCTCTTGGATAAATTGATGAAGGCAAACCGCCATCCACAAAATCAAAAATTTTGCCGGCACCAACATCTTTAAGTGACAATGTATCACTATACCTGCTGGCTCCTGTTAGTTTTCCGGCAACTATCTCTAAACCTGCTCTTTTTAACTGATTCACAATGATTCTTGCCACTGTGGTTTTACCTGCAGACATCGAGGTTCCTACTAATAAAACCACGGGTAGGTCAAATTTTTTATAGGGCACCTTTTTTACATAATCATCCATTTTACAAAACTTCTCACCCCTCATCATATGGCCCTGGTATTCGATCTCGATCAAAGTTGGCAAACGAATCGATTTAGAAGTACACTTACCGATCAAACCTCCTCCTGTTAATAGATGCATGATCCCATCCTCTTCCGTGTCGCGCCAGGAACCCGTTGCTTCTAAAGTTGCATATCGCTCGCCGAGGGCACCTGCTACCAAGTCCTCTTTCATAAAACTTCTCATTCTGCCGTTGGTGAGCTCAATTTTCATTTTATCGTCTCCCCGATTGGTAATTTTACCAACCACATAGTCACCCGTTTTCCATTTGACCTTTTCGAGCTTTTTAAGCTCAAAAGGATTTTTATCAAGATCGCTGATCCTCAGCATTGATGAAAATATATATTTTGAATTCATGCTATTATTTTTTTAGAATTAATTGTCTTTTCCTGTTCTATATCCTTGGCAGATAAAAGCATTGCAAGCAGCGTGGTTCTCTCAATAAATTTTTCTTTAAAAATAAATTCATGTCTGGCATGGGCACCGTCACCTACAGTACCCAAACCGTCAAGGGTAGCCGTATAAATACTTGTAGTGTTCCCATCAGAGCCTCCTCCTGCCGTTGCCTGTTCAAGCTCTAGCTCCATGATCTCTCCTATACCTTTTGCCAAGGTCCATAATTTTTGATTTCGCGCTGTTCTTTCCATTGGAGGTCGTCCAAAACCACCTTCTATCTTTAGCGATGTCCCTTGATGATTTGGTTTCAAACTGAGAATTTTATTTTCAATAAATCTTGCATCATCCATGTTATGCACACGAACATCTATTACTGCTTGACTTTCTTCAGCAATCACATTCGCTGAGGAGCCTCCTTGAATCATTCCTACATTGACCGTAATTCCTTTTTCGAAATCATTTAAGCTGAAAAGCTGCTGTATATGATATGATAATTCAACAATGGCACTTACTCCCATTTCTGGATTTAAACCTGCATGTGCCGGTTTACCCGTAACTTTAATGGTGAATTTGCCAATCCCTTTGCGAGATGTTTTTAACTTACCTTCAAACCCTAAAGGCGGTTCTAGTATAAATGCCCTCTTGGCGATTTTAGCAATTTTTCTGATCGCACCAGTCGATTCAAAACTACCTATCTCTTCATCAGAATTGATCAATATGACCGGGCTTAAAGGATAATCAATCTTTAGGGCCTTAAGCGCCTTGAGCGCAAAGATCATTTGAGTGATCCCAGCCTTCATATCAAAAATACCTGGCCCTGAAATTCTTTCCTCTGAATCTAAAACAGGCATGCTCTTTAAAGTATTTTTTTTCCAAACTGTATCACAGTGCCCAACCATAAACTGAACAGCCTTTCCTTTTTGATGCTCTTTGGGTCTGGCATATAAAAATCCACCTGTTTTTTTTCCGGGAAAAATAGTTACTTCAAAATCGAGTGATTCAAAGGCCTCTTTTAAAATTCCAAGGATGGCAGTCTGTGATTCCGGATCACGTGAAGGGCTTTCTATCGCCACAAGTTTCTTTAAAAAGCGAATCATTTCTTTTTGATGCTCTTTTAAAAAAGTTTCAATATGTCTAGCCGTTGTAACTTTCATAACTAGCTATTGTATGTCGTTATCGCTGAAAATCTTTCGGATAAGGATAACTCAATGTCTCTTTGATACTGGCAAATCTACCTTGGGCGATATAAGCCAGTAATGGATGCTCATAGATCTGGTTCTGGTGACCTTCATCCGATATGATCTTATAATCTTTGTGTACCATTGCCTGTTCTATTTTGCCGGTGATCAAACTGTAATCATCAAAGCCATCAATAATCTTATGCAAACTGCAATCAAGCATTACATAAGAATCCTCTACAAATATGGATGTTCCGTCATTACAGATAATTGTTGGGATCTCATCGGTAATTTCTTTAGAGAAATCTTTTACTGCACATCTCGGCATCGCTGCCAATGAAGAAAGCAGTACTTGATTCGGTTTAACGAAACTTACCGAAAATCTAGCATGTTTTTTGGTATTGTGATAGGTGTTGTGGCGCGGGGTACATACGAATCCAAAATAGTCAGAAAAGCCTAATGGCGTAGCCATGTGTTTGGGGGCCAGATCAAAACCTTCAGCTTCTTTTGTGCCGACAACTACCAGGGGAGCTACCGTGTAAAAGTGTTCCCAAATGGATTCTTTGACATTCAAAGAAATAAACTCTTTAAAAGGATCTTTTTCTTGCATTGTACCACTTCATTTAAATCAAACCCTATCTCATAAAGTTACTGAAAACGATGGTCTTATACAAATTTTAATAACTAATATTGGATAGGTATGGAACAAAAAAAAAGCGAATGTGAGGACTCGCAGTTTAATATCTAAAAGTTTGAGAAAATTAAAACTTTATACCTGCTTTATTCTTTATTTTCATCAGGAGTTGAAGCATCCAATTCAGTGGCAGCTTCTTCAACCTCAGTACTTGTAACTTCGATCGTAGTTTCATCAGTTACAACTGTTCCTTCAGCAGTTTCAGCAACCACTACTTGTTCAGTTACTGTGATAGATTCCATGTTGTGGGCCGTAATTTCGTCAGCATTTAATGCAATACTTGGTGCAATCACCAAAGCAACTACAGACATTAATTTTAATAAAATGTTTAATGAAGGACCAGACGTATCTTTAAACGGATCTCCTACTGTATCACCAACAACAGCTGCCTTGTGAGCGTCTGTTCCTTTGCGACCATCTTCTTCTATTGTTTTCTTAGCATTATCCCATGCACCACCTGCATTAGACTGGAAAATTGCCATTAAAACACCACAAGTAGTTACACCTGCTAATAGTCCACCTAACATTTCAGCACCACCAATAAAACCAACTGCTACAGGAACAGCAATTGCCAATAAGCCTGGAAATACCATTTCCTTAATAGATGCTTTAGTTGAAATGTCAATACATTTTCCATATTCAGCAACACCATCTGCAGCGTCAAATATTTTTCTATCTTCAGGTGTAGCCTTTGTTATATCAGAGTCATACTTACGCATAACTGCTAATGCAGCTTTTAATTCTGGAATATCTCTAAACTGACGTCTCACTTCTTCAATCATTGCCATTGCAGCTCTTCCTACAGCGTTCATAGACAACGCAGAGAATACAAATGGTAACATACCACCAATTAATAATCCTGCCATAATATCTGGTCGAGATACATCGATTGATGTTACATTAGCCGTTTTCATAAAAGCAGCAAATAACGCTAAAGCTGTTAAAGCAGCAGAAGCAATTGCAAATCCTTTACCGATGGCAGCAGTTGTATTACCTACAGCATCTAATTTATCCGTACGCTCACGAACTTCACTTGGTAATTCTGCCATTTCAGCAATACCTCCTGCATTATCACAAATAGGACCATAAGCATCAACAGCTAATTGAATTCCTGTATTGGCTAACATACCAACTGCAGCAATTGCAATTCCATAAAGACCAGCTTGGTTGTGCGATACCATAATTGCAGCAGCAATCAATAAAATTGGAATAGCTGTTGACATCATACCAACACCCAAACCTGCAATAATATTTGTAGCAGATCCTGTTTCAGATTGCTTTACAATAGATAGCACTGGTTTTTTTCCAGTTGCTGTATAATATTCTGTAATTTTACCAACTAACAATCCAGCTACTAAACCAGCGATAGTCGCCCAAAACACTCCTATTGAAGTGTAAGTAACACCACCTTCTACCCAAGATTCTGGTAACATTTGGTTGATTATAAAATAAGACGCTATTAACATTAAACCTGCTGAACCAAATTCACCAATATTTAATGCCGTTTGTGGATTTCCGCCATCTTTAACACGTACAAATAATGTCCCTAAAATTGACATTACAATACCAACAGCAGCAAGTACTAATGGTAAATATACTGCTCCTAAGCCATCAAATGCTCCTTGAAATTCTGGTAAAGTTGCATAAACTGCTCCTAATACCATTGTACCTATAATAGATCCTACATAAGATTCAAATAAATCAGCTCCCATACCTGCAACATCTCCTACATTATCACCAACATTATCTTCAATTGTAGCAGGATTTAATGGATGATCTTCTGGAATACCAGCTTCTACTTTTCCAACAAGGTCAGCACCAACATCGGCAGCTTTAGTATAAATACCACCACCAACACGCGCAAATAATGCAATTGAAGATGCACCTAAAGAGAATCCTGATAATACATTTAAGATTTCAGCTAATTCCCATCCTTGACCACTATATATCATAAAAAGTCCACTTAGACCTAAAACACCTAAGCCAACAACTCCTAAGCCCATTACAGCACCACCAGCAAAAGCAACTTCTAATGCCTTGCCTAAAGAATGTCTTGCAGCTTGTGTTGTTCTTACATTTGCTTTGGTTGCTACGCGCATTCCTATAAATCCGGCTAAAGCAGAACATATAGCACCTACAATGAATGATACGGCGACCATTCCATTAGAGCCATCTTCTGAGTTACCTTTAAAGAATAACAGAACAGAAACAGCAACAACAAATATTGCTAAAACCTTATACTCTGCTTTTAAAAATGACATTGCACCAACTGCAATATTCTTGGCTATTCTTGCCATTTTATCTTCACCAGCATCTTGTTTTGATACCCACGCATTTTTAATAAATACAAATGCCAGTGCCAATATTCCAAACAGCCACAAATAATTTACGATTAATTCCATTTTTAATGTTATTTTTTTTAGTGATTTGATTTTTAAGGGGCTAAAAGTAATCAATATTATGTGATAAAAAAAACCACTATTCAGATAAATAGTGGTTTATGCAAAATGCAATATTTACAGTTGTTTATTCTAAATGGTAAAGGTTCTTTTTTTCTTGTGTTCACTATCGTCATAACGCTTTACACACTGGTTGTATATTTTGATGGCCTCCTCAGCATTTCCCCAACCTCCGGTATCAACTTTTTTCTCTTCAAGATCTTTATATACCTGGAAGAAATGTTCGATCTCTTTTAGTCTGTGTGGGTTAAGATCAGATATATCCATTCTTTTGCTATAAATAGGATCATTTACAGGTACACAAATGATCTTTTCATCAGGACCCTTTTCATCTGTCATATGAAAAACACCTATAGGTCTCACCTCCACTACCACCATTGGATACATAGGCTCTGCTCCTAATACCAAGACGTCAAGCGGATCTTTATCCAAAGCCAAAGTTTCTGGGATGAATCCGTAATCACCCGGATACATCATTGATGAGAATAACATCCTGTCAAAACGTATTTTGTTTAGGACGAAATCGTATTCATATTTGTTTCGGCTTCCTTTTGGAATTTCAATTAGTACATCGAATGTTAATTGTTTTTTGGCACTCATGTTTTAAAATTTTTTGCAAAAATACAACTTTCAATGACTTAGGGCATTGAAAACCAAAGAAATTAGGGGCTATTGAATTTTAAAAGTCTTAAAAAGACCCTGTTTTCGTATGATTTGAAGCTATATTAAGGAATCATTACTATTATTCATTGAAAATATTTGGCTTTTTAAATATATATTTAGATATTTGTCTAAATAACTAAATACAGAGATGAACTCCTTATTTAAAGCTCTTAATGATCAAACAAGAAGGCAGATCGTAGAATTGCTTAAAGACAAAGACATGAATGCCGGAGAAATTGCGGACCATTTTCATATCTCAAAACCGAGTATCTCACATCATCTAGACATTTTAAAAAGAGCTGATCTGATCACAAGCGAAAAAAAAGGACAATTCATTCAATATTCATTAAACACATCGATACTAGAAGATTTGCTTTCCTGGGTACTCACCTTAAAAAAATAATTATGAAGACAACTGTTCAAACTGAATTACCACTTATTGGTATTGTTCTGATTCCTTTTATATACCTGGCCTATATTTGGGAAAAACTACCTGAAAAAGTTGCATTGCATTGGAATATAGAAGGAGAGGTTGATCGCTACGGAGACAAATCGGAATTAATTTTGATTCCCATACTTCTCCCTTTATTGATCTATGTGCTATTTATGATCATTCCAAAAATTGATCCCAAAGACAAACTTAAGCACATGGGAAAAAAATATAATGTTCTAAAAACAGTCCTTACTGTGTTTATGTCTGTATTGTCTATGATCATTATTTATACAGCACTGAATGAAAGTTTTTACAATCCAAACTATATATTTTTAATGATTGGTGTTTTGTTTGCCATTTTGGGTAATTATTTTAAAACCATCAGAGCTAATTATTTTATCGGAATCAAAACCCCCTGGACCCTGGAAAATGAAACTGTCTGGAAGGAAACCCATAAGCTTGCCGGAAAAATTTGGTTTATCGGTGGTCTGGTCATCATTTTTGGTAGTTTGATCTTAGAAAAAACTGCTAACACGGTTTTGTTTGCCATCACTACAGTAACGATCACCTTGATTCCTGTTGTTTACTCCTACTTTAAATATCAAAGTTTATCAAAACAATAATTTATCATCAAGCATATGCTTTACATCAATTTTTCTGTTAGATAGTATGATCAAACCTCTACAACACAGCAGCCTTGAAATTGGGACTGGCATCTATGATATCTTTCAAAAATCATATGCCGTGGAGGCTGCTTTATTGAATAGCGATGATTTTCCTCCGCTTAAAAGATCAATTTCTGCCATTCAAAATAGTACAACTTCCTTTTATGGCTATTACAACAAGCAACAGCTCTGTGCGGTTATGGAACTTGAGATTTATTCAAGTCATATTCATGTGAGAAGTTTAACGGTAGATCCTGAGTATTTCAGACAAGGCATTGGATATACACTCCTTCAATTCGTTATTGATGAGTTTCGCCCTTCACTAATTACTGTTGAAACCGGCCATGGCAATCATCCGGCTGTCAAATTTTACCTCAACTTCGGTTTTAAGAAGGACAGCTTCTTTATGACTGATGTTGGCATTGAAAAGATCTCATTTACCTTGCGACCATGAGGATCAAGCCACGGTATATTTGACCTAAAAATTTGCCATTCATCCCCAGAAATCTGGAGTCTGACCATTAAGACCCTAATTATGACCAACTAAGGATGATATTTTTCAATTTGATTTGTACATTTACAAATAGAATCATATTATCTTACCAATAGTAAATTAGACCTATGAAATATCTGCTTACGATCATGGTGCTCAGCACACTTTTTATTGCCTGTAAAAAAGAATCAAAACAAAATGAAACGGAAGAAGTTCAAGAAGAAGTTTTGGCTGAAGAAACTGACAATTGGATCAACTTGCTTGACGGAAACTCTACAGATGGATGGCGCGCATATAACGGAGAATCAATGCCACCGGGCTGGGTGGTAAAAGACGGTGTGTTGACTTTTGATACTGAACTGGGTATGGAACAAGACTACACTGGGGGTCAGGATATCATTTATGCGGCTGAAGAATTTGATAATTTTGAATTATATGTGGAGTGGAAAATTCCTGAAGGTGGAAACAGTGGAATCTTTTATCACCTTAAAGAGGGTATTGAAGGTGCCGGCCCTCCGGATATTTCGCCTGAATACCAACTGATCGATGATGCAAATTATGCCTCTATACATGATCTGACAGCCTATAATGAAAGTATGGGTGTAAAAGAAAATCTGGCTGATCTTCAAGACTGGCAGAAAACAGGAGCAGATTATGCCATGCATCCTGCAGATGATTCTCAAAAAGTATTGTATCCGGTGGGAGAATGGAATTCGACACGAATCATTTTTACCCCTGAGAAAGTTGAACATTGGCTCAATGGTAAAAAATTAGTGTCATTTGTTCCTTGGTCGGATGAGTGGCAAGCTAAAAAGAATGCCGGAAAATGGAAGGATGCAGATTTATATGGTTCCTTTAAAACCGGATATATAGGATTTCAGGACCATTCTAGTCCTATTTGGTTTAGAAACATCAAGATCAAAAAATTATAAAATACACAGCAGATGAAAAAAAGAGATTTTCTTAAAAGCACCGGAGCCCTAACATTAGGAGCATTTTTACCATCCCCTCTTTGGGCATTATCAACAAATAAAAAATTAAGAACCGCTCATATTGGTTTAGGTATTCAAGGAATTGCAGACCTTAAAGCTACAGCTGCCCACTCAGCAGTTGAAGTTGTAGCGCTTTGCGATGTAGATTCTAAAATGCTTGCGACTGCGAAGAAAATGTATCCTGAAGCTGCTGTTTATGCAGATTATAGAATCATGTTAAACGACATGAAGAAAGATATTGATGCCGTTATTGTTTCTACTCCAGATCATACCCATGCCCCTGCATCTATGATGGCTATGGAAATGAATAAACCCGTATACTGTCAAAAACCGCTTACCCATCACGTAACCGAAGCCAGAGCCATGAGAAAAATGGCTAAAGAAAAGAAACTAGTGACTCAAATGGGTATTCAAGTGCACTCATTTTATGACTATAAACTTGCTACTATTTTGATTCAAAGTGGTATTATCGGGAAAGTCAAAACAGTAAGAGCCTGGTCACCTAAAAACTGGGGTTATGACGGTCCTGCACCTAAAGGATCAGACCCTGTACCGGATAATCTGGACTGGAATCTATGGCTGGGTACTGCTCCTGAACGGGACTATAAAGACGGATATTACCACCCAAGTAACTTTAGAAAAATACTTGACTATGGTTGCGGAACTTTAGGAGACATGGGCGTTCATATTTTTGATACACCTTATAATGCCTTACAGTTAGATGTGCCAAGAACAATCAAAAACGATTGTAGAGCTCCTAATGGATTTGGTTTTCCAGAAAAAAATGTAGTGACCTATGAATTCCCAGGTACCGATTATACAGCTGATACTTTAACCTGGATCTGGCATGATGGTCCTGGTGCCCCGGGTGCTCATGAGGATTTGAAATTGCCAAATAATGATAAACTACCAGATCAAGGCGCCATGTTTATAGGTGAAAAGGGACGTTTGCTATTGCCGCACTTTATGCAGTTACCAAGGCATATAGTTGATGGTAAGTATGTAGATCTTGATCTTTCTAAGGTAGATAAAGAAGAGGTAGGACCACCAACGAGCGACTATAACAAAGAGAGCAACAAGCATTACCATCAGTTTGTAGATTCTTGTTTGGGCAATGATGAAACAACGGCTCCGTTTTCATATGCAGCACGGTTAACTGAAACTATTTTATTAGGTGTAATCGCAGGTCGTTTTCCGAATAAAACATTACACTGGGACAATGAAAAAGCAAGATTTTCTGAAGAAGAGGCCAATGCATTTTTAGATGCTCCGTATAGAGATTTTTAAATAAAATTTAACGTCATTTAAATAACACGGATATTTCGATTTGGTAGGGAAATATCTAAAATAAAAGTAGTAGCAAGTTATTTTCTGAATAGCCTACCCCATAAAATCTTGAGAAGTTTATTGGGTGAAAAAACACGTATATTCACCATCTGAAAATTGACTAAAAAACCCAAATGAATTTAACGATGAAAAGATACCTACTTGTATTAGTGATACTTTTTGTATTTGCAGGATGCAAAAAAGAAAAGGAAATTAAACAAAATCAAAAAATGTATTTAGACACCGCATATATTGATGTTCTTGATCAGGAACTAAACCAGCTAATTGATTCCACATCAAAGTTTGAGATTCTCTCACAAGATCATAGCTGGACAGAAGGCCCATTGTGGGTTGAAGAGCATCAAATGCTGCTATTCTCTGATATACCCAGAAATACGGTTTATCAATGGACAAAAGTTGATGGTGTAAAGGAATATTTAAATCCCTCCGGTTTTACAGGTGAAAATTATGAGGGCTCTGAACCCGGCGCCAATGGATTGCTTTTAGATTCTGAGGGGTCTCTGGTTTTGTGTCAGCACGGTAACAGGCAAATGGCCAAAATGATATCTGATCTTAGCAATCCTAAGTCAGAGTTTGAAACATTAGTAAACAATTTTGATGGCAAAAAACTGAACAGCCCCAATGACGCCGTCTTTGATTCAAATGGCAATCTGTTTTTTACAGATCCGCCATATGGATTGGCAAAACGCATGGAAGATCCGGAAAAGGAATTGGAATTTCAAGGGGTTTACAGATATGATCCATCAGGTGATCTTCATATTATGGATGCTGAGTTAAGTCGCCCAAATGGGATTGCCTTTTCTCCAGATGAAAAAATATTATATGTATCTAATTCTGACCCTGAACGGGCCATTTGGATGTCATATGATATTGATAAGGATTCCGGAATTCTTTCAAAAAAATTATTTTATGATGTAACTGATTTGACTGCTAATGAAAAAGGATTACCAGATGGTCTGAAAGTAAACAATGAAGGATATTTATTTGCAACCGGGCCAGGAGGTGTGCTTATTTTTAGCCCTTTAGGCAAACATCTTGGAACGTTAAAGACCGGAAGAGCCACTTCAAATGTAGCTTTTAACAGTGATCAGAGTATTCTGTTTATGACTGCTGATTCTTATGTACTGAAATTGAACTTGAAATAAGGAAGTGGTAATGAAAAATTTATCAATACTTTTTTGTGGTTTATTTTTTCTTTGTTTTGAATGGTTTTAAACCAGCAGATCATAGATACCTGAGTTATATCCGAACAGATTGTCTTATCTTTCAGAACTAAATACTTGTTTAATTTCAATGTCTGAAAAAAAGAAAACACATCCTGCAAAAAAAGAAAGATTACACTCTCGGAATAAACATCGAGAGCGCTACGATTTTAAACTGCTGACCAATAGTTGTACTGAATTAAACCAATATATTACAGAAAACAAATACGGAGATGAGACCATCGATTGGTTTAATGCAGAAGCTGTAAAGATTCTTAACAAAGCGTTACTGATACATTATTATAATTTGACGTATTGGGATATTCCTTCTGGATACTTATGCCCTCCCATACCGGGAAGAGCGGATTATATACATCATATAGCTGATGTGATGAGTATTAGTAATAATGGGGAAATCCCGAAAGGACAGCATATCAAATGCCTTGATATTGGTGTTGGAGCGAATTGTGTTTATCCGATTATAGGAAACAGTGAATACGGTTGGTCATTCATAGGTTCTGATATCGATCCGGATGCAATAAACTCTGCTAAAAAAATAGTCACATCAAATTCAAATTTAAAAGGTAAAATTGAGATTCGCTTGCAAACCAGCAGCAAAAATATTTTTGCCGGTATTCTTGAGAAAGGAGAACGTATCGATGTTTCAATATGCAATCCTCCTTTTCATGCCTCTTTGGCTGAGTCTCAAGCCGGAACAATTCGAAAACTAAGTAACCTTAAAAATAAAAAAATAACAAAGCCTGAATTAAACTTTGGAGGAAAAGAAGGTGAATTATGGACCGAAGGTGGAGAGAAAAGGTTTATATTGAATATGATCAGGCAAAGTAAACAATTTGGAAAATCTTGTTGTTGGTTTTCTACACTGGTTTCTAAACAATCGAATCTTAAACATATCTACAAAGAGTTAGACAATATTTTTGCTGCAGAGTATAAAACGATTCCTATGGGTCAGGGTAATAAAAGCAGTAGAATTGTGGCATGGACCTTTTTGAGCGTGAAAGAAGAAAAGCAATGGATAAATGAAGGGTGGTCATAAGCAAGGATAAAATTTAATATTTTGTAATTTCCTCAAATAAATTTAATAGTTTTATAGTTCAAATGTTGCTGAATTTGTCTCCCCAATAATGTCGATTGATTTAACACGTTGGTTACAGAAATGTGACTGAGCGTTACGCCAGTATTAGTATATCTGCCTTTTTTAGAGACGCCATATAAAGATCATCACCTGTTAACCTATTTGTTTCATTATAAACTAATAAATGGTCAACAGGTTTCTTTTTTGAAGAACATGTATACATATCAGGGTTTTGTTTTTCTAAGAATGAAAGCTTTAAAAGAAAAAAACAGGTTCAGATGAGAAAACAGGTGATTTTATCAAGAGGAATGATTGGGAAGCAACAAAAGATTTTTATCAGTTTTCAATATGATCAGGAATTTATTGATGTTGCAAGGCATCTTGGTGCTTTCTGGAGTTCCAGTGAGGGTGTTTGGCATATACCATACTCTAAACAAGCTTTGGAAGATATTCATCGTTCTTATGGCCGACTTACCCAAGTAGTGTTTAAAGATCTTGGCAGACCAGAACAATTACCAGAAAAACAGCATAGAGATCAGTTAGTGAAACGGCAAAGAGAAGTCAAAGCCAAGGCCCTATCAAATATAGATAAAGCTAATTTAAGAGGATATGTAAAATTCTTGAGAGGCAAGGTTTTGAGCGAGAGTACAGTAAGGACTTATTACGTGCATATTCTTGATTTTACGATTTATTTAAAAGGAAAACCTGTTGCTGAGCTGGTCAACAGAGATGTGGAAAAGTTTGTTGAAGATGTTTGTGTAGAGCGAAGGTATTCAGTGAGTACTCATAGGCAGGTTATTAGTGCCATAAAACAGTTTGCAAGTTTTAATAAGGAATGTGGTATCGAAAATCTTAGTTTAGAAAGGCCAAGAAAAAGTCGATTCTTACCAACGGTTTTATCAAAACAAGAAGTGATCGACCTGCTCAGAAATACCAGAAATACAAAACACAAAGCTATTTTGGCTCTTTTGTACTCTTCAGGATTACGAATTGGCGAACTTATTAATCTGGAACTTCATGATATTGATGCAGATCGTAAACAGATATTTATTAGAAGTGGTAAAGGACGAAAAGACCGTTATGTAATCATGGCAGAGAGTTTTAGACAGCTATTTCATGGTTATCTGATGACCTACCGACCCCTAAGATATTTTGTAGAAGGTAATAGCCCCGGTCAACCGTATTCACCTGTTAGTGTCAGGAGTTTTTTAAAACGATCATGTAAACTGGCTCGTATAAATAAAAATGTTACTCCCCATACCTTGCGTCATAGCTATGCGACTCATTTGCTGGAGCAAGGAGTTGATTTAAGATATATTCAAGAGCTTTTAGGGCATTCAAGACCGGAAACCACCATGATCTATACACATGTAAGCAAAAAAGATATGCTCAAGATCGAAAGCCCCCTTGACACCCTTCTAAAACAAATGACGTCCCCTCAGAATAAAAACAATAACCCATCCATATCACGGGATTCCTTCTGATATAGTATATTAGCGAATTCGATATAACAAGTTGTAACACATTGATCAAAGAAACAATAAATAGAATCTCAACAATTATAGATAATTAT
>JAAESS010000034.1 GCA_024229195.1 Flavobacteriales bacterium | reverse complement strand
GAATTGAAAAAGCACTTGGAGGTAAAATGAGACATTATTCAGAAGAAGAAATCATTGATTATGTCTACAACGAGTTAAACGTCGAAGAGACGGAAACTATTAAACAACATTTAAACACGTGCAAAAGTTGTTCTGAAATAGTTGAATCATTTTCGAGTTTAAATAAGTCCTTAGGTGCTATTTCAGAGGAAGATCCGAAAGATAATTCACTTCATTCCATAATGGAAAAAATAGAACAGGAAACAGCTCAAGAAACCAGCCTATAAATAATTTTGTGTAAACTCGCTCAATCGGTTTTCGTAGATTATTGAAAATCTGTTCATTGCTAAGTTCCAATTTTGAATGGGCATTGTCCACCTCTTTGAAATATTCTTTAGAGCAAGATAAAACATTTTGTACAGAGCGTCATCATTTGGAAATGATGCTCTTGTTTTTGTTACTTTTCTTAAGCTCATGTTTACTGATTCTATAGCATTTGTAGTATAAATCACCTTTCTAATTTCAGCGGGAAACTTGAAAAAAGTTTGTAAGTTCTCCCAGTTCGAACGCCAGCTTTTTGAGATTACTGGGTATTGCTCATTCCATTTTGTTTCAAAATTTTCAAGTGCTTCTAGCCCAATTTCTTCTGTTGGTGCACGGTAGATTTCTTTTAAGTCATTTGCCACTTCTTTTCGGTCTTTCCATGATACAAATTTGAGTGAATTTCTTACTTGATGAACAATACAAAGTTGAATTTCTGTTTCAGGAAATACGGTATTTATTGCATCAGGAAAACCTTTTAAGCCATCAATGCAGGCGATGAAAATATCATTAAGCCCTCGATTTTTGAGTTCTGTCATTACATTCAGCCAGAACTTTGCACCTTCATTTTCTTCTATCCACATTCCTAAAAGTTCTTTTTGACCTTCGAGATTGACTCCTAAAGCAAGATAAACAGCTTTATTTATTACACGTCCAGAATCTCTGATTTTAACTCGTATTGCATCAAAAAAGAGAATGGGGTAAAGGTTTTCTAAAGGTCTGTTTCGAAATGCTTTAACTTCTTCGTGAACCGTATTTGTAATGTGAGAAACAAGTTCTTTTGAAACCTCTGTTCCATACTGATCTTCAATATGCTCTTTGATTTCAGAAGTTGATAAACCTCTAGAATACAAAGAGATAATCATATCATTAAAGCTATTTGAACGTCGTTCATGCTTTTTTATTATGGCAGGCTCAAATTCAGCATTTCGGTCTCTTGGAATATCAATTTGGACTGATTCATTATCATCAGAAATAATGGTTTTAGAGCTTTTCCCATTACGAGAATTTTTAGATTTAGGTGAGTTCTCATTT
>JAAESS010000033.1 GCA_024229195.1 Flavobacteriales bacterium | reverse complement strand
GAATTGAAACCATGGCTTTTTAAACAGAATGAGCAAACCTATTCAGATAGACCCGAATTAGAAGCATTAAGGGCAAGTATTGAGGCTTATGACTATAAATTGAAAATGAACAGAAATCATTTTTTACCAAAGGTGGCTGCTTTTGCAACACTTAGTTATTTTAATTTATTTAATTCCGAAATAAAAACACCTTATGAAACTCCTATTACCGAACAACCGATCAATCTAGATCTCAACTATTTTGAAGGTTTTCCATCATATCTGGTAGGTGTTGGATTTGAGTGGGAGATCTTTAATGGTTTGAAAAGTAATAATGAGATTCAAAAAACTTCGATAGAGAAAAACATGGCCGAGAACAAAAAGAATGATGCCGAAGAAAAATTAAAACTATTTGAAGAAAAAGTAAAAATAGAATTTGATGTAAAAAATCAGCAAATTCTTTTAAAAGAGAAAGAAACAGAAGTTGCTTCAAATGCCCTTCATCTTGCTATAGCCAGTTATCGCGAAGGTTTGATCAATATATCTGAAAGGCTTGCAGCCGAAACAGACTACCAGGAAGCTATGCTTGAATATTATAAAATAGTTGCAATGCAAAGACAGATCGCTCTGGAAGTATTGACCTCAACCGGTAGTTTAAACTTAAATAACTTAAATAATTAATTAGAAATGAATAAAAAGACCCAATTAATCGTCCTACTAGTTCCGGTTCTCATCATTTTAACCGGTATAGTTATATTAATGGTTCTCAGACCAGACAAAGATGACAACAAAACATTTGTTGGTCTTTTTGAAACTACCCAGATCCGGGTGGCATCTGAAGTTCCGGGAAGAATTGATAGCATATTCGTAAAACTTGGGGATGTTGTTGAAAAAGGGCAACTCTTAGCTTCGATTGATAGTGAAATTCTTGATGCAAAGATCCAACAGGCGCAAGGCGTTTATTCGGCTGCTGCTTCTGTAAATGAGAAAGCCAATCGAGGCGCTAGAAAAGAAGAAATCCTGGCGGTCAAAAACAAGTATGAAATGGCAAAAAGTCAGTTTGAATTTGCTGACAAATCCTATCTGCGATTATTGAATATGTATAAAGACAGTCTTATTTCTACGCAGCAAATGGATGAAATGACATTTAAAAGAAATGCTGCTGAGGAACAGATGAAAGCCGCAGAAGCCATGTATCAAATGGCTCAAAAAGGGGCAAGAACTGAAGACAAAAAAGCCGCAAAAGGCCAACTTGACGCCGTTGAAGGCCAAGTAAACGAGGCTATGGCCTACTACAAGCAGTTAAAGATCTATGCTCCTACTTCGGGTGAAGTTTCGGCAAAGATGGCCCAGGAGAGTGAGGTAATGCCTGCCGGTTATCCCATATTTACAATTCAGAAACTAGAAGAAATACACGCGGTGATTCATATCCGTGAAGATTTACTTGCAAATTTTCAACTTGGAACTGAAATAGAGGGAAGCCTTCCTGCTTTCGATAACGAAAAGAGAAAATTTAAGGTTACCTATATATCCCCTATGGCAGATTTTGCCGATTGGATTCCTACAGCAGATAAAGGTAGAATGGACATGAAAACTTTCGAAATTCATCTTTATCCAGTTGAACCAAATACTGATTTAAGACCTGGAATGAGCATCAATATCAGTCTTTGAAGCACATAAAAAACATATTTGTAAGAGAAATACTTCGGCTTCGGTCAAGATCATCTGCATGGGTGTTAATTATATTTATCCCGGTGGTCATATTTTTGTATTTAGGAGCTATCTATGAAGAAGGAGCTGTACAGGTCGTAGAAGTTGGTGTTCTGGATCATGACAAATCACCTTTTAGCCAACAGATCATTGAAAATATTCAAGCATCTCCCAAAATAGAAATAACTGATATTTTCACGTCTCAAGATAAACTTGAAGATATTTTTACCGCTCATCCTGAAGTTAAAGGCATTTATTATATACCTGAAGATTTTTCTAAGAACGTGATGCTGGGCAAACAACAGCAGCTCATTGTTTACACAAATTCATCTAATATTATTTATGGAAATCTTTTATATAAAGAAGCTGCTACATTTATCAATACACTTTCAGCCAAAATCACCCTGTCTTCGCTCACTGTAAAGGGTATTCCCTATGAAAAGGCCATAAAGATGGTGATGCCTGTAAATACCCAAACCAGAGCTCTTTTTAATCCATATTATAACTATTTATATTATTTGGTCCCCGGACTCACAACTGTCTTATTGCAAATGATCGTATTCTTTCTAGCTACTAGATCCATCAACTCAGAGTTTAAAAGCGATAGCTTTCAGGAACTATTGGAATTATCAGGCGGCAGTATCCTGAGGATTATATTTGGCAAATTATTGACCTACACAGTAATTGGCATGTTGATCGCTATGCTGATATTTGCTGTTATTCATCCTTTACTAGGCATTCCCAGTGGTGCAAAGACTCTGTCGTTCATGTGGATTATTTTAGTTTTTGTCATATGCAATGCTTCTCTTGGACTCATGATATCCATACTTTTTAAAGATCAGGCTATTGCCATGGATGTCGCTTTTGTTTACAATTCACCGGCCTTTGTTTTTAGTGGATTTACGTTTCCAATCATCGCTATGCCGGCCTTCAATAGTTGGTATGCGAACTTGATTCCTTATACCCATTTCCTAAAAGCCTATATCAAGGGTGTGGAAATGAGTAGCTCCTTTACTTTTCTTATTCCTCAGGTCATTGCTCTATTGTTATTTACACTATTTGCCTATGTTGTGAGTGTTATCGGACTTATGTTTCACCAAAGAAAAATTGAAGCATGAGAAGTTTTAAACAGATTTTTAAAGATGAGTTGGCGTTGATTATAGAGGATAAAAGTATCCTTCTCACTTGCCTTATTGCCCCAATTTTTTATGCTTTTTTTGTGGGATCGATTTATAAAGAAAAAGATGTGGCCAATATCCCGATTGCCATTGTGGATCATGACCACAGCAGTTTATCAAGAAAAGTAGCACAACTGGTCGATTCAAATGAAAAGATTGAAGTCATTAGCGCTTATTCGAACCTAAATGATGCCCTATTTTTATTTAATTCTCTGGATATTCAAGGTATTCTTATCATTCCAAAAGATTTTGAAAAAAACACAATAAATCTTGAAGGCTCGACAGTCGAATTGATCTTAAACAATACCAAATTTTTAACATCTAACGACATCAACAAAGGAGTTCAGCAAGTCATGCTTACTGTAGCCGGAGGTGTGCGACTATCTTATCTGATCAGTAGCAAAATACCCGCAGAATTGGCCGAGCAACAGGCACAACCCATCATGCCAGTGGTCAAATCAATTTATAATGCAACTAATAATTATGGAGATTATCTCTTGCCAATTTTATTGGTACTTATCATTCAGCAAACCCTGATTATTGGTTTTGGACAGAGTGTTTTACACGAATTAACACATTATAAAACCTTGTCAGATCCGGAGGTTAATTTCTTCGAATTTACTAAAATATTTTCTGCAAAAGGATTGTACTACTTTGGGCTGTATGCATCACTTTTCTTCCTTTTTTACAAAGTGATTTTTCCATATTATCACCTTGATTTTAAGGGATCTGAATTCTTACATTTCCTTTTGAGTTCTTTCTTTATTTTGGCAGTAATGATCTACACGACCTTTTTAGGTACATTTTTTAAAACGACTATAGGATGGACCGAGATCATGGCATTTTCAACCTATCCTCTATTCTTAGTTTCAGGTTATTCCTGGCCTATTGAAGCTATGCCGAAAGCCTTACAAGTAATTGCTAATTTACTACCTTCAACTCCTTATTTTACTGTTTTTAATAAACTGGCAACACAGGGAGCTGCATTAGTCAATATCAAAAGTGAAGTCATCCAATTATTGTTACTGCTACTTTTGGGATACCTATTACTATATCTCAGGTTTAGATATATCCATAAAAAAAGATCTATGAATACAGTCGTTTCACAAAGTATTGTGGGTGATTAAAGCTCAAGGGCTTTTTTCTCATTACCGTCCATCAAGAGTTCTACAGGATTTTCCAAAGCTTCTTTAACGGCAACTAAAAATCCTACAGATTCTTTACCATCAATGATTCTATGGTCATAAGACAGCGCCACATACATGACAGGTCTTATTTCTACCTTTCCGTCTATGGCAACAGGTCTTTCTACGATATTATGCATTCCCAGAATCGCACTTTGCGGAGGATTGATGATAGGAGTCGATAGCATCGACCCGAATACCCCACCGTTAGTTATAGTGAATGTTCCTCCAGTCATTTCATCTACAGTGATCTGTCCGTCCCTTGCTCTTATCGCCAATCTTTTTACCTCACTTTCTATGCCTTTGAAGCTTAAGTTTTCAGCATTTCTGATCACAGGTACCATTAAACCTTTCGGCCCGGAAACAGCAATTGATATGTCTGCAAAATCATAAGAGATTTTAAAATCTCCATCAATCATTGAATTAACATCCGGAAATAATTCCAAGGCTCTTACCACGGCAAGCGTAAAGAAACTCATAAAGCCAAGTCCTACCTCGTGTTTCTCCTTAAAGATTTCCTTGTACTTTTTTCTAAGGTCAAAAATAGGTTTCATATCAACCTCATTAAAAGTCGTCAACATGGCTGTTTCATTCTTGACGGCAACTAAACGCTGCGCAACCTTACGGCGAAGCATGGACAACTTTTTCCTGTCACTCTTTCTATGTTCTTCATTCAAGGCTTCACCCATAGAAGGAACTGCGTTAATTGCGTCTTCTTTGGTAATTCTTCCATCCTTTCCAGTTCCTTTGATTCCCTCCGTATTCATATTCTTTTCTGCCAGAATCTTTTTCGCTGCCGGTGAAGCAGTTCCTGTGGCATAAGTTACCTTTTCTGCAGGCGGAGCTTCAACTTCTTTAGCAGGTATCTCAACTGCAGCGATAGCCGTCGGTTTCGGTTTATTTGAACCTTCTGTTTTCGCTGCGCTCATATCTATCAAACATATTACTGCACCAACATCAACAGCATCTCCTTCTTCGGCTTTTAAGGTTATAATCCCACTTTCTTCCGCCGGTAACTCCAGGGTCGCTTTATCAGAATCTACCTCAGCAATAGCCTGATCCTTTTCAACATAGTCACCGTCCTCGACCAACCAACTTGCAACCTCTACTTCAGTTATAGATTCCCCCGGTGAAGGAACTTTCATTTCTAGAATCATATTATCTTATTTTTTAAATAGAATTATTTGCAAGGATTACTATAAAAACATATCCAAGGATCAAAAGACCTGCAATGTAATACCAATTTTTCAAACACTTTTTTAACACGAATGCTTATTTATTTATTTCTTTATTATCAAAAACACTTTCAATTACTCTGCGATGTCTTGCTTTAAAACGAGTGGAAGATCCAGCTGCAGGTACCGCATAATATTTTCTGGATCTCACCTTGAGATCCCTTAATTCAAATCGCTGGAGCATATAACTCCAAGCTCCCATATTTCGCGGCTCTTCCTGTGCCCATATATAATCTTCAGCATTGACATACCTAGAAAGAATCTTTTCAATTTTCTCTTCATGCAAAGGAAATAATTGTTCCAATCTAACTAAAGCGACGTCGAATCTTTCATTTTTATCTCTTGCTTCCAGAAGATCGTAATAAAATTTACCCGTACATAGTACGACTCGTTTTACTGCTTCAGGAGCGATTGTATCGTCTATAACTTCCTGGAATTCACTCTCGGTGAAATCTTTTAATTCAGAAACAGCCAGTGGATGTCTTAACAAACTTTTTGGGGTAAATACAACCAGTGGTTTTCTGCAATTTCGTTTCATTTGCCGTCTTAGCAAATGAAAAAAGTTTGCTGGGTTGGTACAATTAGCCACCGTCATATTATCATTGGCGCAAAGTTGCAGATAACGCTCTACTCTGGCCGATGAATGCTCTGAACCCTGGCCTTCATAACCATGTGGTAAGAGAATAACGATCCCATTCTGTTGTTTCCATTTATCCTCGGCAGCTGATATATATTGATCGAACATGATTTGGGCTCCATTACTAAAGTCTCCAAATTGTGCCTCCCATATGGTCAAAGTATTTGGTGCTGCCATGGCATATCCATAATCAAAGCCCAGCACTCCATATTCAGATAAAGATGAGTTATAAATACTCATCGTACCTTTATTTTTTGGATTTGAATTTAATAAATTGATTTTTTCAGAGGAGATCTCATCTCTGAGAATTGCATGCCTGTGCGAGAAAGTACCTCTCTCAACATCCTGGCCCGAAATTCTCACATTATATCCTTCTTCCAATAAACTTCCAAAGGCGAAAATTTCACCCATACTCCAATCCAATTTATTGGATTCAAAAACCATTTTTGCACGATCTCTAAGTATCCTTTCAGCCTTTCTCAAGAGTTTTACATCTTCAGGAACCGTAGAAATAATTTTTGCAATATTCTCCAGTCTAGATTTAGGATATTTTGTGCCAACACTCAATAATAATCCATCTCGATCCTGATGCATAAATCCACTCCAAACATCAGCCATAAACGGATTCACTTTGCTCGCTGAATCATCTTTTGACCTATTAAATTCTTTTTCAAGTAAATCTTTATACTCCTGAATCAGATTTGGAAGATATTGCTCATCAATTATTCCTTCTTTGATTAGTTTGGCATTATAAATATCTCTTGGATTGGGTTGTTTAGCAATTGCTTTGTATAAAATTGGCTGCGTAAATCTTGGTTCATCACCTTCATTATGACCATACTTTCTGTATCCGAGAAGATCTATAAAAACATCTCGTTTAAATTTCATTCTAAAGTCCAGGGCCATTAAAACAGCATGCGTAACTGCTTCTACATCATCAGCATTAACGTGCAGTACAGGAGACAAGGTTACCTTCGCAACATCTGTACAGTAAGTACTGGATCTCGCATCTAGATAATTTGTTGTAAATCCGATCTGATTATTAACCACAATATGCACGGTTCCGCCGGTAGAATACCCTTTCAGTTTACTCATCTGGATGAGTTCATATACAATTCCCTGACCTGCAACGGCTGCATCACCATGCACCACAACAGGTAAAATCTTAGAAGAATCTCCCTGGTATTCTTCTTCAATTTTAGCTCTGGCTATCCCTTCAGCCACTGCTCCAACCGTTTCTAAATGAGAGGGGTTCGGAACCAGATTCATTGTGATCTGCTTATTACTTTTCAATGTCTTCCGTATGGTAGATCCCAAGTGGTATTTGACATCACCATCAAAATCATCCTCATCATAATCTTTTCCATCAAATTCATTGAATAACTCCCTTATTGGTTTTCTAAAAATGTTCACCAAAGTATTTAACCTACCACGGTGCGCCATCCCTAAAACAAACTCATCTACATCAAAGCGTTCAGCAGCTATCCGAAAGAGTCCTCCTAAGGCCGGTATAAGCGTTTCACCCCCTTCGAGTGAAAATCTCTTTTGACCCACGTATTTGGTCTGAAGAAACTGTTCAAAAGTTACGGCCTGATTTAGCTTTGAAAGTATATATTTTTTAGTACTTGCCTCGTAATTCGGGTGGTTATCATTTTCATTTAATTTTTCCTGCCACCATTGAATTTCTTCAGGATTTCGAATGAACATGTATTCAATACCAATAGAATCACAATAAATACTTTCTAAATGTCTGATGATCTCAGCAAGAGAAGTTGGTTTTAGTCCTAAAATACTTCCCGCATTAAATATAGTATCAAGATCCTGATCATTCAATCCAAAATTCCCAAGTTCTAATGTAGGAGTATAAGATCTTCGATTTCTTACAGGATTGGTTTTTGTGAACAAATGACCTCTGGTACGATAACCATTGATCAGTTCTATGACTTTGAATTCTTTATATACTTGTTGTGGTATTTCGACTTCAATTTCATCAGGCTCTAAACTGTAGTCTGAATTTGCAAGATCATAACCCTGGAAAAAACTCTTCCAACTTGGCTCTACCTGATCAGGGTTTTTCAGATATTGTTGATACAAATCTTCTATAAACCCAGTATGTACGGTATTTAAAAAGGAAAACCTATCCATTCACAAATGCTTTCAAATATTAAGAAATAAGAAACAAAAGTAAGATGTTTTACAATAAAAGTTAAAAAAAAAATGATAAATATCATTTTTTAATAAACAACACGTTAAAGCAGCAAAAATCTATTAAATATATTATGATAAATACAAATTCTTTCTAATTTTATTCAACTCGTTTTAGAAATCATATACCTTCCTTT
>JAAESS010000032.1 GCA_024229195.1 Flavobacteriales bacterium | reverse complement strand
TTTATTGGTGTAAGCTCTAACTTCGGGCAGACCCGGATCAAAATACTTGTTTTTTCCGTGTTTGATAAACCATTCAGGTTTTTCATAAGTCAGGGGAAAAGGGTTTGATTTGTACGCTCTATAATTGACAACTGCCCGGTAAGGATTTAGCCAGGCATGAAATTCCATACCTCTTTTATGTGTTTCTTTGATTATGAATGCCAATGGGTCATAATAAGGAAAAGGTGCTTTGTCATTCTCTCCATTCAAATAAATTGACCAGGGTTCATATTTTGATTTGTAAAAAGCATCTGCAGAAGGCCTGATCTGAAAAACAATAGCGTTGAAATTCATGCTTTTAAATAGATCAAGCAGGTATATAATTTCTTTTTTTTGCTGTTCTGAACTTAAGTTTTTAGCACTGGGCCAATCAATATTGCCAACAGTAGCGACCCAAACACCTCTGAATTCTCTTGGATAGGTTTCCTGGCTATGGATCCGATTGACGCCGATAAATAAGATGAATAGCAGGAGTGTTTTTCTCAAAATATAATTGGTCTTGACCATTGCTTCAAAAATTGTTTCTTCTTTATAAACGACAAATGACACATAAAATTATTCAATTGATATATGTTGACAATTCAGGTCCGTATTCAGATATTGTCTGTCACTATGTCATTAAAAAATGTCAAAAAGGTGACAGATCAATTAAAAATATGTAATGGCATAATCATTGACTATACAGAAGCAGTAATAAAAAACAAAGAATCGATAAAAATTAAAATATAAAATTATGAGTAAGATAATTGGAATAGATTTAGGAACAACGAACTCTTGCGTTTCTGTGATGGAAGGTAATGAGCCGGTTGTAATTCCTAATGCAGAAGGAAAACGCACAACGCCTTCTATTGTTGCTTTTGTTGAAGGAGGAGAAAGAAAAGTAGGAGATCCTGCAAAACGTCAGGCTGTTACCAACCCTGTGAAAACAGTATATTCCATAAAGAGATTTATGGGAAACAAGTTTTCTGAGAGCAAAATGGAGGCAGAAAGAGTTCCTTACAAAGTTGTAAAAGGAGATAATGATACACCAAGAGTTGATATTGACGGAAGACTTTACACACCTCAGGAAATTTCGGCTATGGTTTTGCAGAAAATGAAAAAAACTGCTGAAGACTATTTGGGAACAGAAGTAAAAGAAGCTGTAGTAACAGTTCCTGCATACTTTAATGACGCGCAAAGACAAGCTACTAAAGAAGCTGGTGAGATCGCAGGTTTGAAAGTAAGTAGAATCATCAATGAGCCTACTGCTGCTGCTCTTGCTTATGGATTAGACAAATCAGGTCAAGATAGAAAAATTGCAGTTTATGATCTTGGTGGAGGTACTTTTGATATCTCGATTTTGGAAATTGGTGACGGAGTTTTTGAAGTTTTATCAACTAATGGTGATACGCACTTAGGTGGTGATGATTTTGATCAGGTGATCATTGATTGGCTTGCAGATGAATTCAATAAAGAAGAAAACATGGATTTGAGAAAAGATCCTATGGCTCTTCAACGTTTAAAAGAAGCTGCAGAAAAAGCAAAAATTGAATTGTCATCAAGTACACAAACTGAAATTAACTTGCCATATGTTACGGCAACTGCTTCAGGCCCAAAACACCTTGTAAAAACTCTATCAAGAGCTCAGTTTGAGAAATTATCAGATGACTTGGTAAAAAGATCTATGAGTCCTGTTAGTGCAGCCTTGAAAGATGCTGATCTTAGCAAATCTGATATTGATGATGTTATTTTAGTCGGTGGTTCAACAAGAATGCCAAGAATTCAGGAAGAAGTTGAAAAGTTTTTTGGTAAAAAGCCTTCTAAAGGTGTGAATCCTGATGAAGTTGTTGCAATTGGTGCAGCGATTCAGGGTGGTGTACTTACTGGAGATGTAAAAGATGTACTTTTATTAGACGTAACTCCACTTTCTCTGGGAATTGAAACTATGGGAAATGTTGCGACTAAATTGATAGAGTCTAACACGACAATACCAACAAAAAAATCACAAGTATTCTCTACGGCTGCTGATAACCAACCATCAGTTGAAATCCATGTTTTACAGGGAGAAAGAGCTATGGCTGCTGATAATAAAACAATAGGTAGGTTCCACCTTGATGGAATTCCTCCAGCACCTAGAGGAGTTCCTCAGATCGAAGTAACTTTTGATATAGATGCAAACGGTATTATAAATGTATCAGCGAAGGATAAAGGTACTGGTAAAGAACACAATATCCGTATTGAGGCTTCTTCAGGATTATCTGAAGAGGATATCCAAAAAATGAAAGCTGATGCTGAAGCTAATGCTGATGCTGATAAAAAAGCAAAAGAAACTGCTGAAAAGATCAATGGCGCTGATGCGATGATTTTTCAGACTGAAAGTCAGTTAAAAGAGTTTGGAGAGAAACTTTCTGAAGACAAGAAAGCTCCGATTGAATCTTCATTGGAAGAATTGAAGAAGGCACATGAATCAAAAGATTTAGGTTTGATCGATGCTGCGATGGAGAAGATCAATGAAGCTTGGAAAGCTGCTTCAGAAGAAATTTACAAAGCGCAACAAGAATCTCAAGCTGGAGGTGCTCAACCAGGACCTGATGCCGGAGCGGCACCAGAAGGTGGTGAAGCCGGAGCTGATGATGTTCAGGATGTTGATTTTGAAGAAGTAAAAGAAGACTAATTTTTAATTAGTAATGATAAAAAAAACCGTCACATGTTCAATGTGACGGTTTTTTTGTTTCAATAGAAATTAAAATTTTATCAAGATTTCAGTCGTTTAAAAATAAATCGAGTAATAAAAATTCCTTGGCCGTCACCTTTTCCCGCGTCGCTTTCAACTCCACTGGTAACAAAAGCTAGTTCCCATCCTTCATCAATCATTGTATTCACTTTTGACGAAATTAAAGCATCATTTGAAGCTATATTTTGAAAATTGATACCGGCGGCACTAAAAAAGTTTAATATTTTGGTTTCGTCAAAATTATCAACTTTAGCATCTCCTCTTTTAGATTTGTTTTGCTTGTTGTTTTCCTCAGATCTGGATGAGGTATAGTCTTTATAGTTTTTATCTTCCTGAGCAGAAATAATTCTTGATCTTCCCAGTCCCATAGGAACTACTGATTCAATGGTTGTGACTATTCTATATTCATAGGATTGAGCTTCAGCGGTAAAAATTGAAGCAAATAAGAATACTGCGATCAACATTTTTTTTAGTTTCATCTTTATTTTTATAGGTTAAACTTGTTTGAATTATAGATAACCTAAATTGACATAAAATATTATTAAAGACTTATTTAATTATTTATTTACCTGCATCCTGTTAACTTGAAAATTATCTATTCAGATTTAAATAATTATGTGTTTTTTTAGTAGATTTGAATGAATCAAAAATTTAAAAGAACATAGATTATGAAAAAAGTTGCATTAAAAAGTCTGATAGTCTTATCAATTGTGGTGATGAGTAGTTTTACAATGGCAGAGAATTTTACAGTGGCCGAGAGCTTTATGGGGATGAAGAAAATTTTAGGTGAATGGGATTATTCGATTCCTGATGCGCCTTATGAATATCAAAAAGGTGTTCTTGTTTTAAAGAAGGTTGACGGTGAATTATCTGGTGAAATGATCATTGGAGGACAAGGCACACCTATGGAAGAAATGGTTTATGAAAAAAATAATTTAAAGGCCATGATGAATGTTCAAGGAGAAACGGTTCGTTTTAATTTAAACTTTACAAAGAAAGCACTTGAGGGTACTGTTTCTTATTCACAAGGCTCTTTGGGTATCACGGGAACTAAGAAATAAGTAAAAGTTTTACCAAGTAATAAAAATGACCATTGAGAATTTCTCAATGGTTTTTTTATTTTTTAGAATATAGACTACTATATCTGTGATTTTTCACTATTTTTGCCGGCTGTAAAAAGCATCGAAACAAAAATGAAAAAATTATTACTTTTAAGTACCCCCGTCTTATTGGTATTCTTGTTATCTGGTTTCAATACCTTAAAGAATGACGATGTCCCATCAAAAATTTTGGGTTCATGGGAATATATAGCCCCTACAATGGGTTTTAAATACCACAAAGGAGCATTGAAATTTAATTATGAGCAGGAAGTTCTAACCGGCGTTGTCATTTTAGAGGATAGGATCATTCCTATGAGGAAATTGATCTATAATGACAATAAAGTTCGAGCCTATGTGATGTTTGAAGGGCAGCAGATCGATATTTTCCTGAGGTTTGATAAAGATTCTTTTAAAGGAACTGTATCGCATCCTCAAGGATATATTAGAATTTCCGGAAATAAAACTTCGATCTAAAACAACTTACCAATTCCAATACCATAGGTAAGGCTTCGATAGGCATCAATGTTGATGTCATAGGTCAGTACTCCAAATAATTCCCAGTTTTTTGGTAGGTGAACAGGTGTTTCTATTCCAAATCTGATCACAGTAAAATCTTTGTGGCTGGAAAATTCTCTTCCGGCCCCAGCCATAAGCCCCAGAAATGGCAGAGGTTTATACATAACCATGATGGCGGCAGAAACGGGAGTGCCCCGCTCTATTACTTTAAACTCTTCATTCCCTTCATTACTTGAGAATGTTTCAGAAGCACTACTTTCCTTTATTAAAAAATCTTCTAAGATGATATCATTATGCAATCCTATGGCCCATTTATCATTAAAGAAATAAGTATAATTTAACCCAAACGAAGGAAGTGTCAGGCTCCTCGCACTTCCATCTTTAACCCCAGAAAAAATAATTGTGTGATTGATCGAAGCACTGATCAAATGTTTTTTATGAACAGAATGATGGCCGTCACTTGAGTGAATTTCATCGTCATGATTCTCATGTTTTTGAGCCGATGTCTGAGACATCAGTCCAATATTTGCAAAAAAGAGAAGCGATAATACGATGTTTTTCATGAGCGGTATGAAGTTTTCAACAAAATTAAAAGTATGAATAAATATTGACAGATAAAAATGTAACGAAGTATGTCATTTTTATGAATTTAATTTTATTTTTGCGGATGCAAAACAAGGTTCTAATTTTAGATTTTGGGTCACAGGTAACACAACTTATCGCAAGACGGGTAAGGGAACTGAATATATACTGTGAAATTCACCCATACAACAGTAATAAGTATGATGCAAATGATTTTCAGGCAGTTATTTTGTCTGGAAGTCCTCATTCTGTTCGAAATGAAGATGCACCTCATATTGATCTTTCTGATATCAAAGGCAAAAAACCCCTATTGGGAATTTGTTATGGGGCACAATATCTAGTCCATTTCTTTGGAGGAAAAGTTGGTCAGTCCAGTTCGCGTGAATATGGGAGGGCAAACTTATCGTTCATAGACCATAATAATGAACTTTTTGATAATATTAGTGAAGGTTCTCAGGTTTGGATGAGTCACAGTGACACTATTATTGAATTACCAGATAATTATAAGGTGATTGCAAGTACACATGATATTGACAATGCAGCCTTTAAAATTGATGGTGAACAGACTTATGCCAT
>JAAESS010000031.1 GCA_024229195.1 Flavobacteriales bacterium | reverse complement strand
GCAGGTCTTTGCCATGTTGAAAATGACTGCCTTTAAGAAAGAATTAAGTGTTGACATTGTTCCTCTGTTTGAAACTGTAGATGACTTGGTGAATTCAGCAGGGATCATGGATCAATTGTACAGCAACAAGGAATACAGGGCACATGTAAAAAGCAGAAATAATAAACAAACCATCATGCTTGGGTTTTCAGACGGAACCAAAGATGGAGGGTATCTAATGGCCAACTGGTCCATATTTAAGGCAAAGGAAGAGCTGACAAAAATATCAAGAAAGTTCAATATCAAAGTGATCTTTTTTGATGGTCGTGGTGGCCCTCCTGCCAGAGGTGGTGGTAAAACACATCAGTTTTATGCTTCCCTTGGTCCAACAATTGAAAATGAGGAAGTTCAGTTAACCATCCAGGGACAAACCATCAGTTCGAATTTTGGTACCACTGACTCTGCCCAATACAATCTGGAACAACTGATCAGTTCTGGTGTGAGTAATGAGTTTTTTGATAGTGCAAAAAATACCCTTACCGCAGAACAAAAATATATCATGAATGAATTGGCCGACATGAGTTATAAGGCCTATTCTGATTTTAAAAATCACGATAAATTTTTACCCTATCTAGAAAAAATTAGTACGCTTAAATATTATGCAAAAACCAATATTGGAAGTAGACCTTCTAAAAGGAAAAGTTCAGAAGCTTTTAATTTTAGTGATTTAAGGGCGATTCCTTTTGTAGGCTCCTGGAGTCAACTAAAACAAAATGTACCGGGATTTTTTGGGGTCGGAACGGCACTCTTGAAATTTGAAGAGAATGGTACCTTTGATCAAGTGATCTCTTTTTATAATAATTCAAAATTTTTCAAAAGCCTTATCGATAACAGTATGATGTCGATGAAGAAATCATTTTTTGAATTAACACGTTATATGGAAAATGATCCTGAATTCGGAGATTTTTGGAAATTGATCTATCAAGAGTTTCAAACAAGTAAACGTCTGGCTCTTAAATTGGCAAATCAGTCAGAGTTAATGCAAAATTATCCTGTAAGTAAGGCATCTATTGAGGTTCGTGATTCTATAGTTTTACCCCTACTCACAATTCAGCAGTATGCACTGAAAAAAGTACAAGATCTGAATGCGCAAGAAAAGCCTGATAAAAAGGAGCTTGAAATTTATGAAAAGATCATCACAAGGTCTCTTTTTGGCAATATCAATGCAAGTAGGAACTCGGCTTAAAAAAGTTTAAAATTGAATTTAAAAATAAATTTTAATCTCTTGATGGATATTCTGAATGATTAAATATATATTTTAGGATAAATAAAATAAAACCCTATTTATTAGCGTTATAGACTTCGATAAGAACAATTGCTATAAAAAAAATAAGGGGTTATGAAAAAGATTTTATTGGGATGCGCTTTATGCTTTGGCATAATGTCATTCTCTTCTTGCACTACAAATGACGTAAAAGAAATTTCCGGAACAATTATTATCAAGGATTTAGGTTCTCATGTTTTTAATATCAATGCAGATAATATTGAAGCCACCATTACCATGGCTGGTCCTAAACTTGAAAAACCAATGATTTATGAGAATGTTCCTTTATTTAGGACTTCCGACTATAATGCTAAAATTGAGGTAGATGATTCTGGCGAATTGACAACAGAATTATTGAATAATTTAGTATCCATGTACGAGGTAGATGCCGGTAAATTAGAGGATAAACAACTCAATCACTTTTTACAAGATGGATTTGTGAAAATTGAATGGACAGGATTGAACTAGTCAATCAATTATTCTCAACTTTCCGCGATACGTCATTTCGAATTGAAAATTTTAATTTTCGCGTATTTTTTATTTAGATTTGCTCTATGCAAAAGAAGATCAACATTCAGAATAAAAAGGCACGCTATGAATATGAGGTGCTTGATACCTATATTGCAGGTATCCAGTTGACCGGAACCGAAATTAAATCAATTCGGGAGGGCAAAGCTAGAATTACTGAAAGTTTTTGTGAATTCAATGAGAAAGGAGAACTCTTTGTGATCAATATGTTTATTGAACAATACAGTTTTGGCAGCTTTTATAACCACAGATCAAAAAGCGAACGCAAACTATTACTGAACAAAAAAGAGTTAAAAAAACTTCAAAAAGAAGTTCAAAATGTCGGATTAACGATCATACCTTTAAAATTATTTGTCACAGAAAAAGGTTGGGCAAAACTACAGATCGCCTTATGTAAAGGAAAGAAATTATACGACAAAAGACAGGTCCTTAAAGACCGTGATCACAAGAAATCAATTGACCGATTAAAGAAAAATTATTCATGACCCTCAAAGATTATTTGATTTTTTTTCGATGGAAGAATATCTTGATGATCATTTTGATCCAATACCTGTTTAAATATATCCTCTTCGAAAAATTTAATATCCAGGTGAGCTTGGATCATTTGCATTTTGCACTTCTTACCTTATCAACAGCTTTTGTTGCAATAGCAGGCTACATCATAAATGATATGTATGATGTAAAAGCAGACATTATCAACAAACCTGAAAAGCTCTTTGTAGACAAAAAGATCACCAGAATGATGGCACAGAACCTGTTCATTGGGTTTAATTCTGTTGGTTTAGTCTTAGGAATGTACTTGTCTTATCACATAGGACACACCTCCTACTTCATGATATACTTACTTACATCATTACTTCTACATCAATATGCTAAACACCTAAAAAAGACATTTTTATTAGGTAATATTATGGTGTCTTCAGTTGTACTTTTCTGCATACTGATGCTTGCCGTGTTTGATGTTGCACCTGCAACGAACAACTATAATTTAGAGTCACAAAAGGGTATACTTCATATGTTTCTGATGTTTGGTGCTTTTGGATTTGCACTCACCTTTTTAAGAGAAATCGTCAAGGACATGGAAGATATAGAGGGAGATAAAGCTATTGAAGCCAAGTCATTCCCGATTTTATACGGAGAAGAGAAAACAAAAAAGATGTTGATCATCGGTAGCATCGCAGTGGTACTTGGTTTAAACATTGTTATTTATCTGGCCTATAAATTAAATAAGCCAGTAAGTTACTATCTATCAGGAGCAGTTATATTACCACTACTCTACTTTATCACAATGTTATATAAAGCCTCCAATAAGAAAGATTATCACAAATTGAGCGGCTTACTCAAGTTGATCATGTTGCTTGGAATTCTATCAATGTTATTAATTTGATCATGCTCAAAAATATTCTTCAACAGAGACATCTTATCCTCGCATCGGGATCACCCAGAAGAAAATCAATTTTACAAGACCTGAATCTAGAATTTGAAATTCGGACCAAAGAGGTAGATGAATCCTATCCAAATCACCTAAAAGGTAAAGAAATCAGTGAATATTTGGCAAAACTTAAGGCTTTTCCTTTTCTGAGTGAATTAAATCCAAACCAAATATTGATCACAGCCGATACAATTGTGTGGCTCCAAGGAAAAGCCTTGGGAAAGCCGGATAGCGTGGATGAAGCAATCGCAATGTTGAAGTTAATTTCGGGTAAAACTCACGAAGTGATTAGTTCTGTCGCTTTAACAACAACAAGTAAACAAGTCATAGTATCTGACGTTACCAAAGTGATTTTTAAAGAACTTTCTGATGATGAGATCAATTATTACATAGAGAATTTTAAGCCATTTGATAAAGCAGGAGCATACGGAATACAAGAATGGTTGGGCTTTATTGGCATTAAAAGAATTGAAGGAAGTTATCTAAATGTGGTTGGTTTTCCTGTTCAAAAATTCTATGAAGCATTGCATAAGATTTAAACCATCAATTATCTCTTTAAATCATTTTTAAACAAATTTAAATTCCTATTTTTGCGGCATTGCAACCCTATATTTTCTTAGACACTGATGAAAAAATACACTTTTACAAAAAAAATTGATACCCGTTCAGGCTTTGGAGCCGGACTGGCTGAATTAGGCAGAACAAATGAGAACGTAGTAGCTTTATGTGCTGACCTGATTGGATCACTGAAAATGGATGAATTCAAGAATGAAAATCCAGAGCGATTTTTTCAAATTGGTATTGCTGAGGCAAATATGATGGGTATAGCAGCTGGATTAACAGTTGGAGGAAAAATTCCTTTTACAGGAACTTTTGCAAATTTTTCAACTGCGAGGGTATATGATCAAGTCAGACAATCTATTGCCTATTCCGGAAAAAATGTCAAAATATGTGCTTCACATGCAGGCTTGACTCTTGGTGAAGACGGAGCAACGCATCAAACACTTGAAGATATTGGAATGATGAAAATGCTTCCAGGAATGGTCGTGATCAATCCTTGTGATTATAATCAAACCAAAGCAGCAACAATTGCTATTGCAGAACATCAAGGCCCTGTATACTTAAGATTCGGTAGACCAGCGGTTCCGGTATTTATGCCCGAAAATGAAAAGTTTGAAATTGGAAAAGCGATAAAATTAACCGATGGTGCAGATGTGACCATTGTGGCCACTGGTCATTTAGTTTGGGAAGCATTACAGGCTTCTGAAAAATTAGAAGAAATGGGAATAAGTGCCGAGGTCATTAACATCCATACGATCAAACCTCTTGATGAGGAGGCGATCCTAGAATCTGTTGCCAAAACAAAGTGTATTGTAACGGCTGAAGAACACAATATTCTTGGAGGATTGGGTGAGAGTGTTGCAAGAACTCTTTCGTTAAACAGTCCTGTTCCACAAGAATATGTTGCTGTAAATGATCAATTTGGTGAGTCTGGTACACCGGTACAATTAATGGAAAAGTATAAATTAAATGATATCGCTATCGTTGCTGCTGTAAAAAGAGCAATCGAAAGAAAATAATTCATTATTACAAAAATACCAAGATGAAAAAAGTATATCTGTTTATCGCGGTTTTGTCTTTTTCACTGAATGTGAGTGCTCAAATCTTAAATTGGGGTCTAAAAGGCGGTGTGAATTATAATTCAAATGGAGATCTTCGTGCCTTTTCTTTAGATGATCCAAATTCTTTTGAGAAGTTTTCTTCAAATGAAGAAGTTGGCTATCATATTGGGATTTTATCAGAAATAAAATTACCCTTGTTTCTTTATATCAGACCTGAATTGATCTACACGCACACTGAAAGTAGTTATGATTTTGAAACTGATAGTGGGAAATTAAAAATGGACAAATTAGAACTGCCCGTTCTTATAGGTTTTAGAGTCTTCACAATAGGTCGTTTGTTTTTGGGTCCAAATTTTTCATATATCATGAATACCAAGCTTTCTATACCTGATGCAGTTCAAACTGTTTCGAATGTAACTTCTGATGATTTTATAGTCTCCGGACAAATTGGTTTAGGCCTTAATTTTGGGAAAATTGGTGCTGATATAAGATGGGAAACCGGATTTTCTGAAACCGAAACCAGCTTTATTACGGATAATTTAATTCCTGAAAATTCAGATTTTAACGCGGCCCTAGCAGACACCTCTCATTCACAGTTTATCTTAAGTTTTTATTATAAGTTCAAGTAAGTGAAATTCTACATGTTGTAAAACCAACTTATCAAGCAGGTATTTTATCATTATTCTTAAAAAATTTATTTAATTGCTAACTTTGGACTATGAAAATATGGTCAATATCGAATATTTGGTGAGCATAAATTTTTATTTTTGAAATGAATAATCGTACTTTCGATAAAGAATTAAACCGTTTAATTATGAAAAATTTACTTTTGGCCATTCTGTTGGTCTTATTATTGTCCTCATGCGTATCTAATGATCAATCCAAAGAAAATATAGAACTTATTGGTAGTTACATTGAAGCCGTTGAGAATTTAGACTTTGAAGCTATGGATAATATCCTAGATGATGACTATATAGGAATCGGTCCATCAAGAAATGACTCTTTGAACAAAGATCAGGCAATCAAGAATTGGAAAAACAATGTAGAAAATTTATATGAAAAAATATCCTATTCAAAATCACAAAATATTGCTGTAAAAACAGATCAAGGTGATTGGGTTTCCAATTGGGCTGACCTCACAATTGTGTACAAAGAAAATAATAAAGAAATTAGCATCTTATCAAATTCTGTTTATCTCATTAAAAATGGAAAAATTTTGAAAAGCCTGACATTTTACAACGAAGCTGATGCACTTGAACAATTGGGCTATGTATTTATTAATCCGGAAGACCTTTAAAAACCTTTTATCAAGAAATTATGAAAAATAAAATATTATACACATCATTGTTTGTTTGTTTACTGACTTTATCATCTATTGAGGCGCAAAGCATTGGAAACAGCCTCGGTTTATATGTCTTTCCTGCGAATAATCAGAATGCTACAACACAAGAAGCCGATGAAATGGCTTGTTTTAACTGGGCGAAAAATCAAACTGGATATGATCCAATTAATCCAACCCAAGTTGTTGGTGCGGAAGTAGATCGATCTGCTGATGGATCAGCTGTTGGAGGTGCAGCAGTTGGAGCTGCCGGAGGTGCTGCTATTGGTGCCATTGCAGGAGATGCTGGTAAAGGTGCTGCTATAGGTGCAGTCGTTGGAGGTGTCAGGGGCCGAAGAGCAAAAGTAGTAAATGATGAAAGACAACAACAAGCTAATAATCAAGGAGCTGCACAAATGCAAAAAGAACTGGCCAATGATTATAACAAAGCTTTTGCAGCTTGTATGGAAGGTAAAGGATATACCGTGAAATAGATAAATAAATATGAAAAAAACTATTTTACTTATATTTGTATTATTGATTGGTTATACCAGTCAATCTCAGGTTCTCATTGCCTTATTGTTGGGTGATAAACTAAATACTGGAAAAATCGAATTTGGATTGGATGGAGGAATGAATTTTTCAAAAATTGGAAATATGGATTCCAGTAGTTTTAATCGTGAATTAAATTTGGGGTTTTATTTTGATATAAAAGTGAAGGAACAGTGGTATTTAAATACTGGAGTTTTGGTCAAATCAACTCTGGGTTTAGACAACTTGACCGAAGAGGATCTAGAGTTTTTGAATGCGACTAGCTATGACGCTGAGGGTGAATATAAACAGCGGCTCAATTATTTTATTGTTCCGGCCCTGGCCAAGTATAAATTCAAAAATAATACATATGTAGAATTGGGCCCTCAGTTTGGTCTGGCCACAAAAGCATTTATTCAATTTGATTCTGAAGTCGACGGTAACGAGGCTCGAATCAGACAAACCAATACGGATATGATCAATCGCTTTGATATGGGTCTATCTGCAGGTACAGGAATTAGACTTCTTAAAGGTCTTGGCTGGTCAATTGGTATTAGATATTATTATGGTTTTCTGGATGTCTACAAGGATAAATCAGGAACAAATAACAGCTCATTGTTTTTAAAAGTAAACGTTCCGATTGGCTTAAGTCTTGAAAAAAAGGAAGAAGCGAAAGCAATGAAAGCATCAATTAAGGAGAAAAAAACAAAGAAAAAAGAGGCAAAAAAAGCCAGAAAAAAAGAAAAAAAAAATAAAAATGACTAAATCAGTAAAAGTATTTTTTGGGTATGCCTTACTATTAATCTTTGGTATGCCTATCGTCTCAGGTCAATATTCCAGTACAATGATCAAAACAAAGCATGAGGTATATACGGACAGTTTAAAACAAGTTGAATACAACTATGTTTTCCCTATTCTTGGCCAGGGAGCCTATAAAAAAGGATTTGATATTCCATATCCTATTGGTCTGATGGGAAACTATATCTGGATGAAACAAAATCTTGAGTTTGATAACCTTCAATTGGGTTTAAAAACTAACAATGTAGATATTCCTTTAACTGATGTAGGATTTATTGAATTTGGTGAGAACACAAATACTTCTTATGCTTATAATGTAAGACCGGATATCTGGGTATTTCCATTTCTTAATGTCTACGGTATTTTAGGAGGTGGTCAATCAAAAACTGAGGTAAATTTAACAACTCCTTTCCCCTTATACTCAAATGTTGAACAAGGTTTGTCAACAGCCGGATTTGGTGTTATGGGAGCTGGAGGAATTGGCCCTGTATGGTTTTCAGTAGATGCCAATTGGACCTGGAGTAAACCAGAACTCCTTGACAAACCAGTAAGAGTGAATGTTCTTGGAATTAGGTTTGGCCATACATTTAAATTTAAAACCAGACCAGACCGGAATATCGCATTATGGGCAGGAACCATGAGAATGGAAATGAATTCTGAAACAAATGGCGAGATCAAGCTGATAGACGCCTTACCACCTGAATCCTGGGAAAGAAGAGATGAAATTGTAACCAATTATTATGATTGGTATGACAATGATGCAAGCATTGGCCAAAAGGTATTAGCAGATCAGGTTTTAACTCCTATCGTTGAACGAATTGAAGCAGCCGACGGTGAATCCATTATTCGTTATGGGATGGACAAACAAGTCAAGGAAAAATGGAATGGTACAATTGGAGGACAATTTCAGTTGGATAAAAGATGGATGTTCAGATCTGAAGCCGGCTTAATAGGAAATAGAAAATCTTTTTTAGTATCTGTGAATTACAGGTTTCTACTTTAATTTTATCCTAATTCATTTTTGCTAATTCATATATTTTTTAGTCTGCAATCAATAGAATAATGTATTTTTGATAGAAGTACAACCAAAGACATATCTCATGTTAAATATTGATCAATGAGAAAGTATATTATATCTATTTTGTTGATTTTAAGTGGATTAATTATTATTTTAAATAATTATTTCAATAAGAAAAATCCGACCTACTCTGAAAATACTTTTGCAAAGCAAGCTCAAAAGTTTGATCAAACTTTTGATGCATTTACCAACCGAGTCAAAAACGATGCCTCTTCCATAAAAAATAAATATGGTGATACCTTAAACATAAAGGACTCCATTTATAATAGAACTATTTTCATTGACTTATTGAAAAGTAACAGTGCATTAAATTCAGTAGGTTTTTTTCAGGGTGATCATAAATTTGTAGCGAGAAAGGAAAATACGAGTTATGTCTTTGCCAGCGACAGCTTGGCTGATTTCGGTGTGGTCAGATGGCAACGTTTTGAGGGAAACAAAATGATTAGCAGCTGGTATGAGAGTTTTGACGAATCTATATATAATACCCTCTGGTACAAGGATTTAATGGGTAAAAACAATGAAATCAGATGGTACCTCAGAAAAAGATTAAAATTAGACGATCAGGATGATGGCCAAGAATATTTTT
>JAAESS010000030.1 GCA_024229195.1 Flavobacteriales bacterium | reverse complement strand
GATTAGAGGCACGCGTACCTTTTATGGATACAGATTTAGTTGAATGGGCCTTAAAAATGCCGACCTCTTTGAAAATGAAAGATGATGGAAAATTCCCTTTAAAAAAGATTGCAAGAGATTTATTGCCAGCCAGTGTAATCGATCGAAAAAAAGGTTATTTCCCAATGCCTGCTTTGAAGTATGTACAGGGAGAGTATTTAGAATTTATGTCTGATATACTAACTTCAAATGCTTGCACAAATCGAGGAATATTCAATCAAAAATATGTCAACGACGTAATCAACTCTCCAAGAAGCTATATGACTGCTTTAAATGGTTCAAGGTTGTGGCATTTAGCCTTACTTGAGTTCTGGATGCAAATAAACATAGACCGGAAATAATTTTATGGAAAAAATAATTATTTATACAGATGGAGGTTGTCGAGGTAACCCTGGGATTGGTGGCTGGGGAGTTTGGCTTCGCTATAAAGATCATGATAAGAAATTAAAAGGAGCAGAGCATAACACCACAAACAATAAAATGGAACTTACTGCTTCTATAAAGGCATTAGAGATACTAAAATCAAATGATATTTCAGTAGACCTGTATACCGATTCAAAGTATGTTATTCATGGCATTAACGAGTGGATAGCCAACTGGAAAGTAAAAAATTGGAAAAATTCCAACAAAAAAACTGTCAAGAATATTGAACTCTGGAAAAGATTGGATGAACTTAATCAGAAATTTTCTATAAATTGGCATTGGGTAAAAGGTCATAGCGACGACCCTGGGAACGATATGGCTGATACTTTAGCCAATGAGGCAATGGACGAGATTACTTAACTTCATGATAGATCCTTGCAATCAAGATATTCTAGTTCAGCTTGAGTAAAATTTGAGAGCAGTCTTGCCTCAACATTGAAAGGTCCTCTTAAAGTTGAACCGATATGTTTTTTTATGAGTCCGTCAAAAGTCGAAATAGGGTCTAAATTTCTATCTTTACATAGGTAATGAAACCAGTGATTGCCAATCTTCACGTGACCAATTTCATC
>JAAESS010000029.1 GCA_024229195.1 Flavobacteriales bacterium | reverse complement strand
TTCTGTTTTTTTACGTTGTAAAGCTCGAACGACTCCTTCGGCGAGAGCGATTTCTGAGCGTTTTGCTCTTCTCGATCCTGAAGGTGATTGTCCTAAGTCAGTCAACAGTTGATACATGGTTTGTTCGTTATTCACTCTACGTGGGATACGTGTATGTAAAACGGGTAATGAACTGAGTGCGGAAAAATTTGATGGCGGTTGTCGTAACAGATAGTTATTAATGAGTGCTGATTTTCCTGAGCCAGTATCACCAAGTAAGAGCATACATTGTGGTTCTGCACCTAAACCTTGATTCATTCGTAAATCATCAAAAATAGAGTAGATATGAGTAATTATTGGATACTCAATAAAGCATTGATTAAAGCTGATGAGTTGATCTTTTTGAGTTGAAGTTAAAGTATGCATCAAAATCCCTCTAAATCATCAAATTGTTCATCCCACCTATTCAAAACATCATGTTCATTTTTATTCAGTTTTTTGATTTCACTTTGCTCATTAGGTACTTGAATCGACTTTTGAGTATGACTACCAATATCTTGGTGCCGAGCTATCTTTGATGCATGGGTAGTTTTCGTAGTACGTTTTTTACTAGATTTGATTTTTTCTACTTCTTCCGCAATTCTATTTTCGACATACATACGTGAATCAGCGAGTTTTTCATGTTCTATTTGTAATCTTGTTTTAGTTCTTTGTAATTTTTGAGCGGTTTGATGCTGAAATAACGTAAGGCCTGATGTATAGCTAATATCTGTTATGCAAGGAACTTTAATATAGCGTGATTCATTAGTTAGATAGACAAAAATATGTGATATATCAGAAGGATCAGTTTTTGTTTTCAGTGTTAGATTATTCTTATCAATAGCCCCCCAAATTTTTCTGTATTCATTTAACTCTTTTGATTCATAACGTAATCCATAAAGAAAAATACCCCCAATACGTACAGTTCGAGTATTTAATATCCCAAGTTCAATTCGTAATTGTTGGGCCTCTTCATCTGTATAGGTGAGAGGGGGGAAGGTTGTTACTCCTTCCTGCCATTTAAAGTAAGGAATAGCAGTCTCTCTTGTATCG
>JAAESS010000028.1 GCA_024229195.1 Flavobacteriales bacterium | reverse complement strand
CATATTCAATATCCTCCTTGCCGTGTTTCCTGTTAATAAACGATGGAATATATTCCATTGGACCAGGTCTATATAATGCATTCATGGCAATTAAATCTCCAAAAACAGTAGGTTTAAGAGAACGCATATGCTTTTGCATACCTGGTGATTCATACTGGAAAATTCCAATGGTTTCACCACGTTGAAATAATTCATACGTTTTTTCATCATCTAACGGGAAATTTTCTGGATCTAGAAGAACACCATGTCTGGCTTTCACAATTTTTACGGTATCTTTTATGAGCGTTAATGTTTTTAACCCTAAAAAATCCATTTTTAATAAGCCGGCACTTTCAACAACAGAATTATCAAACTGAGTAACATACATGTCTGAATCTTTTGCCAGAGCTACCGGAACAAAATTGGTGATGTCTGAGGGAGTGATGATAACCCCACAGGCATGAATTCCTGTATTTCTTACAGATCCTTCTAGGATAGCAGCTTTGTTAATGGTTTCAGATTCTATTCCGTCTCCCTCTGACATGGCTTTTAATTCGTTGACCATGTCTTTTTCTTCAGAACGTAAAGCAGCAATTTTCCCTTTGCTTTTCTCATCTGTTCCAAAAATATTTTTCAGTTTTACATTTGGTATTAATTTAGCAATTCTATCTGCCTCAAATAGCGGTAAATCAAGTACTCTTGCTGTATCACGAATGGAGGATTTTGCAGCCATGGTTCCATAGGTGATGATTTGAGCAACCTGGTTAGCTCCATATTTATTAATTACATAGTCCATTACTCTTCCTCTTCCTTCATCATCAAAATCAATATCAATATCAGGCATGGATACACGTTCTGGATTTAAGAAACGCTCAAAAAGTAAGTCATATTTAATGGGATCTATATTGGTAATCCAAAGACAATACGCAACAACAGAACCAGCAGCTGATCCTCTACCTGGGCCAACAGAAACATCCATCTTTCTTGCCTCTCTAATAAAATCCTCTACAATCAAAAAATACCCTGGATATCCTGTATTTTCAATAACTTCTAATTCAAAATTAAGTCGCTCTTTTATAGACTCTGTAATTTCACCGTATCGTTTTTTTGCACCAATAAAAGTGATATGTTTTAGATAATTATTTTCACCTCTTTTTCCACCGTCTTCTTGGTCTTCTTTCGATTGAAATTCAACTGGAATATCAAATGCTGGTAAAAGAACATCTCTAGCTAACGAGAATACTTCAATCTTGTCTACAATTTCCTGAATATTAGCTATTGCCTCAGGAATGT